>JAFKFQ010000664.1 GCA_017308215.1 bacterium | reverse complement strand
CGTTCTTGCCGCCGCGACGGTCGCGATCTCGGTGCCGCTCGGCGTTCTCGGCGTCTACGCGCTGCGCCGCCGCTTCCGTCTCCACGGGCAGGTGCTCGGCCCCCCGGTCGGGTTGTTGTTGTTGTTGATCTTGGCGACCTTGCTGGCGGACGAGTTGTTCGGACCCGAGATGCCGTTGGTGGCGGCGTCGGCGTCGACCCAGGCGAACACCCGGCGGCCGGGGGTGCTCTGGCCGGCGATCGGGGCGGTCGGGGAGTTCATGGCCGAGACTCGGTTGGTGGACGACTGGGCGCCGAACGTGCCGACGTTCGGGTGGGAGCGGCCGGCGTCCTCGATGAGCAGGAGCGTGTTGGACGACCCGTCGGCGATGCCGATGATCGTGCGCCCCTCGCAGGTCATCGCCCCGTAGGCCCGGTCGGCGATCCCGCCGCGGGTGCCGACGGTGCCGTTCGCCGGGTTCGAGATGATGTCGGTCAGCGCGACGGCCATGTAGTCGATCCCGCCCATCGAGTCGACCGGGTCGCGGCTCTCGTTGGCGATCGGGGTGCTCGGGCACACGTAGGTCTTGATCTTGGTCTTGCCGGCGGCGAAGCCCGACGGGTAGGCCGGGTCGTCGTACGCCCGGCCGCGCGACTTGGTGGTGTGGAGGACCGCGTTGTTGTAAGTGGAGTCGGCGTAGTGGTTGTAGTTCGTGTCGAACTGGCTGTAGACGGCGTTCTGCTCGATGTACGGGAGGACCAGCACCGACCACCCGTGCACGGTGTAGGTGACCGAGCCGGTGCTCGACTCGCACTGGCCGACCGACGGCGTGACGCCGTGCGAGCTCTCGTAGTTGTGGATGCCGAGGGCGAGCTGCTTGATGTTGTTGGAGCAGGTGCTGCGGGCGGCGGCCTCGCGGACCTTCTGGACGGCGGGGAGGAGCAGCCCGATCAGGATCGCGATGATCGCGATCACCACCAGCAGCTCGATCAGCGTGAACGCCGAACGACGGGCATAGGACAGGGGCCGCTTCATCAACTCAATCCTCGTGGGGTAGGGCATGGTCCACGGACGGGTGACACGACTAGTTGTATTTCACAGACGACACATCAACAGCTTGAGTTCCCGAAAGCGAAGGAATCTTCTTAAACCGATAATCAACGCAAGTTATCAGGCAGATCAAAATACCGATGCGGCGGCCGGTGGTCCGGTCGCCGTCCGCAGAGATGGCTTCTCGACAAGCCATAGTCTTAGCCGCCGGCGTGTGGATTCCGTGAACGAGTCGGGTGGGTTGGATAAAGATTGGTAATCGATCGGGCGTCCTCGTTTGCCGAGGCGCCCCGCCCCGCGACCCGCTATAGTAGCGGTGCCCTCCCCGGCCGGAGATGCGGAGTCGATCGATGGACGGTCCGTCCCCCGGTTTCCCGCTCGCCAACCCCGGGCGGGTCTGGTCCAATCTGCCGGCGGCGGCACTGGTCGAGCACGCCGTCCGCCGCGGCGAGGGCGAGCTCACCACCCTCGGCGCGTTCGCCGCCCTCACCGGCGCCCGCACCGGCCGCAGCCCGAAGGACAAGTTCACCGTCCGCGACGCGCTCACCGGCCCGCGCGTCGACTGGGCCGCGAACAAGCCGATGGACCCGGACCACTTCGCCCGCCTCGTTTCGCTGGCCCAGGCGTACCTCCAGAACCGCGAGCTGTTCGTCTTCGACGGCTCCGCCGCCGCCCCCCCGGCGCACCGCCTGCCGCTGCGGGTCGTCACCGAGCGGGCGTGGCACAGCCTGTTCGCGCGCTGCCTGTTCCTCCGCCCCGCCGCCGACGAGCTGGCCGGCTTCGCGCCCGAGTGGACGATCCTCCACGCCGCCGACCTCAAGTTCGACCCCGCCGCCGACGGCACCAACTCGGACGCGGTCGTGGCGATCGACTTCACCCGCAAGCTGGTCCTCGTCGCCGGCACGCACTACGCCGGCGAGATCAAGAAGGCGATCTTCACGGTGATGAATTTCGTCCTCCCCGAGACCGGCGTGCTGGGCATGCACTGCTCGGCGAACGTCGGCGCGGGCGGCGACGTGGCGCTGTTCTTCGGGCTGAGCGGCACCGGCAAGACGACCCTCAGCGCCGACCCCGACCGCCGCCTCATCGGCGACGACGAGCACGGGTGGGGCGACGACGGCGTGTTCAACATCGAGGGCGGGTGCTACGCGAAGACGATCAAGCTGTCGAAGGCCGGCGAGCCGCAGATCTACGACGCCATCCGCTTCGGGTGCGTGCTGGAGAACGTACCGGTCGACCCGGTGTCGCGGGTGCCGGACTTCGACAGCCAGAAGTACACGGAGAACACGCGGGCGGCGTACCCGGTGGACTTCATCCCGAACTGCGAGCTGTCCGGCCGCGGCGGGCACCCGCGGAACGTGTTCTTCCTGACGTGCGACGCCTTCGGCGTGCTGCCGCCGCTCGCCCGGCTGACGCCGAAGCAGGCGATGGAATACTTCCTGTGCGGGTACACCGCGAAGGTCGCGGGCACCGAGGCCGGGGTGACGGAGCCGACGCCGGAGTTCAGCACCGGCTTCGCCAAGCCGTTCCTGCCGCTGCCGCCGAAGCGGTACGCGGAGATGCTCGGGGCGAAGTTGGCGACGCACGCCGCCCCGGTGTGGCTGGTGAACACCGGCTGGACCGGCGGCCCTTACGGTGTCGGCACGCGGATGTCGCTGGCGCACACGCGCGCGATGCTGAAGGCGGCGCTGACGGGGGCGCTGGCGGACGTGCCGTTCGTGACCGACCCGGCGTTCGGGCTGGCGGTGCCGACGCACTGCCCCGGCGTGCCGGACCGCGTACTGCAACCGCGCCAGGCGTGGGCCGACGCCGCGGCCTACGACCGCCAGGCGGCGGCGCTCGCCGAGCGATTCAAGACTGAGGCGGCGAAGTACCAGTAGCGGCGGGTCCGTGGGGCCGGTTCCCAACCGGCCGGGCAATGGCCGGTTTGGAACCGGCCCCACGGGCACGGTCACAGCCGCCGCTCGCCCA
>JAFKFQ010000432.1 GCA_017308215.1 bacterium | reverse complement strand
GGGCAACCCGCTCAGATCGTGTCTGGAAAGTAGTAGGCACACTCCGTGTGCCGTCAAAAACAACGGCACACGGAGTGTGCCTACTACTTTACCAGACACGCCGTCAGATGCCGCCGCGCCAGCGGGTGAGCACGTCGGACAGGACCAGGACGAAGAAGATGCCCATGAAGAACAGCGTGGTCGCGGCGGCCAGGGCCACCACGGTGTCGCCGCGGCGCATGTGCATCCAGTACCACGCGACGAGCGACGCCTGCACGGAGGCGATGCCGAGTTGGACCGGCAAGGCCAGCGTGCCGAGGCCGCTCACCGACAGGAAGATGTTCGCCGCCGCCAGCCCGAGCACCACGACGTACACGACGAGCAGGGTCGACACCTTGTCCACGTCGTGCAGGGTGGGCGGGTCGTCGGCGGGGGTGGGGTACGGGTCGTGCGCCATCGCGGCCTCGGTGTCTCGGTGCGCCCGCCGGGGGACGCCCCCCGGCCTTGCCGTCGGTTAGTGCCCGCTCGCGTGCAGCCCGGCGCCGGCCAGGTAGAGGAGCGGCATCAGGAACAGCCAGATCATGTCGACCAAGTGCCAGTAGAGGCTCACCACCTCGACGGTGGAGTAGTTCTCCTTCGGGATCTTCCCGGCGTACGCCTGCTGCACCAGCCACAGGATGCACCCGAGGCCGGCGATGATGTGGATCCCGTGGATGCCGGTCATGATCCAGTAGAAGCACAGGAAGATCTGCACCCGCTCCGGGCTGACGTAGCCGTCGCTGCCCGGCACGAGGTGGTTGTTCCTCCGGGCCAGGTCCTGCGCCCAGTGCTGCTGCCCGCCCTTGAACTGGAACGTCCCCGCCGCCGCCGGGTCCACCGGGGCCAGCTCGGCGACGGCGCTGGCGTACTCCTCCTGGAACATCCGCCCCGGGACGAGCTTCTCGTGGACGTCGGTGGCGTACTCCAGCGCCTTGAACCCCATGAACCCGGCGCCGAGCGCGAACGTCAGCAGCAGCCAGCGGATCAGCGCGGCCCGCTGGCCGAGCTGGGCCGACCGGATGGCGAGGGTGATCGTCAGGCTGCTGGTGATGAGCAGCGCCGTGTTCACCCCCGCGATCCACAGGATCAGGTGGGAGCTGGCGAACTGGAACTCCGCGGGGAACCAGTGCCGGTACACGGTGTAGGCGACGAACATGCCGCTGAAGAACAGCACCTCGGTCACCAGGAAGAACCACATCCCCAGCCGCTCGGCCGAGTGCTGCTGTTCCAGGTTGTCGAAGTGGTGCTTCAGCACCGCGTGGTGGCCGTGGGTGCTAGCCGACAACTTCGGTCTCCTTCGGAAGGGGGCCGGGGAGCAGGGTCGGACCGACCTTGGCGGCCGGGTTGTCGTCGCCGGAGCCCGGGGGTTCCGGGAGCCCGCGGCCCAGCTGGTCCACGCCGATGGCGTACTCGTACGGCCCGCACACGGTCACCGGCAGGTACTCGAAGTTGAACACCGTCGGCGGGCTCGGGACCTGCCACTCCAGCCCGGTGGCGCTCCACGGGTTGGCCTGCGCCTTCGGCCCGAAGAACAGCGACAGGGTGAGGTAGACGGCCGGCATCAGGTAGCCCACCCCGAGGATGCTCGCCCCGGCCGTGGACAGCACGTTGTACACCTGGAACTCTTCCGGGTAGTTCGGGTACCGCCGCGGCATGCCATGGTAGCCGAGGATGAACTGCGGTACGAACGTGAGGAAGAACCCGACGAAGATCACCGTCGCGCTCGTCCGGCTCCAGAAGTCGGAGTACATCCGCCCGGTCATCTTCGGCCACCAGAAGTGGATGCCGGCCAGGTACGCCAGCACCATCCCGCCCACCATCACGAAGTGGAAGTGGGCGACCACGAAGTACGTGTCGTGGAGGTGGATGTCGGTCCCCATCGTCGCCAGGAACAGGCCGGTGACGCCGCCGACGGTGAACAGCACCAGGAACGCCAGGGTGTACATCATCGGCGCCTGGAACGTGATCGACCCGCGGTACAGCGTCGCCACCCAGTTGAACACCTTGATGGCGCTCGGCACGGCCACGAGCATCGTCAGGAAGCTGAACAGCAGGGCCGAGTAGTAGCTGATGCCGGCGACGAACATGTGGTGCGCCCACACCAGGAACCCGACCACCGCGATGCCCACGCTCGACCACGCCACCGCCTTGTACCCGAAGATGTTCTTCCGGCTGAAGCAGGTGAGCACCTCACTGACCACGCCCATCCCGGGCACGATCATGATGTACACGGCCGGGTGCGAGTAGAACCAGAACAGGTGCTGGTACAGCACCGGGTCGCCGCCGATGGCCGGGTCGAAGATGCCGACCCCGGCGACGCGCTCGACCATCAGCAGCACCAGCGTGATGGCCACCACGGGGGTGCCGAGGAGCTGGATGAAGCTGGTCGCGTACATCGCCCAGATGAACAGCGGCAGCCGGCCCCACGTCATGCCCGGGGCACGCATCTTGTGGACCGTCACCATGATGTTCAGCCCCGTCATGATGGAGCTGAACCCGGTGATGAACACGCCGAACACGCCCGGCGTCACGCTGGCGTGCGAGTACCGGGAGCTGTACGGCGGGTAGAGCGTCCAGCCGGTGTCGATGCCGCCCGAGAGCAGCCCCCACACCATGAACGCCGCCCCGATCATGAACACGTACCAGCTCGCCAGGTTGAGCTTCGGGAACGCCAGGTCCTTCGCCCCGATCATGATCGGCACGAGGAAGTTCCCGAACACCGCCGGGATGGACGGGATGAGGAACAGGAACAGCATCACCACGCCGTGCGCGGTGAACGCCTTGTTGTACTGGTCCTCGGTGAGGATCGCCCCGTTCGGGGTGAGCAGGTTCGTCCGGACGAGCCCGGCCGCGATCCCGCCGACCACGAAGAACAGGGTGATCGACACGAGGTACAGGATGCCGATCCGCTTGTGGTCGACGGTCAGGAGCCACGACCAGAAGCCGGACGTCTCGTTCAGGTAGTTCCGCGCGGGGGCCACCGGCTCGGGCGGGGGCGGGGCAGTCCGCGGGGTGTCGGCGACGACGATGCTCATATTACTGCTTCCCCCCCGTGGACACCGGCGGCGGCGGCGTCACCCGCGGCGCCCCGTCGGGCGGCACCGCCCGGTCGTTCGGCGCCAGCTGGGTGCCCGGCCGGAGCCACTTGATGTACGCGACGACCTCGGCCAACTCGTCCTCGGTCACCTGACTGCCGTAGTTCCCCGGCATGATCGGCTCCCACCCCTCGACGACGTGCTTCCGCGGGTTCACGATCGAGTCGCGGATGTACTGCTCGTCGGCGGTGACGGTGCCGCCGCCCCGGAGCGGCACCTGCCGGCCGAACACGCCCTCCAGGCTCGGCGCCCGCGGGTGGACCTTCGTCCCGGCGCCGGCGTTCGGCATGTGGCAGCTCTGGCACTGGAGGCGCTGGAAGTGCTGCCAGCCCCGGTGCGCCAGCGAGCCGTCCACCGGGTTCGGCGAGCCCTGCAGCCCGCCCTTCCCCTCCAGGAACTTGTCGAACTCGTCGGCCGGGACGACGGTGATCTTCCCGACCATGAGCGAGTGCCACGCCCCGCAGTACTGGTCGCAGAACACGTGGAACTCGCCGAGCTTCGTCGGCTGGTACCAGGTGCTGACGTACCGCCCGGGGATGACGTCGATCTTCTGCCGGAAGGCCGGCACGCCGAAGTCGTGGATCACGTCCTCGGAGATGAACGTGACCTTCACCGGGCGGTTGAGCGGGAGGACGAGGGCGCCGATGTTCTGGCGGTCCTCCTCGGTCATGTTCTTCGGGTTGCCGCCGATGATGACCCGCTGCCCGTTCGGGTACTGGGCCTTCCACATCCACTGCTTGCCGATGACGAACACCTCTGGTGCGTCGGCCGGCGGGTGGACGGCCTTGTCGTACACGTACACGCCCCAGACGTAGAACGTGAGGAAGATCAGCAGCGGCGTGACGGTCCAGAACAGCTCGAGCCGGTGCGACCCGAGGATGCGCGGGGTGGAGATCTGCCCGGGCTTGCGCCGGTAGGCGACGCAGCACCACGCCAGCAGGGCGCAGACCAGGAGGAACCCGGCCGCCGTCCAGAACGTGATGTACCAGAACAGCGGTTCGAACGCGTCGGCCATGACCGACGCGCGCTCGGCAATGGCCGGCAGCGGACCCCTGTCACCGTTCACTTCGCGTCCTCCCCGGGGCGCGGCCCCGCGTCAGCCGTCGGCCCGGGCGCCGGGGCGGCCGCGGTGCGGCGGCGCTCCCGGACCCGGAAGTAACCTACCCCGGCGAGCAGGCCGACCACGGTCAGCGCCCCCGCCGCCCGGACCGCGAGCATCACGTCCGGGGTGTACTTGTGGCTCTGGTAGTCGAACCGGTAGCAGCGGAGGATCAGCCGGTCGAGCAGCGACCCGACCTTCCCCTCGCTCGCGTCCACCAGCGACAGCCGCAGCGTCGTCGTCCCGCCCGGCACCCGGTACTCCTTGTCGTACTCGATGCCGTAGAAGTACCGGGCGATCGTCCCCGCCGGGGTGAGCACGGTCAGCCCGCTCGGGTGGTCGTACTCCTTGAACACCTTGTCGTAGCTGTACCGGAACCCGACGGCGTCGGTCAGCGCCCGGATCGGCTCGCGGCGGCCGGTGAGGAAGAACCAGCCCTTCTCGGCGCCGGGGCGGCCGTACTCGGCGAGGTAGAACCGCTTCTTGTCGGCCGCCTGCGCCGGCGTCTCCTTCGGGTCGAAGCTGACGACGACGACGTTGAACTGGTTCCCCACGTCCATCCCAGGCGGGAACAGCCGGAGGGCGTCCACCAGCCCGGCGAGCACCTGGGTGCAGTTCATCGGGCAGCGGTAGTAGGCGAGCACCAGGATGGTCGGCTTGCCGTTGACGCACTGCCCGAGTGTGACTTCCTGGTTCTGGTCGTCGCGGAACACGAGGTCGAGTGGCAGCTGCGCGCCGACCTGCTCGTCGATCCGCATGTCCGGGTTGTCGACCGTCCGCCCCTCGCCGGGCGCGGTGACCGGCGCTTGCTGTGCCGCCGCGGGGAACGCGGCGGCCAGGGCGACGGCCAGGGCGAGGGTGAGGCGGCGGGTCACGGGTGCTCCAGTTTGCCTTTCGTTCGGTGGGGCCGGCGGGACGTCGGTCCCACCAGACCGTTACTTCTTGTCCGGCGCCTTCGGCGGGGCGGGGTTGGCCGGGACCGGCGGAGCCTTCGGCGCCTCGGCCTTCGGCGCCGCCGGCAGACCGCCGCGACCGCCGTTGCCGTTCGTCGGGCGGTCGGCCGACGCCTGCGGCCGCTGGCCGTTCGGCGCCGCCTTCAGCATCCCCTTCTCGACGATCACCCTCATCGCGTCCTCGATCGGGATGCGCGCCGTCGTCTTTTCCTTGTTCGTGTACCCGGCGCGTTGCAGGCCGGCGACGCGGCCGGGCAGGATGTCCTCGGGGTGGATCCACGGCGGGTTGCCGGTCGGCACCTCGGGCTGCGTGGTCACCTGGTACGTCTGCCCCTTGTCGTTCCCGGCCAGCCGCTTGAGCGTCTCCAGCCGCGGCTGGTCCACCTCGGACTTCACCCCGCTGGCGCCCTTCTGGTCGGTCCGGGCGAGCCGCTCGTTGAGCGACGCGTTGCCGCGGGCCAGCCCCGCGGGGTGCGCGAACGGGTCGGGCTTGGCCCACTGCTCGCTGACGTAGGCGAACACCCCGGCGGCGACGGCGAAGCCGATCACGAACGTGACCACCACCGCGAACGGGATGCTCATGATCGGCTTGACGTAGAACACGTCCGGTTCGTGGCCGGCCTTGATCGCGTCGGGGTTGACCCCGCCGCCGCCGCCGTGCTCGTCGGGGGCGGTGCCGTGGACCACGTCGGCGGGCCAGCCCTGGCCGGCGCCGGGGGCGCTGCCGGGCGGGATCGGGGCGCCCGGGGGCGGGTTAGTGGTGCTCACTGTGGCCCTCCGGCAGGTAGTACAGTTCGTTCACCGGCAGCAGCGGCCGCTTCTTCAGGAAGCTCAGGAACACGAGCCCCCACACCCCGCCGATGCCGACCACGGCGCCCGCGTCCATCAGGACGTACAGCGGCGACTCGTGGGCGAAGGTCGGCTCCACCCACCACACCACGTCCACCGCGCACACCACCAGCAGGTACGTCGCCATGACGCGGAGGCGCACCGGGTGGAGCTTGATGTCGCGGAACAGGAGTAGCAGGAACGGGACCGCGAAGTGGAACACGATCAGCCCCGCGGACACCGCCCACCACCCGGGCGCCGACCGCTTGAGGAAGAACGGGATCTCCTCGGGCAGGTTCCCGATCCAGATGAGCATCAGCTGGGAGAACGAGGTGTAGCTCCAGAACAGCGTGAACGCGAGCATCAGGCTGCCCATGTCCAGCTGGAACTTCGGCCGCATCGCGCTCTTGAACGGCTCGCGGCCGACCAGGAACAGGAACACCATCACGCTGAACGCCAGGCAGGTGAGGAACTGGTTCACGGCGAAGATCACCGGGAACATGGTGCTCGCCCACCCGGCCTCCAGCGACATCACCCACTGCGTCGCCGCGGCGGTGATGGTGACGGCGTAGATGATCAGGCCGGGACCGGAGAAGCGGTTCAACTTCTCGCGCGCCTCGTCCACCTTCTCCCACTGCTGCTCGGGCGTGCCGGTGCCGATGACCGCGTCGGACACCTCGCCGAGCTTGTTGATGTACGCGATCATCGCGTACCAGATGGCGAACAGGACGACGGCGAGGCCGACGAACACCTGCGGGGAAAGGAACCCGAAGGTGCCCTTCTCGCGGTCGTGGCGCTCGTGTTCGACGGCCTTCTGCACCTGCGCCTGCGACGCCTGGAACCGCTCGGCCCGCTTGGTCGCGTTGGCGTCGATGAGCGGGTCGCCGGCGGCCTTCTCGGCGGCCTCCTGGTTCTTCTCCTTGTTCGCCGCCAGCTCCTCGTGGGCGTGGTGCGGGTCCACCCACCAGTACGGCGACTTCTCGTGGAAGGTCAGCCCGACCAGCACGGGGATGAACAGCAGCGCCATCACCGGGAGGGTCTTCGTCGCCGCCTCCATCGGCCGGCGGAGGAGGAGCCCCCACGAGGTCTTGGCGAGGTAGTGGATCATCAGGAGCGCCAGCCCGCCGAGCGGGAGGCTGGCCCAGTACGTCCACCCGGCGAGCCAGGACAGGACGAACTGGGTCTTCCCGTCCGGGCCGTGGCCGTCGTGGACCGTGCCCATGTAGAGCACGCCGGCGATGCCGTAGGTCGCCAGTCCGGCGACGGCGGCGACCATGGCGATCTTCGTGGGCGTGGCCCAGAAGTCGGCCGGCGGCGTCGGCGGCGTGGCGGGGGTCTCGGTCGGGGCGGTCGTCACGGCTGGTTCCCCCCGGCGTTGAGCCGCTGGACCACGTCGGCCGGCAGCTGCGACACGTCGGCGCGCTGGCTCAGCTGGAGCGTGCGGATGTAGGCGATGATGCGCCACCGGTCCTCGGGCTTCACCTGGGCGGCGTAGCTGCCCATCGCCCCGTACCCCTGGGTGATGACCTGGAAGTAGTACCCGACCGGCACGTCCCGCATCGGGATGCGGACGTCCCACTTCCAGTACCCGCGGCTGAACCCGAGGTTGATCTGGCCGTAGTCCGGCGGCTCGTTCGCCTCGACCGGCTCGGTGTGGAACGACGTCGGCTTGAGGTAGCCGCGCTCCCAGATCTTCCCCTTGCCGTTGCCGAGCGGGCCGTGGCACATGGCACAGTACTGCGTGAACCGCTGGGCGCCGATCGCCAGGTCGCGGGCGGTGATCTCGAACGGGAACTCGGTGACAAACACCGCCGGGCCGCTGTTCGGCTGGCCGGGCCGCGGGTCGAACCGCGGGGCGCCGTAGCTCGTCTCGCGATCCTCGGGCGGGGTCGCGGCGGCGACGTCGACCTTCTTCTCGCCGCGGCTCCAGAACCGCCCCCACTCCTCCTGGGTCAGGCCGGTGACGAGCGGGTCGTTGTCGAGGTACTGGGCGCGGTGGACGACGCCGCGCTCCAGCGGGCGGTTCGACCGGCCGTCCTCGAAGAACGTGGTCGGCTCGTACGGCCGGTAGTACGGCTGGTCGCCCATGTCCTGCTTGCAGCCGGTGTTGACGGCCGCGACGGTGGCGACGAGGCCGAGGACGGCGGCGCGGGCGGCGTACTCGCCGGCCCGGGCGGGCTTGCGGAAGAGCGCGATCACTCCATCACCTCCTCGACCGTCAGCGGGTTCAGGGTGGTGAGGAACGCCCGGGTGGCTTCCAGGTCGAACTTCGGATCCGCCGCCTCGACCGACAGGAAGAACCGGTCGCGGGTGGCGCGGTCGAAGTTCGCGCTGTTGAACAGCGGGTGGTTGAGCCGCGGCAGGCCGCACAGCGCCATCAGCCCGAACAGGCCGCTGAGGCCGGCGGTGAGCACCATCATCTCGAACGTGATCGGGATGAACGACAGCCAGCTCAGGTACGGGCGGCCGCCGATGTTCAGCGAGTACCCGTAGGCGTTGTTCCAGTACTGCATCAGGAACCCGGAGCAGGCGCCGGTGAGCCCGCCGATGAACATCACCGCGCCCATCTCCGACTTCGGGTAGCCGAGCGCGTCGGCCGTGTCCCCGACGGGGTAGGGGGTGTGCGTGTCCATGAGCGTGTAGCCCGCCGCCGCCGCCCGGCGGGTGGCGACGACCAGGTCGTCGGCGGTGCCGAACCCGGCGAGCAGGGCGTACAGCTTCGGCGCGTCCGGGTCGGCGCCGTGGCCGGGGCCGTGCGGCGCGGTGGTCGGTTCGATCGTGGTACTCACGGCGCGTTCTCCATGATCGAGTGCCCGCCGCCGCCGCCCTGCTTCTTCGGGAGGAGTTCCCGCATCTCGGTCGGCACCTGGTCGCGGGTGAGCGTGATGACGATGACGTACCGCTCGAACCACATCCCGATCAGGACCGAGATACAGACCATTTCCAGCCAGAACTCGCTCCGCCGCACCTTTCGCGACCACAGCGCGACGAGCGGGAAGGCACAGTTGAAGAAGATCAGCGCCCAGTACGACCACCCGTACGGCCCGAACACCCGCTCGATGGTGGTGCCCCACTCGTAGAGGCTGTGCCCGTACCACGCCATCCAGATTTCCGAGAAGTACCCGTAGGTGACGAGGAACCCGGTGGCGAGCATCACCTTGGCCATGATGTCCATGTGATGGTCGGTGAAGAGGTCCTCGAGCTTGTACCAGTGGCGGATCGGGATGGCCAGTGCCACCACCATCGCGAAGCCCGAGTAGATGGCCCCGGCGACGAAGAACGGCGGGAAGATCGTGGCGTGCCACAGCGGCACGATCGACACGGCGAAGTCGAAGGACACGACCGTGTGCACCGACAGCACGAGCGGGGTGCTGAGCCCGCCGAGGAGCAGGTACACCTTCTCGTACCGCCGCCAGTGGATGGCGCTGCCGCGCCAGCCGAGCGAGAGGAGGCCGTACCCGATCCGCTGCCACTTGTTCCGGGCCTGGTCGCGGAGCGCCGCGAGGTCGGGGATGAGCCCGATGTACCAGAACACGAGCGAGATCGTGAAGTACGTCGTCACCGCGAACACGTCCCAGGTCAGCGGCGACCGGAACTGCGGGTACATGCCCGCGATGTTGGGGAACGGGTAGAGCCAGTAGAAGAACCACGGGCGGCCCATGTGGATGAGCGGGAACACGCCCGCGCACATGACCGCGAAGATGGTCATCGCCTCCGAGAAGCGGTTAATGCTCGTGCGCCACTTTTGGTGGAGCAGTAGGAGGATGGCGGAGATCAGCGTGCCGGCGTGGCCGATGCCGATCCACCACACGAAGTTGATGATCGCGAAGCCCCAGGCGGTCGGGACGTTGATGCCCCAGATCCCGACGCCCATGTAGAACAGCCACGCCACCGAGATGGCGAGCACCTGGAGCATGGCGAACCCGGCCAGGAAGCCGATCCACCACCCGCGCGGGTGCTTGCCGTCGAGGACGACGTTCCCGATCGCGTCCCCGACGCTCACCAGGTCGTGCTTGTTCTGCACGAGCGGGTGCATTTCGGGCACGGCCCCGCCCCAGTTACCGCTTCAGCGCGTCCACCAGCTCTTGGTTCGGGTTCCGCAGGCTCGCCAGGTAGGTCGTCCGCGGCATCGTGTTCAGTTCCGCCAGCAGGCCGTAGTTCGACGGCTCGGCCTTCCACTTGCCGACGAGGCTCGCCGGGTCGCCGAGGTCGCCGAACACGATCGCCCCCGACGGGCACGCCGTCTGGCACGCCGTCCGCACCTCGCCGTCGCGGATCGGCCGGTGCTCGCGCTCGGCCACGATCTCGCCGTAGCGAATGCGCTGCACGCAGTACGTGCACTTCTCCATCACCCCGCGGCTGCGGACCGACACGTCCGGGTTGCGGCCGAGCTTCAGGCTCTCGGTCGACCAGTCCTGGAACGACAGGAAGTTGAACCGCCGCACCTTGTACGGGCAGTTGTTCGAGCAGTACCGGGTGCCGACGCACCGGTTGTACACCATGTCGTTGAGCCCGTCCGCCGAGTGGGCCGTGGCGGCCACCGGGCAGACGATCTCGCACGGCGCCTTCTCGCACTGCTGGCACGGCACCGGCTGGAAGTACGTCCGCGTCGCGTCCGGCTCGTTCGGCGTCCCCTCGTAGTACCGGTCGATCCGGATCCAGTACATGTCACGGCCGCGCGTCACCTCGTGCTTGCCGACGACCGGGCTGTTGTTCTCGCTCTGGCACGCGACCATGCACGAGCTGCACCCGGTGCAGGCGCTCAGGTCGATCGCCATCGCCCACCGCCGCCCGGGGCCGCGCGACCCGTCCGGGTACAGGCGGTCGTTCGGGTTGTACATCGTCAGCGGCACCAGCCGGTCGTCGTGGTGCCCGTGCCCCTCGTGGCCGTTGCCGTTTCCGTTCGAGTGGTCGTGGTCGGGACCGTACTGGGTGCCGCGCTGGCGGACAGTGCCCGACTCCGGGTTGCGCGCCCCGGCCTGCCCCGGGATGTTCTGGCTGATGAGCGCGGTTTCACCGGCCGCGGTCGGCGTGATCTTGGCGAACCACGGGTTCGTCTTGTACTGCTCGTTCGTCCCGCGGCGGACCGGGGCGCGGTCGATGACCGTGCCGTTGAGCGGGTCCACCTGGGTCATCACCCAGTTGGCCTGGACGCAGGCGAGGAGGTAGTGGTCGGTCGTCTTGGCGAGCTTCGCTCCGGTGCCGAACGCCGGCGTGGCGGCGGTGCGGAGCGCGAACGCGTTCGACCCGCGGACCTGCTTCCCCTCCGCGTTCGGCCCCTGCCCGGGGTTGTTGCCGACGTGCGCCCCGGCCCGCTCGCGGCCGTGCCCGAGGTGGACGGTGATCGCGCCGTCCGGGTGCCCGGGCAGCAGCCACACCGGCAGCTTGATCGAGCGGCCCTGGTAGGTCAGCGTGACGACGCTCACCTCGGTCCGCCCGCGCTCGCCGCCGGTCCAGCGGAAGTCCTTGTCGAGGTCGAGCTTCTTCGCCGTCGCCGCGCTGACGTAGGCGGCGTTGTCCCAGCAGATCCGCGTGACCGGCTTGGGCACCTCCTGGAGCCAGCCGTTGTTGGCGAACCGGCCGTCGAACAGCGTCGGGTCAGGGCGGAAGTTGATCTCGTACTCGTCGGCCCCGAGCGTCGGGTACGCCGGGCTGGCCCCCTCGGCCCAGCCGCCGGCGAGCGTCGGCTTTTCGACCCGCGGGGCAGCGCTGTTGGCGACGACGCCGAGCCGCACGGTTTCCTGCCAGAACTGCTCGAACACCCCGGCCCGCTTCTCGTCGGCGAACCGCTTCCGCCAGTACGCCCGCACGATGTCGTAGCCGTCGGTGTCGCCCGCCAGGGTGACGGCGGCGAGCACCTCGGCGGCGCTGCGGCCGTTGTACAGCGGGGCGATGAGCGGCTGCTGGATCGCCACCGTGCCGTCGTGCCCGCGGCCGTCGCCCCAGGTTTCGAGGTAGTGCGCCTCGTTGATGTGCCACTCACAGGTGCCGGCGGTCTCGTCCTGGTGCGAGCCGAGGTGGAACCGGAACGGCACGTTCTTGACGGCGCCGGCGCAGTCGAGGTCGACCGGGGCGGTGTACGCCGGGTTGGTGCCGCCGAGGACGAGCAGCACGTCCACCGCATTCGCGGCCATCTCGCGGACTAGGTCGGCGAGCGCGAGCATCTTGCCGTCCGGCCGCGCCTCGACCGGGGCGGTGACGAACACCGTGGTGCCGAGGTTGCCGAGGTGGTTGTTGATCGCGTGTGCCAGGGCGTGGACCGCCGGCGGCTGGCTGTCGCCGGCAACGACGATCGACTTGCCGCGGACGCGCTGGAGATCCTTGACGAGCGGGTCGATCCACTTCTGCGCCGCGTCCGGCAGTGTGCCGGCGGCCGGCGCCCCGGCGACGCCGAGCTTGGCGGCGACGGCCCGGGCGAACGCCTCGACCTGCCCGCTCAGGATCGGCAGGCGGTGGTCGGCGGCCGAGCCCGTCTGGCTCGGCATGCACTCGGCGACGTACAGCCGGCTCATGTTCTCCGGCTTGACGTACTCGCCGTCGGCGCCGGCCGGGATGCTGTCGCGGACGCGGCGGCGGGCGGCGAAGTCGCGGCTGTAGCGGACGTGGCCCGGCCCGTCGCCGAGGAAGTCGGCGTCGAGCGACAGGACGACGTCGGCCTGCTTGAAGTCGTAGTTGACGGCGGCGTCGCGGCCGAAGGCGCGGCGGGTGCCCTCACGGACGTTGTCCTGGCCGCACGGCTCGAACTGCGTCCACTTCGCCTGCGGGAACTGGGTCAGGAACGCCGCGACGCGGTCGGCGAGAGCCGGCGAGGTGACGGCACCGCTGAGGACGCGGAGGCGCACCGCCTGCTTCGGCTGGCCGGTCGCGTCGAACAGCTGCGCCCGGACGGCGTGGACCGCCTCGTCGAGCGAGACGGGGGTGCCGGAGCGGGTCGGCGTCTTGGAGCGGTCGGGGTCGTACAGGTCGAGGACGCTGGCCTGGTCGATGGCGGACGTGCCGCCGAGGCTGCTCGGGTGGTCCGGGTTCCCCTCGACCTTGACCGGCCGCCCCTCGTGGCTGCGGACGAGCACGCCGGTGGCGTAGCCCGCGAGCGGCGCCGCGCTGGCGAAGAACAGCGGCACGCCGGGAACCATCTGCTCCGGCTGGCGCGTGTACGGGACGATCTTCCGCATCGACGCCGGGCGCGGGGTGCAGCCGGCGGCGCCGGCGAGCGCCAGGCCGGCGCCCATGACGGTGAGGAAGTTCCGCCGGCTGACCGGGTCGGTCCACTCGGCGGCGTCCTCGGGGAACTCGTTCGCCATCGCCTCGTGGAACGCCGGGCTGTCCATGTACTCCTCGAGCCCGCGCCACAGTTGCGGCGGGTTCGGGGCGGCGGCGTCGTTCGCTTCGGGGGGCATCACTTCCTCGGCGGAAAGCACGAAATTCGAAATCCGAAATTCGAAGGCACGAAACGCGAAACTGTGGGCAGTTCGGGTTTCGGATTTCGAACTTCGAATTTACCCCGTTACCGATGGCACATTGAGCAGCTGGTCATCGTCACGCCGTCGCGGATGTCGTACAGCTCTTTCAACTTAAGCCCGAGCTCGCGCTGGGCCGTCGGACGCGGCTGACCGATCATCGAGGCGTGGGCGGTGTCGGTGCCGTCCGGGTTCTTGCCCCAGTTCGGCAGGTCCTCGCGGACCCACACCTGCGCCTTGCCGTTCACCGGACGGCCCGGCGCCCAGGTCATGCTGAAGATCTCGGACTGCGGCCGGAGCTGCTCCTGCGGGTTGCGGTGGCAGTTGATGCACCACTCCATCAGCAGCGTGCTGCTCTGGAACGTCAGGTTCATGTTGTCGATGTTGCCGTGGCAGCTCTGGCAGCCGACGCCCTTGGCCACGTGGATCGAGTGGTTGAAGTAGGCGTAGTGCGGGACGTTGTGGACCCGGTTCCACACGATCGGCTTGTCCTTCTGGAAGCTGTCGCGGACCGGCTGGAGCATGTCCGCCCCGTGCCACATCTCCTGGTGGCAGTTGATACACGTCGCCGTCGGCGGGATGTTCGCGAAGTGCGAGTCCTCGACCGACGTGTGGCAGTACAGGCAGTGGATGCCGAGCTGGCCGACATGGTGGGCGTGACTGAACGCCACCGGCTGCGGCACGACCTCCTCCTTGCCCGTGGCGTAGCTCGACCGGTAGAACGCGGCGAGCCCGACGCCCGTGGCCCCGAACCCCATCGGCAGGAGCAGCACGAGGAACCGCGTGAGCGGGTTAACGGCCTTCGGGAAGATCTGGGGCATCCACGGCCTCCGGTGAGACGGCCAACAAGCGAACGAACCGGGCGGGTCACCAGAAGGTGTAGCCCCAGGTCAGGAACCCGATACCCCAGTACACGGCGCTGGTGATCGACAGGCTGAACGCGCAGATGCCGACGCCCGCGAGCGCGACGTTCTCGCCCCGCAGTCCGCCCCGGTTGCCGATCGCCAGCGAGATCAGCCCGAGGGTGAGGCCGACGGCTCCAAGGAGCATGCCGAACGGCTTCCAGAAGAACACGATGAGGCTGAAGTACCCGAGCGCGACGGACGCGGCCGCGATCCCACGGACCGCCGGCGGGTAGCCGGGTCCGGCGGGGGTGGGAGGGGTCGGGTGTTCCATCGTGTCCCTTTCCGACCGGATCGACGGGAGGCGTGAGCTCAGTCGGGTTTTACGTCCGTAGCGCGACCCGGCAACGCCAAATTCCGAGAATGACGGCCCGCCGTCACCTCCCCGAGAACCGTACCCAGACTACCGCGGATAACCCTAGAAATCCCGGGCACCTATGCGAGTTCTTGGGCGCGAGAAATCATCCCCCGCCGCGCCCCACGGGTGAGAAACCGGAGAAGGGGAGAATGGTAGTCCCCTTCCCCCCGCAGAGCGGGGGAATGAGGACCACTCACCACTCACTGGTTCCCGACCGGCAGCGTGACCACGAACGTCGCGCCTTCGCCCGGCCGACCGTGTGCTGAGATCGTGCCGCCGTGGCGCGCCACGATCTTTTTGCACACCGCCAGGCCGACGCCCGTCCCCTCGTACTCGTCGCGGCCGTGCAACCGCTGGAACACCTGGAAGATGCGCCCCGTGTGCCGGGCCTCAAACCCGATCCCGTTGTCCGCCACGGTAATCGCCCACCCCGCGTCCACCCGCTCCGCCGATACCGTTACGACCGGCGGCACCCCGGGGCGGTGGAACTTCAGCGCGTTGCCGACGAGGTTCTGGAGCACCTGTCGCAGTTGACCCGCGTCCCCCGGGAGTGTCGGCAGCGGGCCGGCGGTCACCGTCGCGCCGGACTGGTCGACCCTCGCCGCCAAATCTTCGAGCGCGTCGGCGAGGGTGGCGTTCAGGTCCACCGGGACGAACGCCCGGGCGCGCGTCGTCACCCGGCTGTACGCCAACAGGTCGTCGATCAGCCGACTCATCCGCCCGGCCGAGCCCATCATCCGGTCGAGGCGGTCGCGGTTGTCGTCGTCGAGCCGGTCGCGCGCCTTCTCCTTCAGCCGCGTCCCGTAGGCCTGGATCTTCCGCAGCGGCTCCTGCAGGTCGTGGCTGGCGGCGTAGGCGAATTCCTCCAGCTCCTTGTTGCTGCGGACGAGCTCGGCGGTGCGGTCGGCGACGAGCCGCTCCAGCGTCTCGGCCTGGCGCTTCTTGTCGTCGATGTCGGTGCAGGTGCCGAACCAGCGGATGACGGCGCCGGACTCGTCGCGGTGCGGGTGGCCGGCGGCGAGGTACCAGCGGAACCCGCCGGCGGGCGACCGGAGCCGGTACTCGATCCGGAACCCGATGGCCGGGGTTTCCACCGCCCTCTGCCACGCCGCGGCGGCCCGGCCGCGGTCGTCCGGGTGGACCTGGTTGAGCCACCCGGCGCCGAGGCTCTCGGCCGGCGGGGCGCCGGTCGCCTCCTCCCAGCGGGCGTTCATGTACTCGGTCCACCCGTCTGGGCGGCACACCCACACCGCCACCGGCACCGCCTCGGCGAGCGTGCGGAACCGCGCCTCGCTCTCGCGGATGCGCGTCTCCCAGTCCTTCCGCGCCGTCACGTCCGTCCGGCAGCCGACGACGCGCCGCGGCTTCCCGTCGGCCCCGTACATCACCCGCGCCCGGTCCTCGACCCACACCCACCGGCCGTCGGCGTGGCGGACCCGGTACTCGGCCACGAACGTCGGGGCGCCGCGCCCGAACGCCCGGTCGGTCTCGGCCGCCTTCCGCGCCAGGTCGTCCGGGTGGACCCGCCCGCCCCACCAGCCGACGGCCGGGTCGGCGTCCTTCGCACGCACCCCGATCAGGTCGTACATCCCGGCCGAGCGCTCGACCCGGCCGGCGACGAAGTCGGCGTCGTACACCAGCCCGCGGACCGCCTCGGTCGCCAGCCGGAACCGCTCCTCGCTCGCCCGGAGCTGCTCTTCGGCCTCCTTCCGGTCGGTGATGTCGCGCTGCGTGCCCCACGCCCGGATCAGCTTCCTGCCCTCGACCACGCCGGCCAGCGTGTTAATGAACACGCGCGGGTTGCCGAACCGGTCGGCCTCGCGCGACTCGGCGTCGGCCAGCCGGTAGCCGCTGCGGACGAACGCCGTCAGGTAGCCGACGTTCCGCGGGTCGGTCGGGTCGAGGAACTCGGCGAGCCGGGCGCCGGTCAGCTCGATGGCCGTCCGGTAGCCGTACATGCGGGCGCAGGCGTCGTTGCACTCGGCGAGGTAGCTGTGGCGGAAGAGGGTCGCCACCTGCTCGCCCGGCGGCCGGGTCACGTCCACCGGCTCGTCCAGCTCGAACCGCCAGATGCCCTCGGAACTCTGCGCGATGAACGCCTTGTACCGGTCCTCGCTGCGGCGCAGGTCGTCCTCGGCGCGCTTCCGGGTGGTGACGTCGGCGACGACCCCGAACATCCCGCGCGGGGCTCCGTCGGCGGCGTAGGTCGCGCGGCCGCGGGCCGACACCCACGCTTCGCCCCCGCCGGGCGGCCGCACCCGGTACTCGATGTCGTAGTCGGTGCGGGTGGCGACCGCGGCCTCGACCGCCGCCCTCGCCCGGTCGCGGTCGTCCGGGTGGAGGTGCTCGCGCATCGCCGTCCACGTAATCGGCGCGGCCGGGTCGAGCCCGAACACCTCCGCCGCCCGCGGCGACAGGTCCACGGCGTCGGTCGCGGCGTCCCAGTTCCAGTCGCCCAGCCGCGCCGCCTCGAGCGAAAGCGCCAGCCGCTCGGCCGTCTCGCGGGCGAGGGCGCGCGCCTCCTCGCGGTCGGTGATGTCGGTCACCACCAGCCCGGTCCCGGGCGGCTCGCCGGCCGCCCCGGGGACCGGGTAGTAGCTCGACAGGCTGATGTGTTCCCGCCCGGGGTCCGACGCCGGCACCCCGCGGACCTCCAGGTTCAGGACCGGCTTGCCCGTGTACGCGACCAGCCGCAGCACCGGCTCGACCGCCTCCGCGTCCGCGGGCTTCACCTCAGCCGGCGTCCGCCCGACGTGCGCCGCCGGGGCGATGCCGTTGAGGGCGGCCAGCGCGGCGTTCACCCGGACGTACCGGCCGCCGGCGTCGAACAGCGCGAGGCCGGCGGGGGAGGTCTCGAACAGGGTGTCGAGGAGCGCCCGCTGGTGGTCGAGCTCGGCCTGCCGGTCGCGGGCGGCGGCCAGCGCCGCCTCGGCGCGCCCCCGAGCCTGCCGCTGGGCCTCACCGAGGATCCCGGCCCCGAGCCCGCTGAACAGGTACAGCCCGAATGCCACCCGGTCGGACAGGTCGCCGGCGAACAGCACGCCGCTCGGCGGGACGAACCAGATCGCGGTCCCGACCCCGGTGACCACGGTACACAGCAGGGCCGGGCCGAACCCGGCCTCCCACGCGACGTAGATGACGGCCAGGAACGAGACGACGTACGGGTACTTGTCGTCGAGGAGCGGGCTGAGCCCCTGTCGGACGAACAGCGCGATGACGGCGGCCCCGGCGGCAACGACGTACCCGCGCCAACGGGAGCGTGCCTCCGGCGCGGCAGGCACCGCCTCGCCGGCCCGGGCGGCGGTGCCGGTCAGGTCGAGCAGCCGGGGCACCGCGGGCACGAGCGCCAGTACCGTCATCCACGACACCGCCGCCGTCGCCGCCTTCACCACGCCGGACAGGTTGTAGACCGGGTGGTAGAAGATGACCGCCTCGACGAGGTGCGCGGTCCCGCACGCCAGGATGAACGCCGCGAACAGGACGAACAGCCGCGAGAACGGCAGGTCGCGCCGCCGCCGGGCGAAGTACATTAGCACCAGCGGGATCGACAGGTACGCCAGCCAGATGAGCAAGTCGGAGACGACGTGGAGGGCGATCGTCCCGTTGGTCCAGGCGCCACAGGACCGGCGGGCGACGAACCCGGTCGTGTCGGTGAGCCAGCCGAGACCCTGGTCCATGCGCGTGCGCCCGTGCTGGAGGGGCCGTGGGCGTGCGGCCGGGGGTGGCGTCCCCAGCAGGCACTTCTACGGTTCCGCGCGGGGGCGTGAAGGGGCTTGGATCCGACGAAGGGGTGAAGGGGGTGAGCGGGCGAAGGGGTGACAAGGCGGTGTTTGATCAGCCTCGCATCCGTTCACCCGCTCACCACTTCATGGCCGCGGTTACTGCGCCACGATGATCTCGGGCCGCCGCACGTCGGTGGCGGTGTGGAACAGGCGGAACTGCGGCCCGGACCCGGCGACCGCCCCGCCGACCGCGGCGCCGATCGACACCAGCAGTGCCACCAGCGCGCCCCACGACGCGGCGACGGCCGCCTGCCCGGCGCGCTCGCGGGTCGCCGGGTCGGCCGCGGCGGCGCGGGCGCGGGCCGGGTCGAGGTTCGCCTTCGCCGCGTCGATGCTCGCCTGGCTCACACCGGCGTCGCGGGCCATGTCCTCCCACGACCGCTGCTGGATGGTCTGGTTGTTCTGGGCGACGAGCGTCCCGCCGACGAGCGCGAAGTACCCGGCCCGCACGCCCATGCCGACCATCATCAGCGAGACCGCCGTAACCGTCGCCCACGTCAGCACGCCGTAGATGACCGCTTCCTGCCGCGTCTCGCCCGCGGTGAGCTGGCTGGTCACCCACCCGCCGAGGAACAGCGACGCCGCGAGGGTGGCGATGGCGGCGACGATGCCGGCGATGCCGATCGTCTCGCCGCGCAGGTCGGTCTCGCGGAGGCTGACGCCGATGGCGGCGAAGAGGAACGTGAACACGAGCGCCGCCGCCAGCGCGAAGACCGCGCCGCCGAGCAGGGCGCCCCAGCTGACGCGGCTGCGGACGCCGGCGACGTCCTCCAGGTGGACCGCGTCCATCCGGTGGTCGGGTGTGTGTGGCATGTGAGTGCTCCTGAGTCCGGGCGCGCCGGCCGCGGCCCGGTGGTGTGGGTGCTCCCGTGTCCGGGGGCCGGACGGATAGGCCGGTTGCATCGGCCGTGCCGTGCGGGTGGGCACGAAGCACGAAGGCCGAAATCCGAAACCCGGACCACTCACGCGGCCCGGGTTTCGGATTTCGGCCTTCGTGCTTCGAATTTCCCCGCCCTAGACGGGGTCGATCATCCGGTCCCGTCCGCGGAAGGCGTCGGCGATGAACGACACCACCGCCAGGACCAGGAACACGAAGAACAGGATCTTCGCGGCGTCGAACGAGACGTCGGCGATGAGGCCGAACCCAAGCACGGCCGAGATCATCGCCACGACCAGGAATACCAGGGCCATACGGAGCATGATGGAGTCCTCCGGTTGGGTAACCGCGAAGCCGCCGACGGCCTCACGGCGTCAGGGGCTGACCACTTCCACCTTCACGTCGAGGCTGGTCGGCTGCCCCTTCTCGGGGGTGCCGGTCACCTTGATGACGTGGTGCCCCTTCGGGGCGTCGGTAGCGGCCTTCACGGTCAGCGTCACCTCGCGGTCCGAGCCTTCCATCCTCGTCTTGTTAACATGGGCGCTGATGGTCGGGCTCTGGCTGTCGGCCTTCAGGCTCACCGGCTGGGTGAAGTGGTCGTCCCGGCGCATGGTCAGGAGGATCGTCTTCTCCTCGCCGGGCTTCAGGTTGGTGTCACCCGGGGCGGTGGTGATCGTGAACGTCTGATTCGTCCCCGGGGTGCCACCCTCGGGACTTTTGTTGCAGGCCGCGGTCGCCAGCGCGAACAGGCCGACCGCCGCTGCCGTCAGGGCGCGGGTCATGGGTGTCTCTCCGAATGTACGGGCGGGACCGGGCCGGGGGACCGTCGGGGGTGGCCCGGACGGATTGAAGGTGAAGCAACGGGTGTGCCGTTGACGACGGCACACCGGGGCAACCCGCTGCGCCCGCCCGCGCGGCCGGCTTCGCCCGCGGCGCGGAACGCCGGATGCACCGCCCACACCCGGCACAGGGGAGGGGACGCGATGACCAGGGCGTGGGGAATCGGGCGGTGGGTGTTGATCGGCCTCGGGGCGGTCGCGGCGGTGGTCATCGCGCTGCGCGTCGGGGCGGGCCTGTACCTGCACACCGCGAGCGGCCGCGCGGTCGTTGCCGAGCGGCTCGGCGCCGCCATCGGCCTGCCGGTCGAGGTGCGGCAGCTCGACGTGGGCACCGGGTCGTCGTCGATCGGCTTCCGCGTTCTCGACCCGGCGCTGCCGAACTCGCCGGACGCCGAGGTGCTGGCGGTCGAGTCGGCGGCGGCCGACGTGTCGTTCGCCGAACTCGTCACCGGCCGGGTGAGGCCGAAGGAAGTCCGCCTCCGCGGCGTTGCCGTGGCGCTGCGCCTCGACGCCGGCGGGAAACTGCTCACCACGCTGCCGACGCTCCCCGAGGGGCAGGCCGGCGACGGGCCGGTGCCGCTGGTCGTGGTCGAGAACGCACGGGTCACCGTCCGCCAGGAGGGCCGCCCGACGTTCACGGTGGCCGGCGTGACGCTCCGCGCCGAGCCGAGTGGGGGCAAGGTGGTACTCTCCGGCGGCGCCGCCGATCCGAGCTGGGGGAAGTGGAAGCTCTCGGGCGAGGTGGACAAGGCGGCGCAGACCGGCTGGGTCGACGTGGCGACCGACGACGCGCCGCTGAACCTCGACCTGCTCCGCTCGCTCCCGTACATCCCGCGCGAGGTCTGGGACAACGCCCAGCCGGCGGGGCGCGGGAAGGCGGTCATTCACCTCACGGTCGGCCCCGGCGCGCAGCCCGATATCGGCTACGACGTGCGGGTGCAACCGATCGGCGCGGCGACCCTCGGCCTGCCGGCGGCGGAGGTGACGCTCCAGGAGGTGAACGGCCTGGTGCGCATCCACGATGGCAAGGTGGATGTGGGCGGTGCCGACGGCCGCCCGGCCGCGACGGGGACGCTGGCGGGCGGCGAGGCGCGACTGGCGGGCCGCTACGACTTTACCCGCGAGCCGTCGGTGGCGGACCCGATCACCGTGTCGGTGGACCGTCTCGCGGTGAAGGACTTGCCGGCGAAGTGGGGGCTGAAGAACCTCGGCGGCAAGCTCCCCGGCAAGCTGAGCCTCGAAGACGGCTTCCTGACGGGCAGCGCGAAGTTGAAACTGGTAGTGCCGGCGAAGGGCGAGGTGCAGGTGTTCGGCGGCGGGACGGGGCACGTCGCGCTGCCGAACTTCCTGGGCGGCAAGGGGCGCATCGGCGTGACCCTCGGCGGCGACGGCAAGCGCCTCGACTTCGACCTCGGCGAGGCGACGGTGGCGCCGCCGGGCGCGAACGCGGGCGACGGCGTTCCCGGAGGTCGGGTCGAGTCCGCGAGACCCGACGCGGCGCCGCAGGTGCCCGACGCGGCACGCGGTGAACGCGAACCCACAGGGGCTTTCGTTTCCGAACTCCGCCGTGCGTTGCTCGTGTCCCGCGTCGGGTCTCGCGGACTCGACCCGACCTCCGGAAACAAGACCGACCTCGACCGCCTCCTGCTCGCCGCCGTACTCCTCCAGCCGCCCGAGCCGAAGCGCACCGACCAGACGCCGGTCGAGGCGACGCTGTCGCTGCGCGACATCGACATCGCGCAGCTCATCACCCAGCTCGAACTCAAGATCCCGTACAAGATCGACGGCAAGGTGACGCTCCGCGCCAAGCTCGGGGTGCCGCTCGGCGAGGCGACGACGGCCGCGTCGTACAAGCTCAGCGGCATGCTCACGTCGCCCGAACTCCGCTTCGAGGGGCTGACCGTCCGGGATGCCGCCGCCGAGCTGAACTACCAGAACGGCGTCCTCACGCTCAGCGAACTGCGCGGCAAGGTGCCGCAACCTGGAGTAGACGAACTCGGTGAGTTCCGCGGCACCGCCCGCGCCGCCATCGACCCGCCCGGCGCCACCACCGCGTCGCTCACGCTCACGAAACTGCCGCTCGGTCCGGTCCTCGCCGCGGTGCCGGACCTGGGCGTGTCGGGCGCCGGCACCGTCAGCGGCACGGCCGAGTTCCGCGCGCCGTTCGACAAGCTCGAAGACCCGGCGACGTGGGTCGCCTCGGCGAAACTCACGAGCGACACGCTGACCGTCGCCGGGCGCAAGGCGACGGCCGTGTCGTTCACCGCCGCCGTGGCGAACGGCGCGGTGAAGTTCTCCGACACCGCCGCCACGATCGAGGGAGTCCCGGTCACGGCAACCGGCACGCTTCAACTGAAGGACCGCTTCGACTACGACGCCACGGTGAAGGCGACGGGTGCGAGCGTCACGGACCTGCGCAAGCTCGTTCCCGAGGCGGAACTGCCGGTGCCCGTCGAGGGCGCGCTGACCGCCGAGGTGAAGCTGACCGGCACGCTGGCGCCGCTGACGTATCGCGCCGTCGGCCGCGTCACCGCCGCCGACCTGACGCTGAACAAGACGCCCGCCAACCACCTCGACGTGCGCTGGGAACTGAACCCGGACAGCGTTCAGATCACGGAACTGTCCGCGAAGATGTTCGGCGGATCGCTCAGCGGGCGGCTCGATTACCCGCTCAAGGCGGACCGCGCCGGGTCGTTCGCGCTCGGGTTCAAGGAACTCGACGCCGCGGCGGCGCGGGCGTTTGTGCCCGACTTCCCCGTCCGCGTCACCGGCGCCGTCACCGGACAGGTGTCCGGCACCATCCCGCCGGCGAAGGACGGCAAGCGCGTCGGCGACCTCGACGTGGACCTGTCGGCGCCGAAGCTCACGGTGCAGGGCTTCCCCGCCGAGCGCCTCGTCGGCAAGGCGTCGCTCCGCGGCGGCGCCCTCGAGTACTCGCTGGAGGGGCACACGCTCGGCGGCACGTTCGACGTGAAGGGCCGCTACCCCGGCGCGAAGCAGAACCCGCCGCCGAAGGCCGGCGCGAAGGCCGGGCGCGGCTCGGTGCGCATCCAGAACATCGACCTGTCGCGCCTCGGCGGGGCGCTGCGCGTCGATCAACTCCGCCCGCTCGCCGGCCGCGTGGACCTGACGTTCGACTACGAGAACGACCTCTCCGCCGGGTTCGGGCGCCTCAGCGTGCGCGGGCTCCGCTGGGGCGACGAGGCGACGGCCGACGACGTGAGTGGCGTGCTGCTGCTCAACGACGGCTACTTCGAACTCCGCGACCTGAACGGCTACATCGCCGGCGGCGTCCTGCGCGGCCGCGGCCGGGTGAACGTGGACGACCCGGCGCGGAACTTCGTCTCGCTCTCGCTCGACCGCGCCGACGCCAAGCGGCTGCTGGCGCCGTTCGGTGAGTTCGAGGTGGTCGGGAACGTGTCGGCGGTGGTGCGCGGGAACATCGGCCGGTCCACGCGGCTGACCGGCACGGTGGCGCTCGACCGCGGCACGGTCGGCGGCGCGGCGCTGACGGGGCTGCGGGTGCCGTTCGAGGTGACGGCCGGGGCGGCGGGCGGGCACCTGGCGGTGCGCGAGCTGACGGCGCAGGCCGGCGCCGGGCGCACCAGCGGCGGCGTCACCGTGGACTGGGGCGACGGCCCCGGGGCGCGCGTCGGCGGGCAGGTTCGGCTGATCGACGTGCCGATCCGCGCGCTGGCGCCGGGCCTCGGCGAGAACGCCTTTGTGGGCGCCGGGCGTGTCACCGGCCGGTTCGACATTTCCGGGCAGCACGTGCGCTCGGTGAACGATCTGACGGGGAACCTGGTGGCGGTGCTCAACGGCGCGTCCGTGCGCGAGATCCCGCTCCTGCGGCAGGCGGTGCCGTACCTGAACCCGGTCGGGGTGACGCGGGCGTTCCAGTCGGGCGACGTGCGCGCGACGCTCGCCGGCGGGGTGTTCCGCATCCAACGGCTGGCGCTGGCGAACCCGACGGCGCAGGTGTACGCCGACGGCAGCATCACGCTGGCGAGCGGCCGCCTCGACCTGGATGTGGTGGCGCACACCGGGCAGGTCGGCCCGGACGTGCGCGCCCTGCGGTTGCTGGGGCTGGGCGTGCCGGCGATCGGCCCGGTGCCGCTGACGGTCGTGAGGGACGTGAGCAACTTCCTCTCGAACCGCACGGTCCGGCTGACGATCGCCGGGACGGTGTCGAACCCGGCGGTGCGGGTGAACGCCGGGGCGCTCCTGCGCGACGAGGCGGTGCGGTTCTTCCTGAGCCGCTACGTCCTGCCGCCCGAGGTCGCCGGCGCGGTCGGGCTGGGGAGCTACGGCGGCAGCATGCAACGCCGCTAGCGGCGTTGCGGCTCAAAAGTAGGAGGCACACTCCGTGTGCCGTGCAGAAGAACGGCACACGGAGTGTGCCTCCTACTTTGACCGGGTGCTACCTCTCAGCTGCACTACCACCCGAGCGACGTGCGGAGTTGGTCGAGGCCGCCGGCGACGGCGGCGTCGGCGGTGGGGTAGTTTGCCTTTGCGTCGTCGACGCGCCGGCCGTTGACCGACTGCACGACGTAGGAGGTGTACGCCGCGCCGGCGGGGCGGACTTCGAGCTTGTACTGCGGCACCCCGCCGAGCGTCACGAACGTGACGAACGGCTGATACCCCGCCTGCAACCCCCCGTCGTGCTTCGAGAGCCAGTCCGGCGCCGTCATGAAAACTCCCGGCGAACGGCCGGCGTGAGCCGGCTGGTCGTTGTCCCGGCGGCACGGGCGATCGCCCGGCCGCGTGTGGAGATGGTAGTACCCGCCCGCGCCCCGACCAGCCGGCTCACGCCGGCCGTTCGCCGCTACTCCGGCAGCGGCTTGTCCTTCGTCTCGGGGAGGAACGGCAGAACGACGAGCCCGAGGGCGAAGATGCTGCACATCGCCAGCCCGGCGTAGCGGAACGGGCGGTCCGGGTACGCCCCGCCCTCGCTGGCGGCGGCGAACACCGTGGTCGTCAGGTAGCCGAGCAGCAGCGGACCGCTCGCGGCGATGAACCGGCCGACGTTGTAGCAGAAGCTCGTCCCCGTCGCCCGCAGCCGCGTCGGGAACAACTCGGGCAGGTACACCGCGTACCCGCCGAACAGGGCCAGCATGCACACCCCCATCAGGACGTTCATCCAGATGATGTCGGTGCGGGTCTGCATCTGGGTGAACACCAGGGCGACGCTGCCGGCCGCGGCCAGCAGGGTGAGGGCGAACGCCGGGCGGCGGCCGATGCGGGTCGCCAGCCAGGAGAACCCGGACATGCCGAAGAACGCCCCGACGTTGATCGCCAGCGACGTGACCCCGGCCCAGATGACCCGCTGGCCGGCGATGTAGTCGTCGGCCGGCTTCCCGCTGAGCCCCTGGGCCGCGGCCTCGGCGGAGAAGGTGGCGGTGAAGATCCGCTGGGTCAGGTCCACCGAGAAGAACGCGATCCCCCACAGCCCGACTACCCCGACGAACGCCAGGAGCATCCCCAGGAGCGCGTGCCGCGTCACCCACCCGCCGCCGAACAGGTCGCCGTAGGAGCCGAGCTTTTTGCCGGTGCCGGCGTCGGCCGCCGCCTTCGCCGCCCGCCAACTCTCCGGTTCCTGCAGCCGCCGCTGGATGAAGACCACCAGCACGGCCGGGGCGATGCCGATCAGGAAGAGGACCCGCCAGGCCGACAGCCCGACCCCCTTGAGGGCGTCGAGGTGGCCGTTCAGTTCCAGCAGGCCGAGGGTGATGAACAGCAGGGCGGCGGTGCAGTTGCCGACGGCCGAGAGCGCCTGCATCAGCCCGAGGGTGAACGGCCGGGCGTGGCTCGGCATCGTCTCGGCGAGCAGGGCGACGGCCGCGGCGAACACCCCGCCGACGCCGAGGCCGGTCAGGAACCGGTACGCGCAGTAGTCGACCGGCCCCTGCGACAGGGCGCTGAGGCCGGTGAAGATCGAGTACAGGAGGATCGTGTACGTCAGCGTCTTCACCCGCCCGATGCGGTCGCCGTACATGCCGAACACGAGCCCGCCGGTCGCCCACCCGATGAGGAACACGGACGTGGCGGTGGTGGCCCAGAAGGTGACCGCAGCCTTCTCCGCGGTCGGCCCGCCGAGCAGGTCGGTGAGGCTGGTCTGCCGCGCCAGGTTGAAGAGCTGCTGGTCCATGCAGTCCGCCATCCAGGCGATGGCGGCGACCGCGAACACGAACCACTGGTAGCTGTTCAGGTCGCGGAGGCTCGCCCAGCCGGTGCGGGTAGGGGCGGGGGGCGTGTCGGTGTTGCCCATGATGAGTCCGGGACGGGCGCGGCGGGAGGGTTCCCGCCAGATATACCCGCCGGCGGGGCGCAGTGCCAGTGTTCGTGTTTGGTGTTTAGTGTTTGGTGTTTGGTATTTAGCCTTTCGAGTCGAGCCGTGCGCCTCGCGCGGCTCGCCCGCCGGTCGAAACGCCAAACACGAACCACCAAACACGGCCCGGCGTGTACAATGGCGTTTTCCCGTTCCGTGGGGCGGTGATGGACGAGCGGTTCGCGGTCGGGTTCCTCGGCGCCGGGCAGATGGCGTCAGCGCTCGCCGGCGGGTGGTCCCGCGCCGGCCTCCTCGACCTGCCGCGCTGCCGCGCCGCCGACCCGTACCCGCCGGCGCGCGACAAGTTCGCCCAGGCCACCGGCGTCGAGACGGTCGCCCAGAACGCCCTCGTCGCCGCCGCCTGCGACGTGCTCGTGCTCGCGGTGAAGCCCTACGCGGTCGCCGACGTGCTCGCCGAGATCAAGCCGGCGCTGGAACCGCGGCACCTCGTCGTTTCGATCGCCGCCGGCGTCACGCTGGCGCAGCTGCGGGCGGGCGTCGGCGACGGGGTGCGACTGGTGCGGGTGATGCCGAACACCCCGTGCCTGGTCGGCGCCAGCGCCAGCGGCTACGCCACCGCGTCGACGCACGCCGACGGCCCGGACGCGGCGGTCGTGGGGCGGCTGTTCGGCGCGGTCGGCACGGCGGTGCGGGTGAGCGAGGGGCAGCTCGACGCCGTGACCGGCCTGAGCGGGAGCGGTCCGGCCTACGTGTACGTGATGATCGAGGCGCTGGCCGACGGCGGAGTGAAGGCGGGCCTGCCGCGCGACGTGGCGCAGAAGCTGGCGGCGCAGACGGTGCTGGGCGCGGCGAAGATGGTGCTCGAAACCGGCCAGCACCCCGGTGCGCTGAAGGACGCGGTGGCGAGCCCCGGCGGCACGACGATCGCCGGCCTGCACGCGCTGGAGCGCGCCGGCGTGCGGGCGGCGCTGATGGACGCCGTGGAAGCCGCCGCGAAGCGGGCGACGGAGTTCGGGAAGAAGGAGTAGTTTTCCTGGCTCGGAGCTTCGCGCCGCGGCGCGAAGTCACAAGCGGCAATGTAGCCGGACCGTAACCGATCACACACGACTCTGTCACCCGGAACCCATGCCGTCCGACCCCACCGACGAACTCGTCCTCGTTCTCGACTTCGGCTCCCAGTTCGGGCAGCTCATCGCCCGGCGGGTGCGCGAGCTCAACGTCTTCTGCCAGGTCGTCCGCCACGACATCACGGCGGCGCGCGTCCGCGAGCTCGCCCCGAAAGGAATCATCCTCAGCGGCGGGCCGGCGAGCGTGTACGAGCCCGGGGCGCCGCAGGTCGATCCGGCGATCTTCGACCTCGGCATCCCCGTTCTCGGCATCTGCTACGGGATGCAACTCGCCTGTCGGGCGCTCGGCGCCACCGTCGGCGGGGCGGAGTCGCGCGAGTACGGCCGCGCCACCCTCACCGTCACCGACCCCAACACGCTCTTCCGCGGCTACCCCGCCGAATCGACCGTGTGGATGAGCCACGGCGACCAGGTGCAGAACCTCGCCGACGCCGACTTCGAGCCGCTCGCCACCACCGACACCTGCCCCTACGCCGGCGTGCGGCACCGGACGCGGCCCGTCTACGGCATCCAGTTCCACCCGGAGGTCAGCCACACGCCGCACGGCGGGCTCGTCCTGCGGAACTTCCTGCTCGACGTGTGCGGCTGCCGCGGGCTGTGGAAGATGGCGACGTTCATCGACCGCACCGTCGAAGAGGTCCGCGCCCGCGTCGGCAACAAGCGAGTCATCTGCGGGTTGTCCGGCGGCGTCGATTCGAGCGTGTGCGCGGCGCTGCTGCTCAGGGCGATCGGCTCGCAGGTGGCGTGCATCTACGTCGACAACGGCCTGATGCGCGAGGGCGAAACCGAGGTCGTGAAGCACACGTTCCGCGACTGGTTCAAGGCCGACTTGCACGCGGTCGACGCGCGGGAGCGCTTCCTCACGGAACTCAAGGGCGTCACCGACCCGCAGGAGAAGCGGAAGATCATCGGCCGGGTGTTCATCGACGTGTTCAAGCAGGAGGCGAAGGCGATCCCGGACGCGCACTTCCTGGCGCAGGGCACGCTCTACCCGGACGTGATCGAGAGCGGCGGCGCGACGGACGGCCCGGCGGCGACGATCAAGCTTCACCACAACGTCGGCGGGTTGCCGGCCGAACTCGGGTTCGAGCTCATCGAACCGCTCCGTGACCTGTTCAAGGACGAAGTCCGCCGCCTCGGCACCGACCTCGGCCTGCCGGACGAGGTGGTGTGGCGGCATCCGTTCCCCGGCCCGGGGCTGGCGGTACGCTGCCTCGGCGAGATCACCGAGGAGAAGCTGAAGACGCTCCGCAAGGCGGATCAGATCTTCATCGAGGAGCTGCACAAGAGCGGGTGGTACCGGAAGACCTCGCAGGCGTTCGCGGTGCTGCTGCCGGTGCAGTCGGTGGGGGTGATGGGCGACGGCCGCACCTACGAGAACACCGTCGCCATCCGCTGCGTGCAGACCGACGACTTCATGACCGCCGACTGGTCGCGCCTCCCCGAAGACCTGCTCGCCCGCGTGGCGACGGGGATCATCAACCGGGTGAAGGGCGTGAACCGCGTCGTCTACGACATCAGCAGCAAGCCGCCGGCGACGATCGAGTGGGAATGACCCGAATCGACGTGTGCGCGTCGGACGACTACGAGACGATCGCCCGGCTCCAGGCCGTGCTGGGCGAGCTCGGGTGGGTCGCCGACGACACCTGGCACGACTCGCCGCTCGGCGTCGGGCTGACGCGCTTCCGCAACGATGCGGACGAGCTGACCATCTTCCGCGACGCCTGGGTGGTGGATCTCGCAGGATCCGAGGCGGCCGTGAACCAAGTCGTTGAACGCCTGGCCGTTAGGCGGCGGCGCGAGCCGCGGATTTACTGGCCTATCCGCGGCTCGCGCCGCGGCCTAACCCGGCACCCGTACGGATAACCCCGGCCGGCTTCGTGCTTGACCGTCGCCTGACGGCGTGCGAGAGTCAATTTCCTCCCGCCGCTCCCCGCCGCTCGTCACCGGGGGACCGCCGTGTCGCTCCCGCCCCGCCCCACCCGTCGGCACCTGCTCCGCGTCGGCGGCGTGTCCGCGCTCGGTCTTAACCTTCCGCAGTTGCTTCACGCGCGATCGCCCGGCACCGCGCCCGCCGGCCGTGTGCCGGAGCGGTCGTGCATCTTCGTCGTGCAGTATGGTGGGGCGAGCCACATCGACAGCCTCGACCCGAAGCCCGATGCGCCGGCCGAGGTGCGCGGGCCGTACCGTGCAATCCCGACGCGTGTTCCCGGGGTGCGCGTCGGCGAACTCCTGCCGCGCCTCGCCGGACTTGCCGACCGCTTCCTACTCGTGCGGTCGATGACGCACCGCGATCCCGGGCACGACGGCGGGATGCACGTCGCCATGACCGGGCACTCGACCCCGACCCCGGACACACCGTACCTCGGCAGCGTGGTGGCGAAGGTCTGCCCGGCGACGCGGAACGTGCCGTCGTACGTGTGGCTCCAGAATCTCGCCGGCGACGTGCAGCCGCGCTACCTTGGTGGCGGGTTCCTCGGCCCGGCGTTCGGCCCGCTCCGGGTTGCCACCGACCTCGACAACCCGGCCGCGCCGGATTTCCGCGTCCGCGCCCTCGACGCCGCCGCGGACGTGCCGCACGCCCGCCTCCGCGACCGCACCGGCCTGTTGAACCAACTCGACCCGGCGACATCGGGACAGGCGGCGGCGCTGCGCGGCTTCCAGGAGCGGGCGGCGGAGTTGATCGCCGGGCCGGACGCGCGGCGGGCGTTCGACCTGAACCTGGAAGCGGCGTCTGTCCGCGACCGCTACGGCCGGCACCCGCTCGGGCAGAATCTGCTGACGGCGCGGCGGCTGGTGGAGGCCGGCGTTCGGCTGGTGAGCGTGACGGCGTGGGCCGGGACGCCGCCGAGCGAGCGGTTCCGCAACGTGCAGACGTGGGACATGCACGGCGACGGAGCCGGCCTCGGGAGCATCTTCGGCACCGGCGCCTACGGTCTCGGCTGGGCGCTGCCGAACCTCGACCAGGCGATGTCGGCGTTGCTCGAAGACCTCGACGTGCGCGGGCTGCTGGAGAGTACGCTGGTGGTGGTGGCGGGCGAGTTCGGGCGGAGCCCGCGGATCGACCGCGCCGGCCGCGACCACTGGCCGGCGTGCTACTCGGCGCTCGTCGCCGGGGCGGGAATTCGCGGTGGGCACGTCCACGGCGCATCGGACAAGAGCGGCGGGTACGTGAAGGACGACCCGGTTTCGCCGGAGCGATTCGCGGCGACGCTGCTGCACGCGCTGGGGATCGCGCCCGAGACGCGGCTCGGCGCGGACGGGTTCACCCGACCCGCCGGCACCGGTGAGCCGATCACGGGCTGGTTCGCGTAACCGGAGTTGTCCTGGGTGGCGCGGGCTTCCGCCCGCGTCACCCACCGGTCACGTCGGTCGTGCGGGTCGCGCGCCCGCGCTCGCGATATGGTCGTCGAATATTCACTTGTGCCCATCCGTACACCATGTTAGATTCCGGGCGGTGTCGCACCCCCACTCCCGTCCCGGAGGCCCGTCCCATGTCCGTCAAGCCGATTCCCGACGGCTACCACACCGTCACCCCGTACATGACGATCCGCGGTGCGGCGAAGGCCATCGACTTCTACAAGGAGGCGTTCGGCGCCGTCGAGGTGCTGCGGATGCCGATGCCCGACGGGTCGATCGCCCACGCCGAGATCAAGATCGGCGACTCGATCATCATGTTCGGCGAGGAGAACCCGGCCTGGGGGAACAAGAGCCCGCAGGCGCTCGGCGGCACGCCGTCCGGGCTGTGCATCTACGTCCCGGACTGCGACGCCGTGTTCGCGAAGGCGCTCGCCGCCGGGGCGACGGTGATGAAGCCGCTGCAGAACCAGTTCTACGGCGACCGCTCGGGCACGGTCATCGACCCGTTCGGCCACGCCTGGACGGTGGCGACGCACGTCGAGGACGTGGCCCCGGCCGAGCTGCAGAAGCGGATGGACGACATGATCGCGCAGATGAGCCAGGCGACCCCGGCGGCGTGACGCCGGCGCGGGGGCGGCGGAATTCGCTGCACGCGCCGACCGCCCCCGCGACATGATAGATTCATGACCCCGACCGCCGCCCGGCCGGCCCGCCTCCGCCCGCCGCCCGACCCGCGCCCGGACGGGGCGCTGCTGGGTGCGTTCCTGACCGACCGCGACGAGGCGGCGTTCGCCGAACTCGTCCGCCGCCACGGCCCCCTCGTTCTCGCCGCCTGCCGGCGGCTCCTCCCCGACCCGACCGACGCCGAGGACGCCTTCCAGGCCGCATTCCTGGTGCTCGTCCGTCGCGCCCGCCGGCTCACGTCGAGCCCGGCGCTCGGCCCGTGGCTGTACCGGGTGGCGGCGTGGACGGCGCGGAACGTCCGCCGCCGCAACGCCCGCCGCCTCGCCCGCACCGCCCCGCTGCCGGACGCCGTTCCCGCGCCGCCGACCTCGCTCGTTCCCGCGCTCGACCTGGACGCGGCGCTGCTGGCGCTGCCGGAGAAGTACCGCACGCCGCTGGTGCTGTGCCACCTCCAGGGGTGGAGCCGGCGGGACGCCGCCGCGCGGCTCGGCTGCCCGGAGGGCACGCTGTCGGCGCTGCTGGCGCGCGGGCTGGTGAAGCTGCGGGGGCGGCTGGGCGGGTACGACCCGGCCGCGGTGCTGGCGGTCGGGCTGACGGCGGTCCCGCCGGCGCTGTCTGCCTCCACCGTTACCGCCGCGACCGCCACGCGGGCCGCGGTCGCGCCGGCCGTCGCCGAGCTCGCGGACGGGGTGCTGCGGATGTTTTGGGTGCAGAAGGCGACGGTGGCGGCGGCCGGGCTGGCGGTGGTGTTCGCGCTCGGCGCCGGCGTCGGGCTGAGCGTCCGCGAGGCGCCGGCGGTCGCGCAGGTGCCGGCCGCGCCGGCGCCGAAGCCGGCGGCGGGACCGGAGTCGGAGGAGCTGAAGGCGATGCGGGCCGAACTGACGCGCGCGAAGGACCGGCTCGACGAGGAGGAGCGGGAGCGCGCCGCGCTGGCCGTCACGATCGACCGGCTGCGCGAGAAACTGGTTCAGGCCGAGCGGCAGGTACCGGTCCCGCCCGAGGCGCAGGTTTACGGGGCCATGCTCGCCGAGGCGGAAGAACGTCAGTTCGCGCGATCGGCCGTCATCAGAGGGCGTGAGGAGCTGATCGAAACGTACGCCGCCGAGATCGCCGTCGTCGAGCGAGTCGATGGCGCCGAGTTGTCCGGGCTGCTCGCTGTCGAGGTGATCTTCCCGACGGCCGAGCGCTACAAGCTCGCCGTCGCGGGCGTGGACCTGGCGCGGGCGGGGCGGGCGGCGCGGGACCGCGTGCCCGCCGCGGCGTGGGACGCGGCCCGGCGCGGGTGCCACGTCCTCGCCCGGTTCTCGAAGCGGCAGCCGTGCGTGCCGGTCGCGGGCTCGCCGGACCTTGTGGTCGCCGAACTGCTCCTCCCGCTGCCGCTGACGCGCGACCCGGGTGGGTTCGTCCTGGCGCGCGACGGCGACCGGGTGGTGCGGTTCTCGAACTACCCGAATGACGCCCGCGTCCGCTTCCAGACGCAGCTATTGAGGACCACCCCGACCGCCCGCTGAGGAGTCGTACATGACCCGCCCACGGATGGTGCTGTTAGCCGCGACCGCCCTCGCACTCGCTGTGGCGCCGGACGCGAGCCCGCAGGACGGGCCGCCGGCGCCACAGCCGAAGATGACGCCGGCTATCGCCAAGGCGATACTCGAACTCGACGTCGAAATCTTAAAAATCTCAGAGATACTGGAGTATCACACGGCCGTGCTGCGGCGCACGCGCGACGACTGCGACCGGATCGAAGCGGAACTCGCGGCCGTCACCACCCGGTGCCGGGCGGGGCAGGCGACGGACGCGGACCTGGAGCGCGCCCGTCGCCAGGTGGCATTCGCTCAGCGGCGGGTCGTCGTCGCCCAGACCGTGTACCGCGAGGCCGAGAGCCAGTTAGGAGTTACGCAGTTGCCATGTCCGGAAGCCGGTAGGTCGGGGCCGTGAGGTACGCCCGCACGGCCTCGCGGATCACCCCCCACGTGGCCTCGAACCAGCTCACCCCGGAGGCCACGCGGTGGTACTCCAGCCGGACCCGCGCCCGGAGCGCCAGCCCGATGTGGTTCCGCTGCGCCCGGGCGGCCCGGACCTGACACCGCTCGACCCCGGTGTACGGCTTGAGCCCCCGGTGGTACGTCTCGACCGCCCACGCCGGCCGGGACAGCTCCTCCCGCCCGGCCGCGTCCAGGTCCGGGTCGTTCGTCACCCAGTACTCCGCGCCGCCGTCCGGGGCGGCTGCCCGGAACACCTTCGGCAACCCGTACCCCGGCAGCCAGACCACCGTCCCCGACTCCGCGATCGGCAGGACGTCGAGCCGGGTCGGGGGGCCGCGGCCCACCCGGACCAGCCGGCCCGATTTCAGTCGGCCGAGGAACAACCCGCCGAACGACCGGACCAGCTCGAGGTTGTCCAGCCCGGTGTACCACCCGTCGAACAGCACATCACGGGGGCGGAACCCCCGCCCGTGGGCGGTCGCGGGCATGCCCCGGAAGTGGTCGTTCTTGGTCTTCCCGTCGGCCACCTTCTGGAACACCCGGTAGTCGGTCGGGTACAGGCCGCCGGCCCCCGCCCAGGCGACGGAGATGAGGTGGATCCCGTCGACCGCCGCCCGGTGCTTGCCCGACCAGTGGCGGGTGACGAGTTCGATCTTCCGGGCGTGGGGCTTGTCGAGGGTGGTGTCATCGACCACCAGCACCCCGGCCCCCCGGTCGACGAGCGGGGCGACCTCGGCCCACCGCTCGGCCGGCTCGGGCTCGAGCCGGTGGAGGAGTCGGGTGAAGGCGTCGTGTGACGGCGCCCGCGGCCCCGGCGGCTGGACCCGGGCGGCCTCCGCACAGGTACTCGCCCGTGGGGTCGCCAGCAGGAACTGGGTGTAGCCCTCGGCTGTTACCCGCGGTGGGTTCATGCCGGCAGAACGTACTCCGGGTCCGACCCTGGCGCAAGACGAAAACCGGTCAACTGCGTAACTCCTA
>JAFKFQ010000663.1 GCA_017308215.1 bacterium | reverse complement strand
CCCGCTGCTCGACCTCCTCCAGCCGGAGCTTGGCGCCCGGGCGGGCCACCGGGATCCGGTTGCCCCGGGCGACCCAGTTGCGGAGGACCTGAGCCAGCGACTTCTTCGACATGGTGCGCGTCCTGTACCGGGAACCTGTGTGACGAACCGCGTCCGGGGCGGCCCGGGCAGGCCCGGGGTGAAACGGCCGGTGGGCGGTGGGCAGGCCGCCGCTCTTCCCAAAGACGGGGCGGAGTCCCGCAAAGTTTTTCGTGGCTGGGCCGGAACCGGCCGGAACCCCCCACGTGCGGTTCGGGTTGCGCCTCCGGCGCAACCCGAACCGCCCGATACGCCTTGCGTGCGACCCGTCCGTGGGGGTACGTGTCCCGAACACTACCCGCGCCGCACCGGTGTGCAAAACGCGGCCGTGCGGAACCACCGGCTTCCCCGGGCGGTTCGTGGGTGTGGCACCGGTCCTCCGGGTCGCGCCCGAGTCGGCCCCTGTGTCCGTCGGGCGGGTTGTGACAAGCGCCCCACCTTCGGGTGGGAGGGGCGCGGGCGATTCACGTGATTTCGGAGCCCTGGCGGGCCGAGGGCTGTGCCCGGTCCGGGGCGATTTTTGTTCCACCCCGGCCCGCCGGCGCCTACCATCAGCCGTGCGGACCGTCGCCCTCACCCGCCTGCGAGACACGCACCCATGCTCACCCGCCGCGACCTTCTGAAGACCGCCGCCGCCGGCGCCGCCTCCCTCGTCGTCCCCGGGGGCGTCCCGGCCCAGGACCGGCGCGGGTTCACGCTGCCGCCGCTCCCGTACCCGGCCGGCGACCTGGAGCCGGTCATCGACGCCGAGACGATGACCATCCACCACGACCGCCACCACCAGGCCTACGTGGACAACCTCAACAAGGCGCTCGGCGCCGCCCCGGACTGGCTGGCCCGGCCGATCGAGGACGTGGTGCGGAACATCGCGCAGGTGCCGGAGGCCGTCCGTACCGCGGTCCGCAACAACGGCGGCGGGCACCTCAACCACAGTTGGTTCTGGCGGATGATGGCCAAGCCCGGCACCGGCGGCGCGCCGTCCCGCGATCTCCTCGCCGCGATCGACGCCAGCTTCGGCACCCTGGACGGGTTCAAGCGCGACTTCACCGCGCGGGCGCTGGGGCAGTTCGGCAGCGGGTGGGCGTGGCTGGTGGTCGGCGGGCCGGACAACAAGCCGCTCGGGGTGACCAGCACCCCGAACCAGGACAGCCCGCTGATGGAGGGGAAGCACACCCTGCTCGGGATCGACGTGTGGGAGCACGCCTATTACCTGAAGTACCGCAACGTCCGGGCGAAGTACGTGGAGGCGTGGTTCCAGGTGGTGAACTGGAACTTCGTGAACGAGCTCTACGCCCGTCGGCCGAAGGCGTAACCGGAATTCCGGGCGACCGGCCGGTTCACGCCGGCCGGTCGCCCGGAGCCGACACCAGGCACGAGACCCTGAGCGAGAAACACCGCTACCGTTTTTCCTGCTCGACTAATCGGGTCTAAGGTTGACACCGGCGTGTGGGCCGGCGAGAATCCGACTTGAGGGATCGGCTGAATCGGCCCGCTCGCCCAGCCGGATTGTGCTATACCCAAATTACCGGCCGCGCCCCACGGCCCGGGGCTCCCCACTCCGCAAGGACTTGGTATGCGCACGGTCACGTTTCTCGTCCTCGAAGGTGTGGACAAGGGGCGCGTGTACAAGGATCTTCCCGTGCCTGTGACGATCGGCCGCGAGGAGGGGAACGGCCTGCGCCTCAACGACGAGCGCGTCAGCCGCTATCACGCGAAGATCCAGATCGAGGACGTGGACATCATCCTCACCGACCTGGACAGCACCAACGGGACGCGGGTGAACGGGGCGGCGATCCAGATCCGCCGTCTCCGTCCCGGCGACCAGGTGTCGATCGGCCGCAGCATGTTGCTGTTCGGCACGATGGAGGAGATCGCGGCCCGGCGGGCGGCGGCGATCCCGGCCGCGGGCGGGGCGCAGGCGCAGACCATCCGCGCCGAGGAACTCGCCGCCGCGGCCGCCGGGCGCCCGATCCAGCCCCCGCCGCCGGCCGAACCCGAATCCACGGTGAAGGCGTGGTCGGCGTTCGACGACGACCTGCCGCCGCTGCCCCAGAAGTTGACCCCGGCGCAGGCGGCGCGGCTGAGTGAGATCTTCGACTACCTCCACCGCGGGCTGACGAACGCCGTCGAGAATATCGAATCGAACGAAGATGGGACCGAGGTCCGCCTCGGCTTCGGCGAGTGGCAGACGGTGCAGGCGGTGCAGATGCTGCTGGCCCGCTACAGCCGCGCGATTTCCGAGCCGGAACCGATGCGCTGACCGACTTTGGCTGATAGCCTCGGTCCCGAAGTGCCGCTGGTGTAATGGTTTCGGAATCGCTCGCTCCACACGCTGCCACCCCCTGGCATGGCTTTTTTGTAGCCAGCTCATTGGTTTCGGGACTGGGGTGCCTCTCCCGCAACCAATGAGAACCGCCCGAACGACCCGTCGCACGCCGCACGACCCGCCGCACTTGCCCAGCTTCCCGCCCGTCTTCTCCTAGCTGCCCCGCCAGCCTGAATCGGCGCAACCTGCGCCGTCGATTCCTCCTGCAAGGGAGGGCGATCGATGCGGGTGTGGCTGCTCGTCGCGCTGTGTGCGTCCACCGGCTGCCAGACGCTCCTCGGTCCGCCGCCGCCCGAGCTCGCGTCGTCCGACGATGACCCGCTGACACTCGCCGCCGAGGCGTTGGAACGCAGCGACGAGACGGGTGCGGCGGCGCACCTGGAGGCGCACGTCCGCCGGCACCCGGACCAGCCGATGTTCCGGGCGCACCTCGCCGAGCTGCTGTGGAATCTCGACCGCCCCGCCGACGCGCGGGTGCACTTCGAGCGCTTCGTCGCCGACGCGCAAGATGCCACCGGCCCGGTGCGCGGGCACCTCGTCCACTGCCACACGCGGCTGATGGAGATCGCCCGCGCCGCCGACGACCCGGGTGCGGAGGCGTTCC
>JAFKFQ010000431.1 GCA_017308215.1 bacterium | reverse complement strand
GCCCGGACCGCGGCCGAGGTATCAGGATTCGGCGCACACACCCGGACTGTGACTTCCTCCCCAGTCCGTTTGCCGCGCGGGATGCACTGTCATGGTGCGCCCGCGTGGGCGGTCGTCCGGGCGACCGAGCAGGGTCACTCCTGCGACCCCCGCGGCACGAGCGGCCGGCTGGGGCACCGCGCCGGAACCCGACACCTCACCCACCGGCGACCGCCGGTCCGTGTAGCCATGCACGGCCGACGGCCGCCGCGTGGGCGTTCCCGGGCTAGACCTCAGGATTGAGACTGGATTAGCCACGGACGAGCACCGGTCGCTCACAACATCCAGAAATCGATCATCGAGTGGCGTGTCAAATACCACACCGGCCGTTCGCCGGCCCCCGACACTGGGCGACAGGCGGATCATCATGCCGAGTAAACACAACACCCACTCGTGACAGGACTTGAGATGATCAAGTGGGGGAAGCGTCGATCTGACTGTGTGTCATGAAGACGATTTATGGATGTGTGGGACCGAGTCGGATTCGAGACGGATGACGGGAATCGTTTCAACCGCGTCGGTCAACACCTGCCCGTCGGCCCGCGTAGGTGGGTCGCACGACGGGGGTGGGATCCGCCGGTTTTTTCGCCAGCGGTGCGACCTTTCGCCCGCCGGGGTCGTCTACAGAATGTGGCCCTCTCCGGTCCGTATCCGACGTAGGATTCACCCGCTGAAGGGCTGTTCTGCCGCTACCGCCACCCGACGCCGCACCCCGGAGGTCTCCCGGTGCTCCGCCGACTGTTCGCCGCCCGCACGCCGACCCGTCCCGTCCGCCGCGGCGTGCTCGGGTTCGAGCCGCTGGAGGCCCGTGAGGTTCCGGCCGTTACCCTCGGCACGATCTCGCAGCCACAAATCCCGAACGACGTTCCGGTCCTCGTCCCGGTGAACGTGACGAACACCCCGGCCGGCGCCGTGACCACGACCGTCACGACCGACAACGCCAACGTCACCGCCACGATCCTGACCGGCGGGCGCAGCGTGCGGTTCGACGTGTCCGGCGTGGACGCGTCCGGCGCCCCGTTCAACGGGAGCATCACCATCCGGCTGTTCGAGGACGTGGCGCCGCTGCTGACGCAGCGGGTCATCGACCTCGTCACGTCCGGGTTCTACAACGGCAAGATTTTCCACCGCGTCGACGACCTGTTCAGCGGCAACGCCCAGGAGAACATCATCATCCAGGGCGGCTCGCCGAACGGCGACGGGTCGGGCGGGTCGCCGCTCCCGGACCTGCCGGACGAGTACCGGGCCGACGTGCGGTTCGTCAGCGGTGGGCTCGTCGCCGCGGCCAACGCCACCGACGACAACAACGACTCACAGTTCTTCATCACCGACGTGAACCGCCCGCTCGCCGACCAGATCCAGTTCCTGAACTTCAACCACACCATCTTCGGCATCGTCACCGACGGGTTCGACACGCTCCAGAAGATGCGGAACACGCCGCGCAGCGGGAGCAGCCCGACGACGGCGCTGCGGATCAACTCCGCGGCGGTGTTCACCGACACGAAGAACGCGGTCGTGAAGCTGACACCCGCCGCCAATTTCCTCGGGACCGCCAACGTCACCGTGACCTCGAACGACGGGACCGGGCCGACCACGCAGACGTTCGCCGTACAGAGCGTGGCGAACCCGGGCACGACGACCAAGGCGTTCATCACCACCCCGGTGCCCGACCAGACTACCGGCGCCGGCACCCCGGTGACGTTCACCGTGCCGGTGACGAGCGTCGTGTCCGGCGCGGCCACGACCATCGCCGTCCGCTCGAACGCCGCCGGCTTCACGGGCAGCCCGTCGAACGTGACGGTGTCGATCAACCAGGCCACCGGCCAGATCACGCTCACGCCGGCCGCCGGGTTCACGGGCACGATCGAGTTCAAGATCGGCGTCCGCATGTCGAGCCAGGCCGACCAGGCGGACAACTACGACACCCAGGTCGTCCGCCTCACCGTCACCGCCGCGACCACGACCCCGCCCGGCCCGAACACCGGCGCGTTCACCGTGACCGGCTCTGCGGCCGGCACCCCGGGCACCGTCACGGCGCGGAACGCCGACGGCTCGGTGCGGTTCAGCGTCACCGTGTTCGGCGGATTCACCGGCGGCGTCCGCGTGGCCACCGGCGACGTGAACGACGATGGCGTCGAGGACGTCGTCGTGGTCCCCGGGTTCGGCGGGGCGAGCGTCATCAACGTCCTCGACTCGCAGACCGGCCAGGTGATCCGCACCGCGAGCGTGTTCGAGACCAGCTTCCGCGGCGGGCTGTACGTCCAGGTCGGTGACGCACAGAACCTCGGCTACGACCAGGTACTCGTCGGTGCCGGCAACTCGGGCGGCCCGCGGGTGACGCTCCTCGACTTCAAGCAGAGCAAGGAACTACTGAACTTCTTCGCCGGCGACGACGACCTCCGGGGTGGGGTGGACGTGGACCTCGGCGACGTGTTCACCGGCAAGGGACAGATGATCGTCACATCGTTCGGCCCTGGCGCCGGTCCGGCGGTGTCGCTGTTCAACGCGTCCACCGCCGCGTCCGTCGGCACGTTCCTCGCCGGCGACACGGCCGACCGCGCGGGGATCGAGATCCGCGTCGGCGACCGACCGACCACGACCGCCGCCCGGCCGATCTTCGTGGCCCCGTTCGGGTCGCCGGAGGGGACCGTCGGGCAGGAGTTCGACCCGTCGGACTTCATCGACCCGGACAAGCCCGCGAGCTCGTCCGCCACGTCGGGCGACAACGGGATCGACATCAACGACCTGCTCAACGGCAACTGACCCGCCCGCGACACGCTTGCGGCCCCGCACTCAGGAGCGCGGGGCCGCGAACCACCCGGCGGCCACGACGGCCGCCGTTTCCACGCGCAGCACCCGCGGCCCGAGTCCGACCCGCACCCACCCCGCCGCCTCGGCCGCTTCCACTTCCGCCGGTGCGAACCCGCCCTCCGGACCGACCGCGACCACGACGCCCCCCGCGCCCGCGCTGAACCCCGGCAGCACACGCCCCGCGCTCTCCGCCGGCGGGTGGAGGAGCAGCCGAAGCGCCGGCAGGTCCGGCGCCGCCAGGAACGCCGCCCACCGCGTCACCGGCGCGACGCGCATGAGCACGTTCCGCCCGCACTGCTTGCTCGCCTCGACAACGGCGTGCTGCAACTTGTCGAGCCGCGTCTCGCGCGGCTGCACGACCGTGCGCTCGGTCTGGAGCGGCGTGAGTCGGGTGACGCCGAGTTCGGTGAGCTTCTCGACGAGGAAATCACCACGGTCGCCCTTCGGCAGCGCGGCGGCGATTTCGAGCGGGAAGGGGAGCTCGCGGTCGGCGGTGACGGCGGGGAAGACGTTTAGAAGGGTTCGCTTGCGGTCGGCGGCGACGACTTCCGCGGGGTGGTCGTGGCCGTCGCCGTTGAAGAGGACAACGCGGTCGCCGGGTCCGAACCGGCGCACGGTCGCGAGGTGGTGCGCCTCGGCGCCGGTCAGGACGTACTCGCCGGGCACGAGCGAGTCCGGCGTGTAAAACCGGTCCGCCACCGCTCAGCCCACGTCGGTCTGCTCGACCGACAGCGTGATAGGCCGGGTGTTCTCGACCGCGTCGGCGAACAGGGCGTAGGCCTCGTCCGCGGCCGGGCGCGGCGGCGGGGCGGGGTCTTCGACGGGGATCGCGTCCCAGAACGTCGGGTACGACTGGATCGGCGCGGGGTTCATCGCAGTCCCTCGAAGTGCCAGCGCCCCACAACTACCCCGACCGCCTCGCCCAGTCAACCCGGTTCACGCCGCCGCCCCGCACGCCCGCCCGCCGACGCGGTGCCACTCGCCCCCGCGCCACTCGAACACGACCTCGTCGCGCCCGCGCCAGGCGACGCAGTACGACCCGGTGAACGACGCGATCGCCCACCCGGAGCTGCGGAGCAGCTCGAAGTTCGGGGCGGACGGGGCGGCGAACACGAGCGGAGCAAGGGGATTCATCGCGGCCTCCCGGACCGGACGGACGGGGTCGGGCGTCATCGAAATCGGCCCACGGCCGCCGCCGGGTTTAGCGACTCCGTCCGGCGACGGGTATACCGATCCGCCATACGCCCCTCTTACGCGAAAAACCGGCGCGGCTGGCCCCCACCACCGGGCGGGGTAGAGTACGGGTGATCTTCTCTCCGGGGGCGGTGCGATGACACGGCAGACGCGGCGCGGCTTCCTGCGGACGGGCGTGGCGGGCGGAGCGTTTCTTGGGCTGGGCGCGGGGACGTACCGCGCCGCCCTCGGCCAGGACCGGCCGAGCGAGCGGGTGCGCGTCGCCTGCGTCGGCGTCGGCGGGCAGGGGAAGGGGAACATGCGGGCGGTCATCCGCAACGTCGTCGCCGTCTGCGACGTGGACCGCGGCCACCTCGCCGAGGCCGCCGGCATCGTGGAGAAGGCCGCCGGCAGTGCCCCGGTCACCGCGGCCGACTACCGCCGCCTCCTCGACCGCCGCGACGTGGACGCGGTCCTCGTCTCGACGCCGGACCACTGGCACGCGCTGCCGACGATCCACGCCTGTCAGGCCGGCAAGGACGTGTACTGCGAGAAGCCGCTGACGCTGTTCGTGAGCGAGGGGCGGGCGATCGCCGAGGCCGCGAAGCGGCACAACCGCGTCGTGCAGACCGGCAGCCAGCAGCGCTCGAGCCGCGGCTTTCGTCACGCCTGCGAGCTCGTCCGCAACGGCGCCCTCGGGGCGATTCGCACGGTGAAGGTCGGGCTCCCCGCCGTGAACTTCCGCGGCCCGGCGGTGCCGGACGGCGAGCCGCCGGCGGCGCTCGACTACGACGCCTGGCTCGGGCCGGCGCCGCAGCGGCCGTACAACGAGAAGCGCGTCCACTACCTGTTCCGGTTCTTCTGGGACTACAGCGGCGGGCAGCAGACGAACTTCGGCGCCCACGACCTGGACATCGCCCAGTGGGGGCTCGGGATGGATGCCGCCGGCCCGACCGCGGTCGAGGGGACGGCGACGTTCCACCGCGACGGCTGGTTCGAGACGCCGGAGCGGGCGAGCCTGACGTACACGTACCCGAACAACGTCACGCTCCGGTGCAGCCTGGGCGCGGGCGGGTTCCCCGGCGGGGTGACGTTCGAGGGCGAGCGCGGCACGCTCCACGTCAACCGCGGTGGGCTGACGGTGACACTCAACGGCGAGCGCGTCGCCGACCCCTACGCCCTGCCGACCGGCGACGTGCGGCTGTACGTGAGCGGCAACCACCACCAGAACTGGCTGGACTGCGTGCGGTCGCGCCGCGCCCCGATCTGCGAGGCCGAGATCGGCCACCGCAGCGCGACCGTCTGCCACCTCGGGAACATCGCGCTGCGGACGCGCCGGAAGCTCACCTGGGACGCGGCGAAGGAGCAGATCGTCGGCGACGTCGAGGCGAATGCGATGCTGACGCGGCCGTACCGGGCGCCGTACCGGCTCGCGTGAAGGATGAGGGCGGAAGGGTGAAGGACGAACCGGGCGGTTGTCCGCCTTCTGGCTCATCCTTCACCCTTCCGCCCTCATCCTTCACTAAATCGCCTCCGGCCCGCGCTCACCGGTGCGGATGCGGATGCAGTCTTCGAGCGGGAGGATGAAGATCTTCCCGTCCCCGATCCGGCCCTCCGGGCCGGTCCGGGCGGCCTCCATGATCGCGTTCACCGTCGGCTCCACGAAGTCCTCGTTGACCGCGATCTGGAGCTGCACTTTCCGCAGCATGTTGACCGTGAGCTCGTGGCCGCGGTAGACCTCGGTGTGCCCCTTCTGCCGACCGAACCCGAGCACGTCCACCATCGTCAGGCGGAACACCTCGACCTTGTTCAGCGCCTCCTTCACGGCGTCGAGCTTCTCGGGCTTGATGACGGCGAGGATGAGCTTCATGGCGTCACGCGGGTGATTGGTCGGGTGAGGATACCCGCGGGCGGCGCCCGCGGCCACGCCGCGGGCGGCCCGTAACGGTCATCCCTTCCGGCCGCGGTCGTAGTCGTCGATCAGCCTCCGCACGCCTTCGGTGTTGCGCTTCCGACTGACCGACACGTCACCGTAGTTCTTCTTCAGGCTGCCGTCTTTGCCGAGGCTGGACTGCGTGGCGGTCAGCAGGAACTCGCCGCCGTACCTGGCGACCTGCTTCGCGTGCTCGGTGCAGAGCCGCGTCTCGGGCAGGACGTCGATCCGCTCCGGGTCGATCGGCTCGCCGCAGACCTCGCACGGCCGGGTTCGGTCGGACATGGGCACCCCCGTGAGGAACGGCCGCCGGCGCCGACCGGCGGTCCAGAACCGCCAGGGACGCGAGTCAGCGGGGCCGGGTTCGCGCGAGACCGGGGAAAGTGCGTATGGCACCACCAGACCGCCGAGTGAACGTCGCCGACGATTCCAACCCGCACCGGCCGTGTGTCAACGGAACCGGACAACGAGTTTCCGCCCGCCGGCCGTCTTCAGGTCGGCGGTGCCCGCCTCGGTCGCCTTTGTGCCGGGCACCCACACCACCCACATGCTCTTGGAGGCGGTCAGATTTTTGACCCCCGCGTCGGAGACCGCGGTGCCGCCCAGGTCGAGTTCCCACAGCTTCGGGGCGGCGGTCAGGTGCTTCAACCCGTCGTCCGTCACCTTCGCGCCGGCCAGCCCCAGGTACTCCAGCTCGGGGAGGGCGGCGAGCGCCGGCAGCACCGCGTCCGTGACCGGGGCGCCCTGGAGGTCGAGCCGCTTGAGCTTGGGGAACCGGCCGAGCGCCTTCACCCCGGGGTCGGTGACTCGCGTGGTCCGCAGCCGCAGCTCGGCCAGCTCGGGCAGGTCGGTGATGTCGGCGAGCGCGGCGTCGGTGAGGTCGAAGTTGGATGTCAGGTCGAGCGTCTTGAGCTTCCGGAACCCCGCGAGGTATTTGTACGCCGCGGCGGTGAACCGCGAGCCGTTGCTGAGGCTCAGCTCCTCCAGGTCCGGCCACGCCTTGAGGAGCGCGAGCGACTCGTCGCGGACGTCGGTGAACCCGATGTCGAGCGACTTCAGGTTCTTGAGCCGGGTCAGTTCCCGGAGCCCGTCCGGCGTCAGCCCGGTGCCGTACAGGCCCAGTCGTTCGAGCCGCGGGAGGGCGGCGAGGAGCTTGACGTTCTCGAACGACACCGGTGTATTCTGCAGCTCGACCCGGCGGAGGTGCGGCAGATCCTTCAGGTGCCGGATGCCGTCTTGGCCGGTCTTCCTGGCGAACAGCCGCACCTCAACGACCGGTTCCCCCTTGACCGCCCGGTCGACCTGGAAACCGGCCCCGAGCTGCTTCAGCGCCGCGACGGCGGCAGCCTCGTCGGCCCGGAGGGCGGGGCCGACCCCGACCACAACGAGCGCGACCGCGACGGTGTGGATGAGCAGGCGCACCAGCCGTTCTCCGCGGGCGAAAAGGGTTCATCCACCCAGGTTACCACCCGCCGCCCGGCCGCTCACCACCCGCTCGCCGTGCGTCGCGTACTCGGCGCCGACGGCGTAGTTGTCGAAGGCCAGCGAGTACGCGCCCTCGAACCACCGGCGCACGTGCGGCAGGACGCCGGGGTCGTAGTCCGGCCGCGCCACCAGCGCCGGGCCGAACGGCACCGCCCGCAGCTCGCCGTGCTCCACGACCAACTCGCCCGCCTTGAACACGTACCGCGGCAGCTCGAACATCGCCCGCCGGTCGGCCGCCGGGGTGTACACCGTCACGTCCGCATCGGCGCCGACGCCGAGGTGCCCCTTGTGCGTCAGCCCGAGCGTCCGCGCCGGGCCGGCACGGGTGATGATCGCAATTTCGTTCAGCGTGTACTCGCGCGTCAGGTCGGGCAGCGTGCAGCGCTCGCGGACGCGCTCCGGGAGGCGCTTCAGCACCTCACGCCGGTAGTCGCAGCTCATCAGCAGGGCACAGATCTCCGGGTACGCGAGGAACGACCCGCCGTTCGGGTGGTCGGTGCTCATGCACACCCGCCACGGGTCTTCGACGAGGAGATACCACTCCAGCCCGATCGCCCACTGCAGCGCGTGGACGAGGCTCTTTTCCTTGTACTCGATCGGCACGATCCCGCACCCGGCCTCGCACTCGGCGTCGCCGTTGAACCACTTCCGCCCGGTGACCTTGTGGAGGAAGTGCCCGAGCGGGCCGTCGCCGGTCATCGAGGTCGTTTCGCCGAACAACACCTGCCCCACGTCCACCGTCAGGTTCGGGTGCGCGTTGACGTACTCCGCGAGCGCCGGCACCTTCGAGCGGAACGTCCCCTCGTCGTCCGCCCCGCCGCCGTAGCTGTGGAACTGGACGTGGGTGAAGTGGCCGCGGTGCCCTTCGACGGCGCGCATGGTGTCGAGCGTCGTCGCCCAGTTTCCCGGCATCCCGAGCTGGTTGCAGTGGACGTGGAGGGCGTGCGGCAGGCATAACTCCTCCGCGGCGCGGGCCGTCTCGCGGACGATTGCACGCGGGCTGACGCCGAACCCCGGGACGAGGTCGTCCAGCCCGACGAGCCCGCCGGCGCCCTGCTTCCAGACCTCGACCCCGCCCGGGTTCACCACCTTGAGCGCGTAGCCGCGCGTGGCGTGCAGCAGCCAGCCGAGGAACGCGCGGAGCCGGTCGCGCTCGCCGGCGGCGATCTGGTCCATGACGTAGTGGTTGTTCCCGACCAGGACGTAGAAGCCCTTGTCGATGACCGGCGTGTCGTGGAACTCCTCGTGCGTGTGCCGGGCGCCGAGCGGCGGGATGGCAGCGTCGAAGACGGCCGTGTAGCCGAGCCCGGCGTACAGATAGCCGGTGGCGAACGTGGTCGGCGTGCTGCCGATCGTGCCCGAGCGCAGCCGGTCGGTGCGGGGGAAGGGCGGGTGGTCGCGGCGGTCCTCGGGACGGAGCTTGCGGGCGACGTTCACCTTCGGCCCGGCGATGTGGGCGTGGATGTCCACCCCGCCCGGCATCACGACCAGCCCCGAGCAGTCGAACACCCGCGCCGCGGCGCCGTCGGCCGGCGGCGCGACGATGTACCCGCCGTCCATCCAGATGTCACGGATTTCACCGTCGATCCCGTTCGCCGGGTCGTGGACCGTGCCGCCGGCGAGCTTGAGCAGTCCCATGCCGACCAGTCTATTGCTCGAAGTGTGCGTCACCTCCGCCGAGCAGGCGGCCGCCGCGGTGGCGGCCGGTGCCGACCGGCTGGAGCTCTGCCGGGCGCTCGAAGTCGGTGGCGTGACGCCGGCCCGGGATGTGTTCGTGCGGACGTTAAACGCGGGGCTTCCGGTGTGCGTGTTGGTACGGCCGCGGGCGGGGAACTTCGTGTACACCCCGACGGAGTTCCGGGAGCTGCGCCGTGATACCGACTGGTTCCTGTCGCACGGCGCGACCGCTGTCGTGGTCGGTGCGCTGACCACCACCGGCGAGCTCGACCGCGACCGGTGCGCGGAGTTGGTGCGAGCCGCCGACGGCCAGGCGGTGCTGCACCGCTGCTTCGACGAACTCGCGGATCTTCACGCCGGGCTAGACATGGCGATCGACCTGGGTTTCACACGGGTGCTAACGAGCGGCGGGGCGGCGACGGCGGCGGAGGGGACCACCGCACTTCAGGCGCTGGTGCGGCGGGCGGCGGGGCGGGTCGCGGTGCTGCCGGGCGGCGGCGTCGGGCCGGGGAATGTGGCGGCGCTGGTGCGGGCGACCGGGTGCGCCGAGGTTCACGGCTCCTTTGGTGGAGCGGACCCGGCGACGGTCGTGGCGGTGCGAACGGAACTGGACCGGCTCGCGGTCACCCCTTGAGCGCCTCGGGGTGGTGGCGGACCATCTCGCCGTTCACGAGGTAGATCACGTCCTCGGCGATGTTGGTGGCGTGGTCGGCGATCCGCTCCAGGTTGCGGACGGCGGTGAACAGCGACAGCGCCGGCTCGACCAGTGCGGGGTCGGCCTGCATCCGCTCGACCAGTCCGTTGATGATCTGGGCGTTGTCGTGGTCCACGTCGTCGTCGGCCCGAATGACCCGCGCGGCGGTGGTGGTGTCGAGGTTCACGAACGCGTCGAGGCTGGCGCGGAGCATTTCCAGCGTCCGCCGGGTCATCCCCTCGATCGCCTCCGGGATCGGCACATAGGGCGGCCGCGACACCACCGCCGCCCGCTCGGCAATCCCGACGGCCAGGTCGCCGATCCGCTCCAGGTCGGTCGTAATCATCAGGACCGCACTGATCCGCCGCAGCACGACCGCGACCGGCTGGTGGAGCGCCAGGATCTTCAGGCACTCGTCCTGGACCTCGTTCTCCAGCCGGTCGATGTCGGCGTCGCCGGTGACGACGCGGGCGCACGCCTCCGGGTCGCGCGACCGCAGGGCCGTGGCGGCGGTGACCACCGCGTCCTCGACGTACCCGGCCATCCGCAACAGCGAGCGGTGCAGGCGTTCGAGGTCAACGTCGAGGTGCTTCGACACTGCTCGCTCCGGGGGCGAACGACGGATTCAGTCTTTCTTACCCGAGTCCGCCGCCGGCGGGAAGGCGGGGTCGGTGGACGGGCGCCTGCGGGCGGTCTACGATGAGGCGTACTCTTCTGGATACCGACCCGATGGCCGACCCGACACCCGGCGAGCGCGCCCGCCCGTCGGGCAACCGGCCGCGGCCCGAACCGACGCCGGACGAGTTCGCTCGCACCGTCTGGCGCAGCGGCCTCGTCGGCGCCGCCGACCTCGCTGCCGTGCCGCCGGGCTCGCGCGCCACGGCGCGGGCGATGGCGGACCACCTCGTCGCGGTCGAGGCGATCACGCACTTTCAGGCCGTCAAGCTCCTTGCCGGGCGGTGGCAGGGGTTCTTCCTCGGCCCGTACGTCGTGCTCGCCCCGATCGGCCGCGGCGGGATGGGGGCCGTCTACCTCGCGCGGCGGCGCGACTGCGCGGGCGAAGTGCTCGCGCTGAAAATCCTGTCGCCGAGTCGGGCGGAAGGGCGGACGCTCGCCCGGTTCCGCCGCGAGATGGAACTGGGCCGTCACCTGGAGCACCCGAACGTCACCCGCACGTTCGACGCGGGTGAGGAGGGTGGAACGTACTACATCGCGATGGAGTACGTGCCCGGGCTCAGCCTGCGGCAGCTCGTCGAAGGCGGCGGGCCGCTGCCGGCGCCCGACGCCGCCCGCGTCTTCGCCGACGTGGCCGCCGGCCTGGACCACGCCCACGCCCGCGGGCTGATCCACCGCGACCTCAAGCCGGCGAACGTCATGGTCACGCCGGAGGGCCGGGCGAAGATCCTCGACCTCGGCCTCGCCATCATCGTCGGCGAGGAGCTCCCGGACGACCCGGCGATCCTGGGCACGCGGGGGTACGTGCTCGGCACGATGGACTTCATCGCCCCGGAGCAGACGACCGACCCGACCGCCGTCGGCCCGGCAGCCGACCTGTACGCGCTCGGGTGCTCGCTCTACTTCGCCCTGGCCGGCGTGCCGCCGTTCCCGGGCGGCACGTCGAAGCAGAAGATCCGGTGGCAGCGCGCCGAGGAGCCGCCGCCGCTCGAACAGTTCAACCCCGCCGCGCCGGCCGAACTCGTCGCGCTGGTCCGGGCCTTGATGGCGAAGCGCCCGGCCGACCGCCCCGCGTCGGCCGAGTGGGTGCGCGGCGCCCTCGAGCGCTGGGCCGGCGACGCTCTCTCCCGCCCGTCGGGCGACCCCGGGCCGCACACCACGCGTGAAACGGTCGCCGTCGTAGACACGCCCGGGAGCGACCCCGGGCTGTGGGACGCGGAGCCGATTTTGGTCGCCGAAGTGGTGCCGGGCGGGCCGGTCCGGTGGGGTCAGTGGTGGGTGGTCGCGGCCGGGTGTGGCGTCGCCGCGGCCCTCGGCGTGCTCACCCTTCTGATCGGACTCCTGTCGCGGCTGTGACGGGTTTTGACCCGCGAGCGGGCGGCGGGTACGATGCACGTCAGCCTCGCCGCGGGCGGACCGACCGATGCGGAAGTACGACTACTTCAAACGCTACCGGATGGAGATCGACCTCCGCCGCCCCCCGTCCGGCGTCGCCGACGACGCGGGCCGACTCCTCCCGGCGCACCTCCCGGCCGCCTGTCACTGGCTCCCGTGGCACGAGTCGCTCCTCGCCACCCACGCCGAGGTGAAGGCGCTCTGCTTCCTCGACGAGCTCGACACCGCGGTCTTCCCGTGCCTCGGGTCGCTCGCCGGGTGCCACGAGCTGATGCGCGCGATCCGCAGCCGGGTCGGGTTCTGCCCGCAGGCGACGTGGCTCGTCGGGACCGAGACCGACGGGTCGGCGCTCGCGTTCGGGTGCGTGGCGACCATCCAGGGGCTGATCGACGACACCGGTCTCGGGGCGATCCAGAACGTCGGCGTCGTGCCCGAGTTCCGCGGCCGCGGCATCGGCCGGGCGCTGCTGCTGAAGGCACTCGCCGGGTTCGCCGCCGTCGGCGTCCGTCGGGTGTTCCTGGAGGTCACGGCGCGGAACGAGCCGGCGGTGCGGATGTACCGGCGCCTCGGCTTCCGCTGTACCCGCACCACCTACCGGGCCGTGCGCGTGAACGAAGGCGTGACCACCGGCGGCTGACGAACACCACCCCCGACCGGCACACCGGTCACAACTCTGCGCGGAGTGTCTAGCGATCGTTCAATCAATCGGGTATTGTTACGGTCGGCTCACATTCCTTCCCGATTTCCTCCGTAGTGCGCACCCGCCCACCCGGGCCACCCCGCGGCCCGGTCGGTGCGTCCCCCCTCCCAGGAGGCTTCTGATGACTCCCCATCGGAACGCTGGCTTCACGCTGATCGAGTTACTCGTCGCCATCGCCATCATTGCCATCCTGATCGGTCTGCTGCTCCCGGCCGTGCAGAAAGTCCGCGAGGCCGCCGCCCGCGCCAAGTGCGCCAACAACCTCAAGCAACTCGGGATCGCCTGCCACAGCTACCACGACCGGAACGGCCAGTTCCCGGTGTCGATCCAGCTCCACTCCGGGGTCAGCCGGGTCGCGGCGTCGGGCCAGGCGTTCGGGCCGAACTGGGTCGTCCTCATCCGGCCCGACATCGAGCAGGGCAACCTCTACAACCTCGACTCGTCGAACATCGCCGCGTACCGGGCGGACGGGAACACGGCCTGGAAGGCGGTCGGCGAGACCCGCCTTCCCACGCTGGAGTGCCCGTCGGACAGCGGGGCCGATTCGCCCTGGTCCGACGACGGCGGCGGGTGGGCACGAGGGAACTACGCCTGCAACGCCGGCGGCATCCACCAGAGCAGCACCAGCTACCCGAGCAGCGAGAACGGCGCCAGCCCGCAGAACCAGAACAACCCGACCGACCTTGGCGTCCCCATCGGCACGAGCGGCGGCAGGCTGATGTGTATCAACTGGGGCGCCAGCATCAATCGGGTCGAGGACGGGTCGTCGAACACGGTCATGCTGACCGAGGTGCGGATCGGGGCACAACTGTCGGCAGCCGACCCGCGCGGCACAAGGGCGGTGGGGTACACCGGGGCGAGTGTGATCGCCGGGGTGGGGTGGGACTGCAAGAACCCGAACTCGACCGAGTCCCCGGCCGACGACTGCCCGGACCGCGTGGACGCCCCGCAGAAGAAGATGGGGGCGTGCAACTGCGGGTTCCAGCAGGCCACGGCGCGGAGCATGCACACCGGCGGCGTGCAGGTCGCGCTCGGCGACGGTAGCGTCCGGTTCGTTCGTGACAGCGTCGCCGTCGGGACGTGGTTCAAGATGCTCAGTCGCAGGTGGACCAGTCTGCACATTGCCGGTCGCCTTCACCATCCACCTCGTCCCGCAGGTCAGCAAGCACATCAGCCCTGAAGTGCGGGCGAAAATCATCGCTCTCCATAAGGACGGGTTGCTGCCCGGCCAGATTGGCCGCGAGACCGGCCTCACCCGCAAGCAGGTCGCTCGCGTACTCGCAGCCAAGGGCATCCGGAGACGGCCCTACGACTCGGCTGACACAGTCCTATCGCAGATTCTCGAACTTCGTGAGCAGGGGCTAACCATCGGCCAAATCAGCGCAAAGGTGGGGTTCTCCGAGGGTGCCGTAGGCCGTGCTCTACGCCGCACGAAGTCGGAGTAGTTGGTGCTTCCGACGGTCTGGGGCGTGACCCTCATGCGGTGGCCGGCCAGCACGGAGTTGCTCTGAACGAGGCGAAGGGGGTCGAACGAGAGGGCATTGACAAGCAGTGGCCACCCCTCCTCGCCTGACGCGCTCGGCATCTTCTCGTTCGGACAATACCTGTTTGGACTACTAATGTCCCGACGGGTATTCTCCCGGAGGTGGCGCTCTCCCCGCCCCGGTTCGCCCGCCACGGGTTCAGGAGTCGGTCATGGAGACGCGCCGGGTCGGGTTCACGCTCATCGAACTGCTCGTCGTCATCGCCATCATCGCGGTGCTCATCGGGCTGCTCCTCCCCGCCGTCCAGAAGGTCCGCGAGGCCGCGAGCCGGGCGTCCTGCCAGAACAACCTCAAGCAGCTCGGGCTGGCGCTGCACGGCCACGAGTCGGCCCTCGGCTACTTCCCGCCGGCCTGTACCCTGCCGGTCGGGGCGCCCGCCGACAGCTGGTCGGTCCACGCCCTCCTCCTGCCGTATGTCGAACAGGAGAACCTCCAGCGTCTCATCAACTTCGCGGCCAGCTACAAGGCGCAGCCGCAGGTGACGGCCACCCGGGTCAAGCTGCTCGTCTGCCCGAGCGAGGTGAACGACCGCCCGTACGAGGTGCCCCCGCTGACCTACCAGCCGTCGAACTACGCGGTCAACTACGGGAACTGGTTCGTCTACGACCCGGTCAACCAGCGGGTCGGCGACGGGGCGTTCGGGGTCAACCGGAAGATGCGGCACGCCGACTACCCGGACGGGCTGAGCACCACGTTCGGGGTCGCCGAGGTGAAGGCCCACGAGCCGCTGCTGGCCGACGGCGGGGCGCCGAACACGCCCGGCGCGCCGGCCCCGGCGACCCCCGCGGACTGTCTCGCCTACGGGGGGACGTTCGACCCAGAGGTCGGGCACACCCAGTGGGTGAACGGGATGATGGTCCAGACCGGGATGGCGACGACGTTCGGGCCGAACGAGAAAATGGTCTACCCCGGCGGCACGACGACGATGGACACCGGGTTCATGAGCAGCCGGCTTGGGGTGTCGGGGACGCGGCTGAGCTATGGGGCGACGGCCGCGCGGAGCTACCACCCGGGCGGGGTGAACGTCCTCTTCATGGACGGGTCAGTCCGGTTCGCCCCGAACGGGGTGGCGCGGGCGGTGTGGCAGGCGGCGGGGTCGCGGGCCGGGGGTGAGCCGGGCGGCTGGGAGTTCTGACGCCCAGCCAAGGCACCATCGCGGGGGCACCGGCCTCCCGGCTCCCGCTCCGTCTTCCGCCGCTTCGACCCAACCGAGGCGGGCTCCAAGTGGTCCTTCGCCCCCGTGCTTGTCGGAAGTCGGGACGAGAATTTCCCGGTGACCCGACCTGACGTTTTGGGAACCGGCCGGCAGCTACGGACTTGCTTCTGCGGCAATTTCGTGATACACTACTAAGAAGACCAATTTAGTGGAGTATGGCATGGCAGCGCTGTCCACCCCTGTCGTTCGCCCTTCCATCAACGAGCGACCTGTCACCCGCGGGCTTTCCGTCGTGGTCGCTGCCGACCGCCCCCAAGACGCCGAGGTGCTCGCCCTCACCCTCGAAGCGGTCGGGTGCGAGGTCGCCACCACCGTGCTCGGGCCGGCGACCGTGGACCTCGCCTTCTTGGCCCAGCCGGACGCCGTCATCCTCGCCCCCACGGCGGCGGGGTGGGAGTCCGTCCCCGCGGCGCTGGCCGACCGGGCGGCGTGGCGGAAGCCGTTCGTCATCGCCCTGACCGCCCTCGGCTCGGGCGCGGAACTCGTCCCGGGCGTCCACGCCGCGGCCGAGCGGCCGGTCTCCCCCGCCCTGCTCACCGGCCTGGTCAACCGGCTCCGGGAACTCCTCGCCGGCATCCGGGCGTTCGACCCGGTCATCTGAGCGGCGGCTCGCCCCCGAGCAGTTCCGTCGCGCCCGGGACAATCCGGTTCAGCGGCAGGGCGTAGTACCAGGATCGGCCGAGTCGCTCGAACCCCATCCGCCGGAAGTACCCCCGCAGCCGCACCGTCGCCGCCTGCCGGTCGGCCTCCGACCCGTGCGACGGGAGCCACGACCTCGGCACCCCGAGGAGCCGCGCGGCGTCCCGCCGGAGGGGCGCGATGAGGCTCACCGCCAACCCGCACCCGCCGCCGACGAGGTCCACGAACTTCCGCACCGCCAGGAGGCCGAGTTTGAGCTTCCGCCACCGGGGATTCAGCACGACGTAGTCGAGGACCAGGAGGTCGGTCTCCATCGCCTCGAACCGCCGCACCAGGGGCTCCCGGAACGAGTACCCGTGGGGCTCGTACAGCAGGGCGTGGAGGGCCTCCAGCTCCTGGCTGTAGCTGTCGCACACGTCGACCAGCGGTTCGCCGGCGTTCTCCGCGAGGCCGGCGTGGACGCGCAGGGCGGTGAGCTTCCCGACCCTCGTTTCCTCCCCGGTGTCGTCGTCGGTGCAGGTGATGACGCTGACGTAGGAGGAGACGAAGTCCGAGGGTTCGCCGTCCGGATGAAGGGTGCCGCCGGTGCGGATCGTGATGTTGAAGCGCGCCACCGTGCCCTCCTGCTGACCGCCATCTTAGCGTCGGTGCGTCGTCGAATCCGCGTGCCCCGGCCGGGTGGGGCGGTTAAGATGGTCCCGGGCGGGCCGTCCGGCTCCCCTGCATACGCGCCCTCCGGGGCACGAAGGACCACCGTGGCGAGCAACCTGTACGTCGGCAACATGGCTTTCACCACCACGGAGGACACCCTCCGGCAGGTGTTCTCCCAGTACGGGACGGTGACCAAGGTGTCGGTCGTGATGGACCGGGAGACCGGCCGGCCGCGGGGGTTCGCGTTCGTCGAGATGAGCGACGGCGGGGACGCGGCCATCCAGGCCATGAACGGGGCGCTGCTGGACGGCCGGACGCTGACCGTGAACGAGGCCAAGCCCCGCGAGGGCGGGGGCGGGCGCTACTAACCCGCACACCGCCGAACCTGCCGAAGTCAGGCCACGCCCCGCCAGTCGTCGCTCCGGGTGACGTGCCGGCCGCACACGAGGGCGGTCCGAGTCGTGTACAGCACCTGGCGGTGGTAGAGGCCGTGCTGGAGCCCCCACATGAAGCACCACCGGCACCGACCCTCGACGCCGTGGAGCGGGGTGTAGTAGGCCCCGTCGTCCCCCTCGAAGAAGTCCGGCTCCGGCGTCTCCGTCAGGGTCACCCTCTTCATCCTGAAGTTCCTCGTGGTGTCGGCCGCGAGCCGGCATTCTACGCGAGGTGTCGAGGCGAGGTGTCGAGTCGAGCGTGGCGGGGCGGGGCGGTCGAACACCTTTACGTCCGCCCCGCCCTTCGCAGCGCTGCCGCCCGAGCGACCACCGCCCACCGCGGAACGCGTCCCACCCGCGCAACGACCCGTTCGACGACCTCGTCGATGGTCCCGGCGGCGTTCCACAGGTCGATGAGGTCGGCGTCCGGTAGCGTGGCGAGGCGGTCGAGGCCGGCCATGCGGTTGCACCCGAGGTGAGCAGGGAGGCGACCACCTACCTGCACGCGCCGTGGGCGCCGTTGACATCGCGTCATTCGGCGAGGTCGAGCTCCTCCTGCTGACAGTCCTGCCGCCGCGTCCGAGTCGTGACCCTCACCGCGACGTGGAGCTAGCTCACCCGCCGCTGTCCGGCTCGATGACGATCGCGACCGCCCGCACGTCCGGGTCTGGCAGGAGGTTCGTCGCCCTCAGCCGGACTCGCCGGTAACTCCCGTCCGAGTGCCGCAGCCGCGCCCCCGCCTCGAACGGCTCTCCCGGTCGGCCCAGGAGGTTGTCCGCCGCCGCCGCCAGCCGCGACCGGTCGTCCCGGTGGACCCAATCGCGGGCGTCCGACCCGGCGAACACGCCCGGCGGTCGGCCGAAGTAAGCGGCCACCCACGGGCTGGCGTACCGGACGACCCGGTCGGCCCCGACCAGCACGCACCCGCCCGGCCCCCGTTCGACGAACGCCCGGACCAGCCGCCGGGAATCCACCGCCGCGTCCCTGAGCCGGTGCGAGTCGTCGATGTCGGTGCCGGTGCCGACCCACCCGACCAGCCGCCCGTCGGTGTCGAACGAGGGCTCGGCCCGGGACACGAACCACCGGTACTGGCCGTCCGCCCGGCGGATGCGGTGCTCGATGGCGTAGGCCCGTCGGCCCCGGACGGCCGCGGCCCACTGGTCGAGGGTGGTCGGGAGGTCTTCCGGGTCAAGAACCCACCCCCAGTCCCACCCGAGCAGGTCGTCGGGCGGGCGCCCGGTGTACTCGGCGAACCGGTGGTTGATGTAGGTCACGCCCCCGTCCGGGTCGGTGACCCAGACGAGCTGGGTGATGGCGTCGAGGACGCGGAGCGGGTGAAAGGCCGGTGACATGGTGCGAACCGGTGGGCGAACCGCGAGTCTGTCGAATGCGAGTGTACCCACCAGAATGCCTGGGCGACAACTGAATAGCGCAGAATCGGCCCGTCGGAACAGCGTCGGCCAGCCCGCCAGCCGGTAGCCCTTCTTGTCCTCCGGATTCTTCCGCTCCCTCGCCGAACGACCAGTCGGTCAAGTACGGGTGGGCGCGGTTCCGGACGAGCGTGGATGAGGTCGAGGCCCTGACCGGCTACCAGTTCTTCGACCGTGTTCCGGCCGACATCATCCGTCCGCTGAAGGCACAGGTGGACAACGAGGCCGTCCGACCCTGAGCAAGAGGTTGATGATGGCCGAGAACGCGACGGTGGCCGCGCTGAAGGGAGCGGTCGCGGGGCTCACCTACCAGAGCGAGACCGACGCCGAGTGGGAGGTGTTCCGCTGGCCGTCCGCTGGCGCGCTGTTCGCTGACGTGGTCCGCGAACAGGGCCACCGCTCGAAGTCGGCGCCGGTCGTCGAACAACCCGTCGATGAGTTCTTCGCACCCCTGACCGAGGACCAGGACTGGTACGGCGACGAAGAGAAGGCGGTCGCGGCTCAATACCGCTCCCTGCTCACTGTCGTGAAGAAGCAGCTGGCCGACCCGACGGTGTTCAAGGTGGGGGACCGGAAGGTCACCCTCTACGTCGTGGGCCGGGACAAGAACGGCGGACTGGCGGGTCTCCGAACGACCGCCGTCGAGACCTGATGACCGCGCATAGTACACCGAGACCCAACGGAGGGCGGACTGGACGCCGGTGTTGGTAGACGAGACCGGCGAGCGGGTGTGAATGTCGGAGCCGGTCAGGCGTCGAGGAGAACACGGAGTTTCTCGACCAGCTCCTGAAGCGGTCTGGTCTGAATGCTCAAGGCCCCGTTCCTCAAGCCCATGCGGGCGCTCGCGGTGACGGTCGTCAGTCGCCTGCGGAAGGGCTCGGCCCTGTGGACCGTCCCCGGGCCGCAAGCCCCGCACCGGCGCGGGCCGAACCGAACCTACGGCGAACGGCGGATCGACCTGGCCAAGCGAGGCGGGCAGAAGCGCGGGTGGGCGACCGGGACGTTCCACCTGTACGGGAAGCCGACGGTGAAGAGGTGCAAGACGTTCGTGGCGACGTGGCGACCGGCCGGCGGTGCCATCCGGGTGGTCCTGGTGGACGAGCCCAAGGGGTGGGTCGCGCTCTTCTGCACCGACCCGGCCGCGAACGTCGCCGACATCCTCGGCGCCGTCGCTGGTCGGTTCGCCCTTGAGGTCGCGTTCCACGACCTGAAAGAAGTCGTAGGTGCAGGTCAGCAACAGGCCCGGCGGGTGAGGACGAGCGTCGGGGCGTTCCACGTCTGCTTATGGACGCTCACCATGACCGAGGCGTGGGCCTGGGGGCGGGACAAGGATGGGTTGGTCGGGCATCGGTCCGCCTCCCCGTGGGACGATGCGGCGCGGCGCCCGAGTCACGCGGACAAGCGGCGAGCGTGGCGGCGGGAACTCCTGGCCGAGCAAATCCACGCGGCTCTCCGGCCGGGCTTGACCGAGGTGGCAATCCGCGGCGCCGCGGAACGCCTGCTCGATCTCGCCGATTGATACTGATGACGTCGCGGAAAGAGCAGG
>JAFKFQ010000662.1 GCA_017308215.1 bacterium | reverse complement strand
CGCCAGCAGGGTGCGGACGGCCTCCCCCGACGCCGCGGACAGGAGCCCGGCGGACCGGCGGGCGAGGTCGGCCCGGGCGTCCTTGACCCGCTTCTGGAAGGCCGGGTCGGCGAGCCGGCGGTACACGGTGCGGTCGGACACCCCGGCCTCGCGGGCGGCGGCCTCCACGGTCGCCCCGCAGGCCAGCGCCACCACCAGGGCGTCGTCCCGCCGCGGTTGTCGGTTGTCGGCCACGGTCCACCTCCTCCGTTCACCCCGGCGGGGCGGCCCCCGCGTCAGCTTCTGTCAGGGACGTGTCAGGGTCCGGGCGGGTTCTCGGCCGCCGACCCCGTCCGCCGCTACGCCGCCGGGTCGGCCCGCCGCCGTGCCACCACGTCTGCGTACGCATCCTCGGTGTCCCCCTCGATCAGGCGGGCTGGCACGCCGTCGCCGAACGCGGCCGCGGCCCGGGCGAGGATGACGTCGCAGTACTTCGGGTCGAGCTCGACGAGGCGGGCACTCCGCCCGGCCTGTTCGGCGGCGACGAGGGTGGTGCCGCTCCCGCCGAACGGGTCGAGCACCACCCCGCCGGCCGGGCAGCTGTTCGCCACCAGCGCCTGGAACAGCGCGACCGGCTTCATCGTGGGGTGTTCGCCGTTCCGGGCCGGCTTGTCGAACTCCAGGACGGTCGTCTGGGCCCGGTCGCCGAGCCAGGTGTGGGCCGCGCCGTCGGCCCACCCGTACAGGCACGGCTCGTGGCGCCAGTGGTAGTCCTGGTGGCCCAGCACCAGGGCCGGCTTGACCCACACCAGGCACTGTCGCACCTGCAAGCCCGCCTCGGCGACCGCCCGACGGACGGGGAGGCCGAACGTGTCCGCGTGCCACACGTAGAACCCGCCCCCCGGCCGCAGGTGGGCCGCGGCCGCGGTGAGCGCGGCGGCGAGGAACCGCTGGTAGTCGGCCGGGTCGAGGTCGTCGTTGGCGATCGTCAGCCGGTCGGCCGTCCCGCCCTCGTAGGCCACGTTGTACGGCGGGTCGGTCAGCAGCAGGTCCGCGGGCTGGCCGCCGAGCACCCGGGCGACGTCCGCGGCGCGGGTCGCGTCGCCGCAGAGCAGTCGGTGGCGGCCGACCGCCCACAGGTCGCCGGGGCGGGTGACCGGGTCGGCCGGCGGCTCGGGCACGTCATCGGGATCACCGGCTACGGCGGTGGGCGGGTCGGCCAGCCGTGCGAGCAGGTCGTCCTCGGCGAACCCGGTCAGCGCCAGGTCGAACTCGGCCGCCTGGAGCGCCGCCAGTTCCTGGGCGAGCAGCCCGTCGTCCCAGGCCGACAGGGTGGCCGTCTGGTTGTCGGCGATGCGGTAGGCCCGGGCCTGCTCCGGGGTCAGCCCGCGGGCGACATGCACCGGCACCGCGGCCAGCCCGAGCTTGAGCGCGGCCTTGTACCGGGTGTGCCCGACGACGATGATGTCCGCCTCGTCCACGACGACCGGCTGGCGGAACCCGAACGCCTTCAGCGACGCCGCCACGGCGTCGACCCCGGCGTCGTTGTGCCGGGGGTTGCCGGGGTACGGCTTGAGCCGCCCGACCGGCCACAGCTCGACCTCCATCCCCACCTCCTCGTGCGTGCGGTTCGACACCCGGCGGCGTCACGGACGTGCCGCCGGACGGGGCGGCGCGGGCTCCCTATCTGGGAACTACCCCGGCCGCGCGCGAAGTGTCCGGCCCCGTGACAACTTTTTTTCCCCGCCGCTCGCGGCCGGCTACCCGCCCCAGGTCGGGCCGGCACTGGCCTCGACCTCGACCGGGACGGGGCTGACGAGCGGGGCCATCCCGTCCACCATCGCCGCCCGCAGCCACACGGTGGCCTCTTCCACCCGGCCGGCGTCGCACTCGACCACGACCTCGTCGTGGACGACCAGCACCGGGAACGCGCCCGGGCACTGGTGCCGGCGCTCCCACAGCAGCGCCAGCGCCCGCTTCAGCCCGTCCGCCCCACTTCCCTGGATCGGGGTGTTGAGCTTCTCCGTGTACCGGGTCACGCCGAGCCGCCGGCGGCCGGCGAGGGTGCGGGTGTCGACGGCGGCGTCCCCCACGGACCGGTGCCACGCCCGGAGGCCGGGGTAGGTGCGGAAGAACGTCTCCCGGTGGCGGACGGCCTCGGCCTCGGACAGCTCCACCCCGTACCCGGCCCGGGCGTATCGGCGCAGCCCGTCGGCGCCCTGCCCGTAGAGCAGCCCGAAGTTCACCGCCTTCGCCAGCTGCCGGTCGGCCTTGGTCACCTCGGCCTTGCCCAGGAGCGCCTTCGCCGTGAGGGTGTGAAGGTCCTCGCCCGTCTTGTAGGCCTCGAGCATCCGCTTCTCCTTCGCCACCTTGGCCGCGACCCGGAGCTCGATCTGGGAGTAGTCGGCCTTCACCAGCGCCCGGCCGGGCGGGGCGGCGAAGCACCGCCGGTAGCGGGCGTCCCGGGGGAGCTGCTGGAGGTTCGGCCCCTTGCACGACATCCGCCCGCTCGCCCCCGCTCCAATCTGCTTCCAGGTCGCATAGACACGCCCATCCGGTGCCACATGGCGCAACCAGTCCCGGCCGTAGGTGGTGGCGAGGCGGGCCGCCGACCGGTAGTCCCGGACGAGCCCGGCGAGCGGGTGGGCGACCGCGGCCAGGGCGTCGTCGTCGGTCGCCTCGAGGACGACGCCGACCGCGGCGAGCGCGGCCTTCACGTCGTCGGGACTGTCCCAGTTGCGGGCGCCGAACAGCGTCGCGCCGTCCGGAGCGACCGCGTCCAGCGCCTCCCGCAGCCGGGCCCGCTCGGCGTCCGCCTCTGCCGCGAGAGCCTGCCAAACTCCGCGGTCGAGGGGGACCCCTCGGGTCGCCGCCCAGGCGACGCACGGGAGCGCCGCGAACTCGATCTCGGCGACGGCGGTGAGCTTGGCCGCTTCCAGTTCGGGTGACAGTTCCGCCCATGCCCGGAGCGGCACCTCGGCGTCGAGGGCCGCGTACCGGAGCATGTCGGGGGTGAGCCGCCCCGCCCAGTCGGC
>JAFKFQ010000661.1 GCA_017308215.1 bacterium | reverse complement strand
CTCCGACGCGGGTGGAGAGCCGCCGCACCGCGGGATCACCCGGGCGCGTGCGGCGGCCGTGCGGGGAGCGGACGGGCTAGCAGCGCGGGTGCGGGCGGAGCGGGCCGCGGGCGACGAGGGCGGACGGGGGGCCGGAGACCGGGCGGTGGCACGCCGCGGGGGAAATGAGGTCGACCGCCACGGCCGCGGTGACCGCCGGCGGGCCGGAAAGGCCGACCGACCGGCGGGGGCACGCCGACGAGACCGCCCCCGCGTCGGCCTCGCCGCTCTCCTCGCCGACCGGGACGGCGGCGACCGGGGCGGCGGCGACCAGCGCCAGGGGCGAGACGGCGATGAGGACGGCCAGCGCGAGGAAGACCCCGAGCAAGCGCGCGACGGCGCCCGCAAGTGGAAAACCGGCGGTCGCGGCGGGGACGCGGGCCATACGCCCATCTTACGGGCGGCGGGCGCGGTCCGGCTACCCGGCGCGGGTGACCGGTCGGCGTGAGCCGGCTGGTGAAGGCGCCCGAACTATGGACCGGATAACCGGATGAACAGGATGGCCGAACCGGGCGTTCTGCTTCGGCTCGGCATCCTGTTCATCCGGTTATCCGGTCCGGTCGGCCTTGCTGGCTCGACCAGTCGGCTCGCGCCGGGCGGCGCGGAACCGCGGCCGCGGTTAGCCGACGAACACGCCGGACGGCAGGTCGAGGTCGGTGCTCTCCGGCCACTCCGTCGTGGTGCGGTCCTTCCCGAGGAACAGCCGCACGTCCGACCCGGTCGGCGTCGAGACCGAGGTCACCAGGTCGGCGAACGGGTCGTTGTCGGCGTTCTTCGCCGCCACCTGCACCCCGGCCCGCAGGGTCGAGTCGCCGGCGAAGAAGTCCGCCAGCACGGTGAGCTGCCCGGCGTCGGCCTGCGGGCCGAACAGGGCGCGGCCGTCGAGCGCCAGCACCCGCGGGGCGCCGCCCGGGCCGCCGCCGAGCACGAGGTCGCCGAACCCGTCCCCGTTCAGGTCGCCGACCGCCACGAACACCCCGTCCCGGAGCGTCGGCTCGAACACGAAGAAGTCGTTCGTCAGCCGCTGCGGGGTGACGCCGGCGCGGACGGTGGTGCCGTCGAACACGGCCACCCGCGGCCCGCCGCCGAACCCGGCCGCGACCAGCAGGTCGACGACCCCGTCGCCGTTCACGTCGCCGGCGGCCACCCGGACGCCGCCGCGGAAGGCGGTGTCGTCGATCCCGAAGAAGCTCGCCAGCTCGGCCCCGGTCGCCCCGTCCAGCACCACCACCCGGGCACCGCCGCCCACGTCCGGCGAGAGGATCACGTCGGCCCGCCCGTCGCCGTTCACGTCCCCGGCGGCCACGAACACGCCGCCGGTGAAGGTCGACTCGAACGGGAACGTGGACGTCACCACCTGCCCGGTCGCCCCGTCGGTCACGAGCAGCCGCCCGGGCACCCCGGGGCCGGTCGCGGCGACCACGTCCGCGACCCCGTCGCCGGTCACGTCGGCCAGGACCGAGCGGACCGGCACCCCGGGACCGAACGGGGTCGAGGTGGACGCCACCGACCCGTCCGGGTTGAACACGGTCACCGTGCCCGACGAGTTCCCGGTGGCGAACCGCGGGAAGTCGTTCGCGTTCACCGGGGCCACGGTGATCGTGAACGTCTGCGCGGCGGACGTGTCGACCCCGCCGTCGGCGGTGCCGCCGTCGTCCGTCAGCACGACGGTGACGGTCGCGGTCCCGGTCGCTGTCGCGGCCGGGGTGAACGTCAGCGTGCCGGTCACCGGGTCGATCGCCGGGAGGACGGCGAACAGGGCGTCGTTGTCCGTGGTGACCACGAACGTGAGCGCCTGGGCCGTCTCGTTCGCCGCCCCGGCCGTAATGGTGGCGAACCCGGGCACGGTCACCGCGGCGGCGCCGCCGACCGTCTGGTTCGGCCCGACGGCGAACGCCGGGGCGTCGTTGACCGCCGTCACGGTAATGGTGACTGTAGCCGGCGCCGACAGCTCGTTGGCCGCACTGCGGATCCGGTACGTGAACGTGTCGGTGCCGTTGAAGTTCGCGCCCGGGGTGTAGATGAAGCTGCCGTCCGCAGCGTTGAACGTCAGCGTCGCCGTCGAGTCGCCCGTCGGGCCGGTGACCACCTCGGCGGTCGAGCCGGGGGCGAAGGTGTCGTTCCCGAACACGCCCGGGGCGGCGACCGTCAGTGGCGTGTCCTCGAGCGTGGTGTACGCGTCGTCGGCCGCGACCGGCAGGTCGTCGTTGGTGATCGTGCCGGTGCCCGTCCCGGTCGCGATGGTGGCGTTCGTCGGGGCGGACAGGGTGACGGTGAACGCCTCGTCGGCCTCGTTGACCGTGTCCCCGGCGACGAGGACGGTGACCGTCTTGGTCGTCTCTCCGGGGAGGAACATCAGGGTCCCGGCGGCCGGGAAATAGTCCCCGCCGGCGAACGTCGCTGTGCCGTCGGCGGTGAGGTAGTTGACGGTGACCGTCTGGCCGCTGGCGGCCGAGAGGGTGACGGTGAACGTGAACGGGGCCGGCCCGGCGGCCCCCTCGGGCAGGGTGGCGTCGCCGATGCTGACCGTCGGAACGGGGTCGTCGTTGGTGATCGTCCCGGTCCCGGTGCCGGCCGCGATGGTGGCGTTCGTCGGGGCGGACAGGGCGACGGTGAACGTCTCGTCGGGCTCGTTCTTCGCGTCCCCGTTGACCAGCACGGTGACCGTCTTGGTCGTCTCTCCGGGGAGGAACGTCAGCGTCCCGTTGATGATGCCGTAGTCGCCGTCGGCGACCGTCGCCGTCCCGTCGGCGGTGGCGAAGTCCACGGTGACCGTCTGGCCGCTGGCGGCGGACAGGGTGACGGTGAACGTGAACGGGGTCGGCCCGACGGCCCCCTCGGGCAGGGTCACGTCGCCGATCGACAGGGTCGGGACGGGGTCGTCGTTGGTGATCGTGCCGGTCCCGGTGCCGGTCGCGACGGTGGCGTTGGTCGGGCTCGACAGGGTGACGGTGAACGTCTCGTCGGCCTCGTTGGCC
>JAFKFQ010000430.1:14217-33863 GCA_017308215.1 bacterium | reverse complement strand
GTGGTCCTTCCACTGCCCACCCGGCCGGGGCGGGGTGGTCGGGAAGTATGGGGCCAGGACGGCCCACTCAGGGTCAGAGAGATCGCGTCGGTGCATGGCGGATTAGAGCCACGACCAGCCTTCCCCGATTCAGCAGACAGAACCTAGCAGCGGTGCCTACGCTCGCGGTGGTGGCCAGCCTGCGGCCTGGGTGTCCGCTCGGCGCTGGCTGGAAGAAGCCGCTCGAACTTCTCCCCTACGACTTGGCCGCAGCCCGGGATACGTTCCACGCCCGGTCCAGCGAGATCTACTTGGGCGACCCGGATCTCGACGGGCTGCTAAAGGAGTTGGACGGCTGGCCGATCGCGGTGACGGTGCTGGCCCGCCGGACCGGAGAGTACCCGCGGGCTAAGGACTTGGCCGAGGCGTGGCGGACCCACCACTCCGCCCTATTGGTATCCGGGAGCAGCCGCCGGGACGCTGACCTCGGGGCGTGCGTCGGACTATCTCTGGCCCACCCACGGATGAATGATGCGGCGAAACGCCTGCTCGGCCTGCTGGCCCTGTCGCCGGACGGGATCGACCAGGACGACATGAACAAATTACTTCCCGGGGAGGGGAACCCGGCCGCAGCGACGCTCCGGGCGGTCGGTGGGTTGACGACCGACGAGTACTACCGGCTGAAGGACCGAGACCGTCCTCGGATGTGGATGCCTGCCCCGCTGCGAGACTACATCGGCACGCGCTTCCCGGCCTCGAACGACGACCAGAACCGATGGGTACGGCTGTACTGCCGGCGGTGCCGGAGAATGGGCAATCAGATCGGTGATAAGGGAAGCGCGGGGGTCGTCCAGCGGTTTCGGGCCGAACTCGGCAACACGCAGGAGGCCATTCGACTCGGGCTCACCGGGGTGGTGTTGGCAGAAGCTTGCATGGGTGCGGCTGGGTTGGGCCAGTTAGGGTACATCACGAGCGTTGATGTTCGTCCCATCCTACGTCAGGCTGCGGCTGCCGCTCTCCGGCTCCGCGACCGAGGCCTTGCCGCGGACTGCTTGCTCAACCTAGGTCGCATTGCGCTGACCCGTTCCGACATGTCCGAACTCCAGGTGGCGGCAGAACGCGCGCTGACCCTCTCCCGCCAATCCAAGTGGATCAGTGGTGAGGCCCAAAGCACCTGCCTCTTGGCCGACTTGGCGGACTGCCGATCGGACCACACTATTGCTCGTGCTCTCATCGGACAGGCCGCCACTATGTACCACCGGATCCGCGACGTACAAGGGGAAGCGAACTGCGCCTACATGATGTCGAGAATTGCTATCCACCGACGCGAGTATACCGATGGTCTTCGCCGGGCCCAAGAAGCTCAGGTCGTGTACCGCCGTATCGGAGAACTACTTGGAGAGGCCAACTGTTTAGCGATATACGGAAGCGTTGCCTTAGGGCGATATGAGTATGCGGAGGCGACGCAGCACCTCCGTGCAGCCATTTCGTTGTACCAGGAGGTCGGTAATACTGGCGGCCCTGCCGATTGCTTCCGCGGTCTGGGCGATATTTACCTCGGTGAGAATAAACTAGCCGAGGCTGAAGATCAATACATGCTGGCGCGCGAAATCTGCGAGCAAATCGACTTGGCCTAGGTGGTAGGCGACTGCCGCCGCGGTCTGGGCGACTTGGCCCATGCCAGGAGTCAAGCGGAGGCCGCCCGCGATCATTATCGGGCGGCCCTAGAAAGTTATAAGCGGCTCGGTAATCGGCAGTGGATCGGCGGCATCCACCAGCGGCTGGCCCGCATTGCGTCCGAACCCGCGGAGCGGGCTGAGCACGTCCGACTTGCCCGTGCGAACTGGAAGCCGCTCGACCTGCCCCCCGAGTTCCTCGATGAACTCGACGACGAGTTCGGACCCGAGCCTGCCTCCGACATTGTGCTGCTGCCGACCAGTGCGTGAACTGTAGAAACGAGAAACGCCCGCCCAGACGGGCGGGCGTTCCGGGCGTTGGCCCTGCCGCGTGTTACTTGATGAACAGCATCTCGCGGTAGGTCGGGAGCGGCCACAGGTCGTCGGCGACCATGGTCTCCAGCTTGTCGCCGAACGTGCGGAGCTCGGCCATCTTCGGGATCACGCTCTCCTTCACGTACTTGGCGTGGGCGTAGGCGTCGCCCTCCGGGTGGTGGTGGGTCGCCTCGCACAGCGCCTTCGTCGCCGCCTGGAACTTCGCCAGCACCCCGGTCAGGTCCTTCAGGTGGTCCACCTGGGCGGTGTTCTCGACCCCCGCCGCCTTCGTGGCGTTCACCGCGCCGGCCACCTCCGCCTGGTACCGCAGCGCCGCCGGGAGGATCATCGTCCGGGCCATCATCACCATCATGTCGGCCTCGATCACGACCTCCTTGACGTACTTCTCGCTGAAGATGAAGTACCGGCTCTGGAGCTCGCGCTCGCTCAGCACCTTGTACTTCCCGAACAGCTCGACCGAGTCCTTGCGGACCAGCACCGGGAAGGCGTCCACCGAGCTCTTGAGGTTCGGCAGGCCGCGCTTCTCGGCCTCCTTGTGCCACTCCTCCGAGTACCCGTCGCCGTTGAACACGACCTTCTTCGACTCCTTCAGGATCGGCGGCAGCAGCTCCTGGATGGCCTTGTTCAGGTCCTTGCCGCCCTTCGTCGCCTTCTCCAGCTCGGTGGCGACGTAGTCGAGCGACTCGGCCACGATGGTGTTGAGCACCACGTTCGGCCCGCCGATCGAGAAGAACGAGCCGACGGCGCGGAACTCGAACTTGTTCCCGGTGAACGCGAACGGGCTGGTGCGGTTGCGGTCGCCGGCGTCGCGCGGGAGCTTCGGCAGGATGCTGACCCCGACCTCCATCAGCCCGCCCTGCTTGGTGGACTTCAGGTCCGCCCGCTCGAGCTGGTCCATCACGTCCTGGAGCTGGTCGCCCAGGAAGATGCTGATGATGGCCGGCGGGGCCTCGTTCGCCCCGAGGCGGTGGTCGTTACCGGCGCTCGCCACGCTCACGCGCAGCAGCTCGGGGTACTTGGCCACGGCCCGGATGACGGCCACGCAGAACACCAGGAACTGCGCGTTGTCGTGCGGGTTGTCGCCCGGGTTGAGCAGGTTCTCGCCGGCGTCGGTGGCCATGCTCCAGTTGTTGTGCTTGCCGCTGCCGTTGATGCCGGCGAACGGCTTCTCGTGGAGCAGGCAGGCGAGGCCGTACTTCTCCGCCGTGCGGCGGATCACGTCCATCGTCAGCTGGTTGTGGTCGGTGGCGAGGTTCGAGTCCTCGAAGATCGGGGCGATCTCGTACTGGCTCGGGGCCACCTCGTTGTGCCGCGTCTTCACCGGCACGCCGAGCTTGAACAGCTCGGCCTCGCAGTCGGCCATGCACGCCAGCACCCGCTCCGGGATGGTGCCGAAGTACTGGTCCTCGAGCTCCTGCCCCTTCGGCGGCTTGGCGCCGAACACGGTGCGGCCGCAGTTGAGCAGGTCGGGGCGGGAGTACAGGAAGTTCTTGTCGACGAGGAAGTACTCCTGCTCCGGGCCGACGGTGGTGAACACCTTCTTGGCCTCGGTGTTCCCGAACAGCCGCAGGATGCGCAGGGCCTGGACCGACAGCGCCTCCATCGACCGGAGCAGCGGCGTCTTCTTGTCGAGCGCCTCACCCGTCCACGACACGAACACGGTCGGGATGACGAGGGTGGCGCCGTTCGGGGACTCGCGGATGTAGGCCGGGCTGGTCGGGTCCCAGCCGGTGTACCCGCGGGCCTCGAACGTGGCGCGGATGCCGCCGCTCGGGAAGCTGCTCGCGTCCGGCTCGCCCTTGACGAGCTCCTTGCCGCTGAACTCGGCCAGGGCCGTGCCGGTGCCGGTCGGGCTGAGGAAGCTGTCGTGCTTCTCGGCCGTGAGGCCGGTCATCGGCTGGAAGAGGTGGGTGTAGTGGGTGGCGCCGTGCTCCAACGCCCAGTCCTTCATCGCGCTGGCGACGGCGTCGGCGACCGCCGGGTCGGTGAGCTGGGCGCCCTGCTTGATCGTCTTCTGGAGGGCCTTGAACACCGGCTTCGGCAGCCGGGCCTTCTGGACCTCCTCGCTGAACACCAGCGTCCCGAACAGGTCCTTCAACGGGGTGGCCCGGAAGTCCAGCTGGTTCAGGTCGTATTCGGTGTTGGCGATCGCGTCGATGGCCTTCTGGCGCGCGGTTCCCATCGGTCGGAGACTCCTCGGCGGCGAGAGCGAGGCAGGGAATAGGGTGTGAACCCGGGGCGTAACCGACCCGCGGCACCGGTGAGCGGCGCCGGTTGGGCTGGCAGGGGAGAGGATACAGGCGTTATAAGGCGGGGCTGATGGGCGGCAAGGAGAAACCGCAACGAGGGCCGGGACATGCGACGGATCGCCGTGATCAACCAGAAGGGCGGGGTGGGGAAGACGACCACCACGGTGAATCTCGCCGCCGCCCTCGCCGCCGCCGGCAAGCGGGTGTGCGTGCTCGACCTCGACCCGCAGGCCCACGCCAGCACCCACCTCGGCGCCGAGCCCGACGGCAAGACGCCGTCGCTGTACGACGTGCTGGTGGCGAACACGCCGCTGGCGACGGTCCGCCGCGAGGTGGCGCCGAACCTGCACCTGTGCCCGTCGGACATCAACCTCGCCGCCGCGGAGGTGGAGCTCGCCGGCATCGTCGGCCGCGAGGTACTCCTGCGCGAGGCGCTGGCCGCGGACGGCGAGCCGTTCGACTACCTCCTCCTCGACTGCGGCCCGTCGCTCGGCGTGCTGACGCTCAACGCGCTGGCCGCGGCCGACGAGGTGTTCATCCCGCTCCAGCCACACTTCTTCGCGCTGCACGGCCTCAGCAAGCTGCTCGAAACGACCGCGCTCGTCGCCCGCCGGATCAACCCGGGGGTGAAGGTGAGCGGGGTCGTGATCTGCCTCTACGACGCCGCCACGAAGCTGGCGCAGGAGGTGGTGACGGACCTGGCGGCGTTCCTCGACCAGAGCCGGACGGCGAACGTGCCGTGGGCGGCGGCGAAGGTGTTCGAGACGAAGGTGCGGCGGAACGTGAAGCTGGCCGAGTGCCCGAGCCACGGCAAGTCGATCTTCGCCTACGCCCCAAAGAGCTCCGGCGCCGCCGACTACGCGGCCCTGGCCAACGAGGTGTTGGGCGTCGCCCCGCCGGTGGTGCTCGGCCCGGTGAAGGTGGCCGCCGACCCGGTGGAGGAGCGGATGGCGGCCCCGGTGCCGGCGGTGGCGTAGAATCGCGGCATTTTTTGACGGGATGAACAGGATGAAACAGGATTGTTAAATCAGATCCCTGGTTTTCAATCCTGTTTCATCCTGTTCATCCCGTCAAAAAATGTCTTCCTTTACCGCCCGACGCAGAACAGCGTCTTGTCGGTGCGGATGAACAGGCAGCCGCCGCTGATCGCCGGCGTGCCCAGCACCTCCTCGCCGAGGTCGTTGTCGGCGAGCACGTCGAACTCGTCGGTGCCAGCCTTCAGCACCGTCGTCACGCCCTTCTCGTTCACGCAGTACACCTTCCCGTCGCCGCCGACCGGCGACGCCGAGTACGGCGCCTTCTTCCGCTCCTTGAACAGCGTCTTCCCGGTCTTGGCGTCGGCGGCGGCGATGAACCCGTTGCCGTCCGCCGCGTAGACGCGCCCCCGGTAGACCAGCGGCGACCCGTGGCGCGACGCCATCTCCTTCGCCTTCATCACCGGCGCGCCCGCCGGGCCGTCCGGGCCGAGCTTCACCGCGCTCACCCCGCCGGTGGGCAGGAACAGCGTGTCGCCGATCACGCTCCCGGTCGGGATCGCGCCCGCGCCCTCCTTGTACAGCCAGCGCTTGCTGCCGTTGTCGGCGTCGTAGGCGGTGAGGCCGTTCGGGCCGGCGAACAGCACCTCGGTCCTCCCCGCCGTCTCGCGGACCAGCGGCGTGACCCAGTTGATCGACCGCGGGCGGCCCACCTTCCACACGTTCTTGCCGTACTTCGTGTCCACCGCGGCGAGGAACGAGTCGCCGTCGTTGTCCATCGGGACGATGAGCTTGTCCTTCGCCAGTACCGGCGACGCGGCCATGCCGACCTGGTTGGTGATCGCCGGGTAGTCGCCGACGAGCGAGCGGTACCATTTCAGGTTGCCGTCCGGGTCGAACGCGGCGAGGTCGCCGGTGGCGAACAGGGCGTACACGCCGGTGGCGTCGGCGGCGGGCGTCGGGGCGGCCATGCACGTCATCGGGTGGCAGGCGGTCGGGCCGGTGGCGTTGAGCTGCCGGTGCCACAGCCTCGTGCCGCTCGCCGCGTCGAAGCAGAGGACGTGGAGCCGGTCGTCGCGCTTGCCGGACGAGCAGGTGACGTACACCCTCCCGGCCGCGACGACCGGCGACGACACCCCGCGCGCCGGCAGCGCGGCCTTCCACTTTACACCCTTGTCCTTGTCCCACTCGGTCGGGAGGGCGGTCTCCTCCGACACGCCGGACGCGCCCGGCCCCTTGAACTGCGGCCAGTCGGCGGCGGGCAGGGTGAGTGCGAGGGCGAGAGTCAGGGCGGAGCCTGTGAGGTAGCGCGTCACTTCTTCCCCTCCGGTTGAGTGATCGCCCCGAGCGGGAGCTTGCGGCCGTCCACGACCTGCGTCAGCCCCGGCAGCGCGCCGCCGGTGGCGTCGCAGACGCGCGCCTGGAACTGCCAGCGCTGCGCCCAACTGTCGGTCTGGTTGTTCTGGCACACCTTCACGACGACCGCGTTCTCGCCGGCCTTCAGCACGCCCCGTCCGACGTGGTAGTCCATCGCGTCGCCGTGGTGGTACTCCTCGCGCTCGAACAGCTTCTTGCCGTTGAGGAAGATCTGCACCGCGTTCGGACTGCCGACGCGCACCTCGGCCGCCGTCTCCTTCTCGGCGTGGACCACGGCGAGCGCGTACGCGCAGGCGTTCTTGAGCCGGCCGACCTTCTCGTTCAGGTCGAGCTTGCCGTACTTGTCGGCGGTCGCCTGCGGCACCCACTTCACCTTTGTGTCGTCCTTACCGGTGTACTCGGCCGCCACGTCCGGCGCCGTACCGGGCGGATGGGAGAGCGTCAGTGCCTTCCCCTCCTCGCTGAGGAACGGGCCGACGACCCGGAACTGCGTAAGGAACGCGAAGTGCTCGGTGACGCTCGCCTTCTTTCCGACGATCTCCAGTTCCTTCGCCACCGCCTCGGCCTGCTCCTTCTCGCGGGTGAACGCGAACAGCTCGTCGAGCGTGGCGGCGCCGGGGGCGCCGGTCTTCACCTTCGCCAGTTGGTCGGCGATCGCCTCGCGGCGCAGGTCGGGCTGCGGGTCGTTGAGCAGCTTTGGCAGGAGACGGGCCGGGGTGGCGGGATCTTGCGCGAGGAGTACCTCGTAGGCGAGGCGTCGGGCGGACGGGGCGGCGCCGCGGGGGTCGAGAACGAACCCCTCCAGCTCCGCCCCCGGGAAGGCCCGGCGGGCCTTCTTCTCGTTCTCGGCGATGGCGCCGGCGGCGCTGCGGAGCCAGTTCGCGGCGGTCGGGTTGGCGTCGTCCACGGCGGTGAGCGTCGGGAGGAAGGCGGGGGCACCGGCGTCCACGACCGTCTTCCACGCGGGGCCGGCGGCGTCGTTGTTGGTCCCCTCCTTCGTCACGCCCTTGAGGACGGCGACCGCCTTTGCGACGTCGCCGTCTTGCGCCGGGGCCGTCGCGGCGGCGAGCGCCAGCGCGACCGCCGCGGCCCACCCGGGCCGGAAGCGTCGGTGCATCAGATAGGTCTCCTGGTCAGTGGAGCGGGGTGCGAGCGGCGGCTTCCATCTTGCCGCGGAGGTCGGCGAAGTAGGCGGTGAGTTCGGCCGCCGACTTCACCGCCCCGCGCGAGCACGAGCCGGTCGAACACCCGCCGCCGGTCCCGCACGACGAGCACCCGCCGCCGGAGCCGCAGTCGGGCTTCCCGCAGGTCGCGGTCGTGGGGTCGGGCGGGTCGGCGCTGACCGGCGTTTGGGAGAGGTCGAGTAACCTTACTGGTAGGGAGAAGCGGTCGGAGAGGGCCGTCAAAATTGGGTCGAGGTCGCACACCGCCCACGGCAGCGCGTGCAGTACGGCGGACGCCGAGTCGAGCGCGACTTCGGCGTCCGGGAAGGCGACCGGCAGCCCGGCGGCGAGCGCGTCGGCGGCGTCGAGCAGGTCGCGGGACAGCGCATCGGCACAGTCGGCGGCGGCGTCATCGGCGGCGGTCGCGGCGCGGACCAGTTCGCCGTCTTCCTCAACACCCGTGAAGCGGTCGGCGGGGGCACACAGCACGGTGCCGAGTTCCAACCCGCGCGGCCCGCGGACGACCACGCGCGCGCCGCGCTCCAAGTCCGCGGTCGTGCGGAACCGGCCGACGTACCCGGGCCGCCCGTACCGGACCAGCAGCCCGGCCGTCATTTCGCGTCCTCGAACCCGAAGAACTCGCGCATGTGCCGGTCGTACTCCTGCTGCCCGAACTCGGAGCTGAGGTCGAGCCGCAGCTCGTTAATGACCTTGATGCTCAGGTCTTTGAACCACAGCGTCCAGCACCCGGCGCACACCGTCTCGTAGATGCGCTGGCCGATCTCGTCCGGCACCGGCGGGGCGGGGAGCTGCCGGGCGCGCTTCCCCTCCATGCACCCGGGGCGCTGGCAGCGGAACCCGGTGCCCGGGCCGTCGTCCGGCGCGGCGGCGGCGGTCTGCGGCACCGGCGCGCCGAGCTCGGTGAGGAGCTTCGTCATGGCGTCGCGCGGCATCTTGTCGCCGCGGTCGTCCGCCATCTTCCAGCCGCTCGTCAACACCTCGACCGCCCGGTCCCGCTGGCCGAGTTTGACGAGGCACTCGCCGAGCAGTTGGTACACCTTCGAGAACTGCGGGCTCAGCTCCAGCGTGCGCTCGAACGACTTCACGGCCTCGGCGTGCTGGCCGTCCTCCACGAGTAACTGGCCGAGACGGAAGTGGCCGAGCTCGTTTTCCGGGTCGTCGGTGGCCATTTTCCGGAACTGCGCGATCCGCTCGGCGAGCTGGCTCATGGGTCGGACCTAACTGGATGGGCGGACGGGCCGCAGAAGACAGAGGGCAGACGACAGAGGACAGAGGACACGGCACCGGCATTATATGCCCCGCGCTTGCTGTCTTTTGCCGTCTGCCCTCTGTCGTCTACCTTCTGTGCTCTTCCTCACTGCGGCGGGTCGACGCGGATCGGCAGGTCGAACGTGGCGCGCTTGTTCGTCACCTTGTCCACCGCGGTCACCCGCAGGGTGAACCGCCCCGGCCGGTTCATGAACAGCGGCACCTGGTGGCCGAACACCGCGTCCTTCTCGTCGATCCCGGCGCTCAGGTTGTCCCGGATCGGCTGGGCGAGCGTCGGCTGGCTCTTGTCGTCGAAGAACTCGAGGGTGAAGTCGATGTTCGGCTGCTTGGTCTTCGTGTCCCGGCCGAACCCGACGACCGTGTACTGGACCCACAGCGTCTCGCCGACCACGCCGGACGCCGGGGCGACGATCGACCCGCGCACGTCGCGGGTCGGGTTGATCGCCACCAGCCCGAAGTCCCCCTTGAGCACCTCGAACTTCACCGAGAAGCTGTTCGTGGCCTTCGCCTTCGGGTCGGTCACGGTCAGCTTGCAGGTGTACGCCCCCGCCGGCTGGTCGAGCCCGATGGTGACGTACGCCCGGGCCGGCATCTTGCCGCCGCGGAGGGGCACGGTGTCGCGGAGCTCGCGCGGGTCCTGCTTGAACAGCAGCTTGTTGGCCGCGTCGGTCACCTCCATCCCGACCGTGTAGAGGGTCTTCCCGTCGGCCTCCATGCTGAGCCCGTCGATGTCGAAGGCGATGAACAGCACGTCGCCCGGCAGGAGCTTCGAGTCCTTCCGGGCCGGGCCGAGCTCGCCGACGGTGAGGCGGACATTGTTCAGCTGGAGCGCCCCGGCCGGCGGTTGGGCCGGGGCAAGTGTGGCCGCGGCCAGGGCGAGCGTGCTCAGCATGGCGTGTCCTCGGCAGGGGGCGGTCGGGTTCGGGCGGTCCGTCAGACCGAACCGCGCTATTGTTGCCGGCGTTGGCGCCGCCGACCAGTGGCACCGCCGCGGACGTTTGTGACTTGGTTCGAGGGCGCGGATTTTTGCAGCGCGGCGGGCGGCGGCGTGCCTATAGTGGGGTGTCGGTCGGATGTCGCGCGTCCGTGGCGCGACGGGCAAGAGGCCTCGGGCGGTCCGCACTGGTACGCGGGTCGCCCCTGGCGTGGCCTATGCGAAAGGGGGTGGTCCTGTGAGTTGTTGCTACCAGGTACAGATGGGCCGGCTAGCCTAACGGCTACGCAACGGGTGGTCCGTTAAGCCGGCCGCCCAAATAGGCTCCGCGGGAGTATCTACCCGCGGGGTCGCTTCGTTTACGGGGCGTCCACGTTCAGGGGCACGGACGGCACGCGGACCATTCCCACCACCGCCGCCTTCCCGCCGCGGACGCGCACGAGCAACCGGACCGGCGCCGAGTTCAACGTGTCGCCCGTTGCGGTCAGGTGCACGTCGGGGCCGGTCACGGCCGCCCAGCGGGCGAGCGTCGCCGGCCAGTTGTCGGTTACCTCGCGCGCCACCAGCGTCGGCGGGTTGCCCGCCCGCAGCGGCGTCGCCTGTTGCGCCCGCGGCTCGAACGAGCCGTCCTCGCCGAACAGCCCCTCGGCGTTCTGCTTCAGTTGCGCGGCCAGCGCGGCGCGGTCACCGACCGGCCTCGGCGCGGCCCAGTCGCCGACCAGGAACGGCACCTCGCTCACCGCCCCGGCCTTCTCCCAATCGCCGGCCTTCGCCGCCACCAGGAACTCATTCGCGGCGCGGAACACGTCCTTCGCCTCGGCCTCCCCACGCGACAGCGGCGGCGGGTCGGACCGGCCCGCGGGTTTCTCCCCGCCGCACCCGGCCGTCAACCCGACAACGACGATCATCACGATTGTTCGCATTCCGCCCTCCCCGTCGGTCCCGCCCGTCCTACGGGGGGACTGCCACGTCGTCCGCCTCGGCCCGCGCCGCCACGCGCTCGCGCCCGAGCTGCGCCAGCAGCGCGTCGGCCTCGCCGCGCGTCAGCCCTTCGGCGGCGACGAACGGCGGCGAGCCGAGCACCTTGTACGCCTCCTCCTGCGAGCAGTGGCGGACGGCGCGGATCACCGGCAGCAGCGCCTCGCGCGCCGTCTTCGGGACCGACTCCACGATCACACGCCGGTCCTTCGCCGCCGGCTCGCGGCGCAACAGCCGCTCCATGTCCGGCAGTTCCGCGACCGCGGTGATGCGGTCGCCGGGCTTCAGCCGGCGGTCGGGGATGCCGGCCGGGCTCTGGCCGTTCAGCGCCAGCGGCAGGAAGCGGTAGTCGACCGCCGCCGCCCGCAGCGACTTCCCCACCAGGCACGGATCGTCCGGCTGCGGCGCGAACTCGACCACGACCAGCGTGCGGCCGAGCGCCGTCACCAGCGTCTGCACGCTGTCGCCGAACAGCGCCGCGACGAACGCCGGCGCCGCAATCGCCGGCACCGCGACCGCGTGCCGCACCCCCGCGGCCTCGCGCACCGCCCCGGCGAACAGCGGGTCGGAGAGGCGCACCACGACCCGGCTCGCCGGGTTCATGTCCTTCACCAGGAGCGCGATTTCGAGGTTCGCCAGTTCGGAGTCGGTCACGGCGACGACCGCCTTCGCGGCGTCCGCCCGCGCCTGCCGCAGCACCTCCGCCACCGTCGCGCTGCCGACGAACGCCGGCACGCCCTTCCGCCGGCAGGTGGCGATGAACGGGTTGTCGTTGGTCCGGTCGATCGCCACCGCCCGCTCCCCCAGCGCGACTAGCTCCTCGACGCACCGGTAGCCGACGTTCCCCAGCCCGCACACCACGACGTGCCCGCCGTCCGGCACGCGCCGCACCTCCAGCGCGCCGCCGAGCTTCGCGCGGATGAGGTACTGCGTGAGGATGGCGGTGAACCCGGCGACGAGCGCGGCGCCGACGAGCTTCAGCCCGCTGAGGAACACTTTCGCCCACTCCGGCCGCTGGTCGCCGCGGAGCTCGGCGCCGGTCGCCATGACGCTCACGGTCTGGTACACGCCGTCGGCCCAGGTCGAGTCGAGGCCGTAGCGGAACGTCAGCGTGCTGGCGAACAGCGCGACGAACAGGACCGGCGTGATAACTTTCACCGACAGGTCCACCTCGCCGAGCGTGGTGACGGCGGTGCGCACCCAGCGGCGGACGGTCCCGGCCCAGCGCACGCCGGGGAGCAGGTCGCCGCGGACCTTCTCCAGGAGCGGCCGCAGCGCCGCCGGCGGGCCGGCGACCACCACCCGGTCGCCCGGTGACAGCCGGGTGTCGCCGCGCACGTCGAGCAGGAACCGCGGCCCGCCGCCGGCCGGCGCGACCGCGAGCGGCACGAACCGGTACTGGCTCGCCACGTCGGCGAGCGTGCGGCCGGCGGGGTCGGCGCCGTCGGCGACGACGAACTCGGCCACCTGCTGCGCGCCGGCGTCGAGCTTGAACGCGCCGAGCGCCTCGCCGGTCGCGGCGGTGAGCGCCAGCAGCGGCGCGACCAGCCCGGACACGCTCAGCGCGACGGTGTTCTTCACCGCCCCGCCGAGGCGGTCGAGGAGGTTCTGGTTGAACATCCGCAGCACGACGCGGGCGTCGGCGTTGAGCTGCCGCACGAGGAGGGCCGCCGACACGTTGACGAGGTCGTCGCCGGTGGCGATGAGCACCGCCCGCGCCTCCCGAACGCCGGCCCGTACGAGCACGTCCGGCCGGCGGCAGTCGCCGGTGACGACGGTGAGCCCGGCGAGGCGCGGGTCGTCGGTTGGGGGGTGCTTGTCGATCACCGTAACCGGCTGGTTGGCGGACCGGAGCGACTCCAGCACCCGCCAGCCCATCCGCCCGAGCCCGCACAGCACGACCGGCCGATCCATTGGCGCCTCCCGGGTCGGAGCGCTGACCGTGACTCCGGGAGTTGTACTCGGTGCCCCGGAATGACCAATTCCCAATGCCCCACCAGCGACCAATCCGGCCGACTGGTTGCGACACGGTCTGGCTATCTGGTCGTTCGGTGCCCGCCCTTGGTCATTGGTGGGGCATTGGGAATTGGTCATTCCGGGGCGCCGGCGGCGTACAACGGAATGGACTTGATTCGCGGGCCAACAGGTCGCTGGAGACGACGCTCATCCGGCCGGTGCGGTCACCGCCAGTCGACGCCCCTGATCGTCTCAATGGAACGCCCGTCCCGTGCGGTGGCGATCGTCCTCGCGTTCTTCCCGTCCGGGTCGCAGACGATCAGCCGCGCCTCGTACACCTTCCTCGGGTCGTCGCCCGGCTCGTCCCGTTCCTGCCACACGTAGGCGATCCGCTTTCCGTCCGGCGACCAGCAACACGCCACGTTGGTGCCGTTCGCACGGATCCAGCCGTTCGCCGGGATGCCGTCCACCTTCGCCGTCTTCCCGGTGTCGAGGTCCAGTACGGTCAGTTCCCGCCCCCTGGGATCACCGAACACGATGCGGTTGAACAGCATCCGCTTGCCGTCCGGCGAGAGCCGACCGCCCTCGGCGGCGACCGCCGCGTCCGTCAGGCGCGTCCCCTCCGACCCGTCGAGTGGCATGCGGTAGATGCTGCCCCGCTTGTCGGCGAACAGGCGGTTCGACATGGTCAGCAGCGCCTTCCCGTCCGGCGTCCAGTCGGTCACCACGTGGTCGGACGGGAACTTCAGCGGGCTCCTCGTCTTCGTCTTCAGGTTGAACACGCAACTCGTGACGTCCGTCGGCGGGCCGTCCGCGTGGACGTAATCCGAGCTGGCGATCTCGGCGCCGTCCGGGGACCACGCGAACGCCTCACAGGTCACGCCCGTGTCGGTGCCCGGCTCCGGTTCGTCGAGTTTGCGGACGAAGAGCCGCTGCCGGTAGTCGGAGGGCTTGCTCGTCGGGTCTTGCGGCGTGCCGTTGACGCGCTCGGAAATCAGAACCGCGATCGCCGTCCCGTCCGGGGAGAGCTTGGCCTCGCCGGGGTGGAACTGGCCGCGGTTATCGCTCACCTTCCTGTCGTTCTTGCCGTCCGGGTCGATCGGCGTCAGGTGCCCGGTCCGGTAGAACAGCAGCTTGTTCGGCCCCTTCGCTACGGGTGCGGCCCGCGGCGCGGGCGCAGCCACCCGCGCCCGCGCCGCGGGCCGCCGTTCCGGGTCGCGGCCGCCTCCGAAGGCGAACCCGAGCGACGCCACCACGAGGGCCGACGCGACGGCCCAGCGGACGGGGGATGGGGACTTCATCACGGCCTCCGACAATCGTTCGACGTGAGGAACGGGGGAAGCGGAGGCACCGAACAGGCGAACCGCGTCGACCGCCAGCACCGGACACGCAGCCGACCCCGCGACCGCGGCGAACACCGCCGGCGCGAGGCCGCGGTCCCGGAGCCGTCGGGCCAGCACCCGCCGCGCCGCCGCGAGGCGGCTCGACAGCGTCCCTTCGGCGATCCCGAGTTCGCGCGCGACGGCGGCCCGGGCACGGCCTTCGAGTTCGCACAGCACGACCGCGGCGCGGTACACGTCCGACAGTCGGGCGACTTCCTCCAGTACCGCGCGAACCGTGTCCGGGTCGGAAGCCGGCATGCGATCGGGGACGTCCGGCAGTTCGCCGCCTGTCGTTTCGCGCGACCGCCGCCGGGCCGTTCGGGCCACCGCCTTCCGCGCCGCACGCACCGCCACGCCGTACAGCCAGCCGGCGAGGGGCGAACCCGGCCGCACGCGATCGGCCTTCCGCGCGAGCACCAGGAACGACGCCTGGAATGCGTCGTCCGCGTCGTCGCGGTTCCCGGTCACCCGCCGACAGACCGCCAGCACGAGCGGCCCGTGCCGGCGGACGAGTTCGGCGAACGCCGCCTCGTCGCGGGCGGCGGCGAAGCGACCGACCAACTCGGCGTCGGTGGCGTGGGGGTCCTGTCGGGACGCGACGGAGTGTCGCAGCCGGGCGGCGGGTGTGGTCGGGTCGGTCATCAACGAGTCTCCGCGACCGGCGACCGCGCCGGTCACCCGGGTATCCCCCGGCAACGCGGCGGCGCGTCGGACGCGGAGAGTATTTTCGCCTGGAGGCGTCCGGAAAGTAGCAGGCACACTTCGTGCGCCATCCGCCCGCCGGGGCTAAACAAGTACAACGGAATGGAGCACCGCACCCGACAGAGCAGGCCCGAACGCATGGCCGAATCGAACAGCTACGACGAGGTTCCGTACGAGAGCCACCCGTACGCCCAGACGCACCCGTCGCGGCTGGCGGTGGTGGCGCGGCTGTTCGGCCTCGACCCGCCGCCGGTCGAGACGGCGCGCGTGCTTGAACTCGGCGCCGCCGCCGGCGGGAACCTCGTCCCCGTCGCCGAGGCGTTCCCGCGGGCCCGGTGCGTCGGCATCGACCTGTCGGCCCGGCAGGTCGCCGACGGCGACGCCTTCATCAAGCAACTCGGGCTCACCAACGTCGAGCTGCGGCACGCCAGCATCACCGACGTGGACGACGCCTACGGCACGTTCGACTACGTCATCTGCCACGGCGTCTTCTCGTGGGTGCCGACGGCGGTGCGCGACGCGATCCTCGACGTGTGCGCCAAGCGGCTGGCGCCGAACGGCGTCGCCTACGTGTCGTACAACACGTACCCCGGGTGGCACATGCGCGGCATGATCCGCGACATGATGCGCTACCACGCCATGCGCTTCCCGGACGCCAAGACGCGCGTCGGCCAGGCGCGGGCGCTGCTCGACTTCCTCGCCCAGTCGAACCGGCAGGAGGGTGCGTACTCGGCGCTCCTCTAGTCCGAACTCGAGGGCGTCCGCAAGCAGGCCGACCACTACCTCTTCCACGAGCACCTCGAAGAGGTCAACGACCCGCTCTACTTCCACCAGTTCGTGTCGATGGCGGCCGCGCACGGCCTCCGCTACCTGGGCGAGGCGCGCGTCGGCACGATGGTGACGGGGAACTTCGGCCCGGACGTGCAGAAGACGCTCGCCACCCTCGCCGCCGACCAGGTGCAGACCGAGCAGTACATGGACTTCCTGCGGAACCGCCTGTTCCGCGAGACGCTCCTCGTCCCGGCCGCGGCGAAGCCGAACTGGACGATCGAGCCCGACTCGGCGCGCCACTTCCACGTCGCGTCCGGCGGCAGGCCGGCGACGAAGACCCCGCCCGACGTGCGCTCCGAAGCGCCGGCCCAGTACCAGACGCGCAGCGGGATCACGCTCTCGACCAACCGCCCGCTGTTGAAGGCGGCGATGCAGGTACTCACCGAGCGCTGGCCGGGCACGACCCCGTTCGCCGAGTTGCTGGACGAGGCCCGCCGCCTCCTCGACCGCCCCGCGGGTACCGCCGACGAGGACGGGAAGACGCTGGCGCTGGGGCTGGTGAACACCTACATCGCGTCCGACCTGCTCGAGTTCCACGCGGCGCCGATCGCCGTCTCGCGCGCGGTCGGGGAGCGGCCGGAGGCGCTGCGGTCGGCGCGGCTGAAGGCGGCGGCCGGCGCGGTGATGGTGACGAACCGCCGGCACGAGCTGGTCAAGCTGACCGACCTCGACAAGTCGCTCGTGCCGCTGCTCGACGGCACCCGCACACGGGCCGAACTGATCGAGCCGGTGGTGGCCCAGGCGCTCGCCGGTCAACTGAAGGTCGCGCGCAACAACCAGCCGGTGACGGGCGAGCCCGCCGTGCGCGACGCGCTGACGGCGGTCCTCGACCCGGCGCTGACGGTCCTCGCCGGACACGCGCTGCTGGTCGGGTGATGCGCCGCAGCGCTGCCCAGCGACCCGGAACAGCGCGGAGAAATCGGCGGGTGCAGGACTCCAGCATCGGGTGCGAACCCCGACGTGGCGAACGGCCGGCGTGAGCCGGCTGGTCGTTGGTCCGGGTGCCTATGACGGCAAGCGATCACCCACGCCGTCCGCTCGGGCACCCGGACCAACGGCCAGCCGGCTCACGCCGGCCGTTCGCCGGGGACGACATCGATCGGCCGATGAACCACTACTTCAGTTCCGGCCGCAGGTAGTCGCTCAGCAGCGCGACGTTCCGGCAGAATACCTCGCTCGACACGTACCGGAACCCGGTCGCGAACGGAGGCTGACCCACCAGCCGCTCGCCGGCGTACAGGCTCACCCACCGGCCCTCGGTATCGAGCGCGGCGATCACCCGGCGCACGTCCGCCTCCGCCGGGCGCGCCCGCGGGCGCGGCGGGACGTTGCGCACCGCCTCGTCGAGCTGCCGCTCGATCGCGTCCTGCCGCGACGGCTGCGTCCAGCCGTAGTGGGCGGGGGCGGCGGAGCCGTCGAAGGTGAGCTGGTAGGTGGCGTCCATGTACAGCGGGCGGTTCGTCTTCAACTCGTAGAACCGGGCCAGCCGGCCGTCCGGGAGGAGCGACTTCCGCAGGTACGCGAACCCCTTCGGCACCGGCTCGCGGTACTTCGCCTCGCCGGTGACGCGCGAGATGCGGATGAGTGTCTCCAGGGCGTCCTGCGACTCCCACCCGCTCACCGCCGGCGGCTCGAACTTCCGCGCCCACACCGGCCGCATCTCGCGGTCGTACTGCTGGCACCACCCCGGCTGTGGGTCGGGCATCTGCGCGAGGATCAGGAAGTCGCCGAGCTTCGCCAGCGCCGCCTTGTACTTGGGCTCCCCGTAGACCTCGTGCGCGACCACGAGTGCGTCGGCGACGGTGCCGGGCAGACCGTCGTTGAGCGTGTAGTGGGTCCAATACTCCTTCACCTTCCCCTCGGTCCGGTAGTCGAAGTCCGGGTACTTCGCCTTGAGGACGGGGGTATCCGGGCTCGGGCCGGTGAACACCTGCGGGAACCCGCCGTTCGGGAACTGCGTCTTCAGGAGCGCGGCGTAGCCGTACTTCGCGGCGTCGGCCACGACCGGATTCTTGAACCCGAGCGCCCGGTCGGCGCGGGCCAGGAAGCGCAGCGCGGCCTGCGTCTGGTCGTCGTCGAGCGACGAGGCGTTCCAGTTCCCGCCGCCGCCGAGGCGGTACTTGCCGACGCGCTGGGCGGGGCCGAACTCGATGGTCTGCGTCCACCCGCCGGACTGGAGTTGGCCGGCGGCGAGGCACTCGGCCGCGGCCTTCGCGGCGTCGAGGTAGTACCCCTCGCCGGTGGCGGCGTGCGCCGCCAGGAACGCCTCGCCGACCGCCGGCGTGCCGGGCGGCTGGACGAACACCGTGGTCGGGCTGGCCTTGCCCTCACCCCAGCGCCGGGCGAGGTCGGGCGTGACGTAGTAGACGTACCCGCCGCGGACGGCGGCCTTCTCGCGGAAGAACGTGGCGGCGGCCTTGAGCGCCTTGGCGGCGTCGGCCCGCAGGGTCGGGTCTTGGGCGCGGGCGGGGGTGCCGAGGAGCAGGACGGCGAGGAGGGAGAGGGTGGTGCGCATCCGCGGAGTGTACCGTGCCGGCCGCTCGTGCGAAACGGCCGGCACGGTGCTATCGGCCAGGGTGTCAGGCCGAGGTGACGGCGGGCGCGTCCGACCAGTTCCGCCGGGTGTCGTCCGCGTCGCGGTTCAGGTGGACGTGGTTGTCCACGTGGTCGATCCAGGCCGTCGGCACAAAATGGTGCCGGCCGTCCGGGCTGTCGCTCTTGGTGAGCTTGATGTAGCTCCCCTCCACGTGGTCCACCTTCCCCATGTGGCACCCGCAGGACGAGATCACGTCCATGTGCGGCTTGACGTCGGCGGGGCTGGTGGAGCACGCCCCGGTCGTCTCGCAGACCCAGTTCTTCGCCTCGCCGGCCTTCTCCTTGATCGCCTCGCCGGCGTTCTTGAGGGTGTCTTTGACGTCCGCCATGAGTGTCACCTCCGTTGGGGCGAGCCGCGGGTTCTCCCGCGGTAAGTCGGGCCGAGGAAGGTGATGCAGCCCGTGTGCCGGCCTGGAATGGTGGCCAGAGAATGACCCGACGGGAATGGATGACGTGAGGCCGAAATGCCGAACGCCGGGCCATTCGGCCCGGCGTTCACGAGTGGAGCGAGGGGGATTTGAACCCCCGACCTCTGCAGTGCGATTTAGGCATTTGCGAACGATAGAATGTCACAAGTGGCTGCTGGATCAGGCGGTTGCGACAGAGCCTAGCAGCACAGACTTTTTCAGCCATTTTGCCAGAATCGCGGCCCATTTCGTGGCTGAAGGCGCGAAGGCGTGTAGGCTACACTACTGGACAAACGGTCAGAGATCGACCCAGGAAGAGTCTGCACCATTGAGGAGGAAGCGATGGGAAGGCGACGAGAGAAGCCGCCCTTGGCGGTCAGCACCGTCGGGACCGGTGAGCCGTTCATCATTGTAGAGGACCCTGAACTGGAAAGGGTGAGGAACCTGCTCGACGCGAACGGATGGAGCTACCAGCTCGACCTGGGTGCGATTCGCCCCAGCGATGCACCTGAACAGCACGTCATCAAGCTTCAGCGAGATGCCGACATCAGTGCCGTTCAATCCGCCCTCGACTCCCTTAGCTCACCCCACAGGGGGCCATGAAACACCACGGGCCGCGAGGATCACTCCTCGCGGCCCGCAGGCGCCCATCTGACGCGGCGCACGGCCCCCGCCCCAATTGTCTACCGGTCGTGTTGCCCACCGCCGGCGCGAGCGTTCCGCCTGAGATATCGGGGCGGGGTCTAACCGGCGGTATGCATCCCGTCGGTCCCGCAACGGCATCCTAGTTCGGCCGCCGCCCGGCGACTGTAAACGG
>JAFKFQ010000430.1:0-14191 GCA_017308215.1 bacterium | reverse complement strand
GCGCCCAGCCGGCAAGTCCGTCGGTCCTACCGACGGTCAAGCAGCACTTCTCTTCGTGGCGGTCGGCTTCCCGGTGAAACGAAAAGGCCCGGGGGAACATACCCCCGGGCCGGCGTGCGGTCGGTGATGTGCTACGGGTGGACGAGGTACCGGATCGGCCCCGTCCCGGCGTTCAGCGGCCGAGCGTCGGACCGCATGAACGCCACGAACCCGGTCTGGTCGTAGTCCCCGTACCGCTCATCGAACCGCCGGATGCGGATTCGCCGCACGTCGCGCACCTTGTACTTGCGGAACGGCCCGGCGACCACCGTCCGGGCCCCGCTCGCGGGCGCGGTCGGCATGTTCTGGTTGATGACCACCCGCACGCCCTTGATCCTCGGGGGCATCCCGTTCTGCCCCTCCTCGAAGATGTACCGCCCCTGGAGATCCTTGATCTTCCGCACCGCGGCGAAGATCAGGTCGTGCATCATCAGCGCGAACGACGGGTCGTTGCGGTACGCCGGGTCCACGCTGTGGATCAGGTTGATGAAGTCGTCGCCGACGAGGCTCGCCGCGTTGGCCGCGGTCGCCCCGAGTGCCGACCCCGGCACGACCCCCAGCGGCATCGAGTTCCCGGTGCCGTTGGTGAACTCGTCCTCCTGGATGCGGCCGATGCGCTCGCCGAGCAGCGCGGAGAGCTCCGTCTCCAGCTCGAACGCGCTGTCCTCCAGCAGCTCGCTCGGCGCCAGGATCAAGTTCGAGGTGTACTTGAACGCCCCGTACACGGTCTGCCCGAACTTCGGGTCCTGCTGGCCGATCTGGGTGTTCTCCCCGATCCGTTGGCCCCGGTTCCCGGTGTCGTCCACCGTCGGCCACGGCATCTCCGCCCCGGTGTCGGTGCGGATCACGTCGGCCACCTGGCGGACGCCGTTGAACGCCTTGAGCGCCTTCTCCAGGCTGCCCACGAAGGACGGGGACACGGTGAACGCGCCCGCGCTGCCGACGGTGGCCGACATGGCCCGCTTGTGGGCCTGCCGCTCGCCCCGGGACTCGAACTGCCCCGGCCGGGTCGGCAGGTCGATGTCGATGGACCGCTGGCGCGGGTTGAGCCCGGTCAGCTTGCACGCCCGGACGTGGGCCGGGGTGAGCTTCTTGCCCATCTGGCGGCGGCACCACGCCTGGAGCGCCAGGGCGCGGGCCTCGGCCCGCTGCGCATCGGTGAGCGTCTCGCGGGTCTGCTCGAAGTTCTCGCCGGTGGATTCCATCTCGCGGCGGACCTCCTCCCCGCGCATGCCGATCTCCACCCGGCGGTGGAGGCGCTCGAACTCGGTGTTGGCGGCGTCGAACTCGCGCTGCTCGTCCGGACTGAAGGTGCGGTTCTGGGCCGCGGCGTGGTTGGCCAGCCGGCGAAGGGTCGCCGCCGCGGCCGACCGCTGCTTCTTCATCTCGTAGAGGGACATGACCCGCCCTGTTGCTGGTGACCGACGGTGTGTGACGGACGCCTTGCCCCTGGGGTCGCTACGTCGTGCCGGTGGCTGGGCACCGGCTCCTGTGGCGGCTCGTGGGCGTGGCAGGCACGGGACCGGCTGGGCGGCCCCGTCACCCGCAGGCGGATTCTTCACCGTCGGGGTCGCGGGCTACAGGACGTCCGGCAGGGCCGCGTTGATCGTGCCCGGGTCGGTGAACCCGTCGGTCACCAGCTCCCGGGCGAACGCCTGGAACCCGTCGAAGTCGGCGAGGCAGAGGGGCACGCGACCGTTGAACGGGCAGAAGGTGTTGGCCCCGACGCCCGCGTTCTGGATGCGGTCCACGAGCCGCCGGAACTGCTCCATCGCCTGACACGCGGTCAGCCACACGGCGACGGCCTCGCGGACGGCGGGCAGGAAGATGCGCTCCCGGGTCTGGGCGGAGAGCTCCCGCTTGACCCGAGCGGTCACGTCCTTCAGCTCGTCGGCGATCAGGCCGAGGGCGTAGGCGAGTTCCTTCTCCCGCCCGCGCAGCTCGCGGAGCCGGGTGACGGCCTCGGTGGGCCGGCCGGCGGCGATGAGCCGGCCGGCGATCTCGTGGTCGGGGGTGCCGGGGCGGGCGCCGAGCGCGGTCTCGGCGGCGGTGATGTCGCGGCGGACGCTGGCCAGCTCGGCGGCGATGCCGTCGTGCCGCTCGCTGACGGCGACCACGTCCGCGTGGGCGAGGGGGTTGGGGATGCTGACGGCGGCGTTGCGGGGCTTGCTCATGCGGGGTTCCTGCTGGGTGACCGACGGAAACGGAGCCGGGGCGGGGAATCACCCCCGCCCCGGTCGTGTTCTTCGCGGTCGCGGTCCCGTCGTCAGTTATTCCAGGCCAAGAGTTTCCCCGCCCTGAATGGTTGCCGCGGCGCGGTAGTTGGCAGTGGCAATCGACTCTCGCACGAACCGAACACTCCCATCGGCCATTGCGAAGTTGGCCCCGCCGGTGTGCTGGCTGTGGAACGAGTAGACGTTCGGCCAGTCGCCCGGGTTGTTGAATCCGGGGTCACTGGGCTTCATGCCGTTGTTCAACCGAATCGCGCACGTCCCATTTGTCCCGTTGGAGTAGGCCCAGGCATTGTGCTGGTTGATCTTGGCCATATCTTCGCCGATCATGAGCGTGTTGCTCGTCCCGTCGCCGATCTGGGTCAGGGTGAGCTTTCGGCGGATGTCGTAGCGGAAGAAGATGCCGTCGCCGTTGTCCAGGCCGTTGGTGTCTCCTGTCGCGACGCCGTTGAAACCGACGGGGTTCCAAGCCGCATCTCCCCACGCCCAATTCTGCCCGGACACGCCCCGGTAGCTGGTCGTCCCCATCGTCACGCCGGCCGGCCAGTTGGGCGTGTCGGTCCGGGTGTCGAGGCTGATATCGCTCGGGCAGCGAAAAGTCGGGACAACGGTCTTGATGAATGCCTGAACGGTGGCGTTCGTATTATCCTGGGTCGGCTCGGGACTGTTCCCCATCCCTCCTGCAGCGTACAGCGGTCCCTGTTCGATGTAGGGGAGGATTCGGGCCATCCAGCTCCATTGCCGGGTCGTTGCACTCCAGCAGCAGCTGATGGTGGCGTCCCCGTTCTGCGGGAACCGGTTGACGGCATCATGGAACCCGTGGACGCCGAGTGCGAGTTGTTTGAGGTTGTTCGAACACTTGGACCGCGCGGCCGCCTCGCGCACCTTCTGGACTGCCGGCAGTAACAGCCCGATCAGAATCGCGATGATCGCGATTACCACCAGCAGTTCGATCAACGTGAACGCCCGGCGAAATTGGCGGGAGAACATGGAGAGCCCTTGAGGGACGGGATGGGAATGAGAGTCTGGGCCGATGAGCGAGTCCCCGACGGCCCGAGTCGGGTGGACTACTTGGTAACCTTGAAGTCGTAGGGAGCGCCTCCCTCCTTAACCTCAACAGTCAGTGAAGTTGTCTTCGGCTGGGCAAAATTCTTGCCGATGAGCGATTTGGGGATCGAGTATTCGTCCTTGGGATTAGACGGAACCGTCGCCGAAATGGTCACCTTGTATGCTCCGACCGGGGCCCCGTCCTTACCATCATAGGTCAGGCGGTACTTGCCGTTCTCGATCTTCCCGGTAGCGGGACGGTCGGACGTGTTCCCGCGGTCGGTGTCAGGGTGGAAACCGATGATCCCGGTCTGAAGCGGGTCGTTGCCGACCGTGACCGATCCTTCGGCGGGCACGATCTTCTTCCCAGAGGGACCGCACCCCAAGACCAGAAGAGTAGTAGAGAGACCGGCTACCGCAACGACGGTCGTGCGAAAACGCCACGGACGGGGGGGAGACGTCATCAGCAGAGGTTCCGAGTGGGATTCGCCGAGGAACCAGAAAGCTGAAATCCACTTCTAACGTCAAGCAAGGTGGCTGTCAAACCGATTTCGCGCCTCATTCAGGGACCATTAAGAATTATAATCATATAATAAATACTCTTTATGTTTTTACTGTTCCTTTCTGTCCTCCTCCCTTGCGATCACTCGCAATAGGTTGTTTCGCACGCCACGCCGCCTCGGTGATTCGGGCTAAGCATCTCGGCGGGCCGACGGAAACGGAACTGGGGCGGGGGTGATTCCCCCGCCCCGGTCAGTTCTTCGCGGTCGCGGTCCGTCCGCCGGCGTTGTGGCGTACGAAACAACCGGCGGACAGTGACAGCCGGTTGTCACCGGCTTACTCACCAGGGAGTTTCATCGCCGGAGGGATCGGTGGTATCTCGCGGGCGACGCCGCGGGGGATGTTCGCGTTCACCGCGGTCTGGGCCAGGATCGCTTGGAGAATCTGTTGCAGCAGCCCGTCCGTGGTGACCTGATTCGTCCCCTGCGTCCGCCAGGCGGTGATGATCCGGGCGTCCTCGCTCGTCCCGACGGTCGTTGCGTCCGGCAGCTGGTAACGGTTGTCGATGCCGAGCCGGCCGCCGACCTCCGTCAGCCGGTCCCGCCAGGCCCGGTTCACCAGCGCGTCCGTGTTCGGCCCCATCAGTTGCCGGGACCGGAGCTCGTCCAGTTGCCTCCGGTAGAGCTCCAACTCCGGCCGCGGGTCGTACTCGCGGCGGATACTGATGCCGAGCTCGGCGATCTCCTGCCGCGGGTCGGCGAGGCGGAACATGCCCGCCGGCCCGACGGCCCCGGTCAACGTGCTCCGGTGCGGCGACTCCTCGGGCATCGGACCGGGCGAGCCCGGCCCCACCGGGGGACGAAACATCGCCGCCGGTCCCGCAATGGCAGCCAAAGCGGCGGCCCGGTTCACCGCAAGGTCCCGGCTCTCCCGGAATGTGCGTTTCACCTCCTCCCGGATGGTGGCGACCGCGGCCACCGCTTGCTGGGCCCACGACTGCCCGACCGGCGCGGCCCCGCGGATCGGCGGGACCTCGCCCGCGTTCAATCGCCGCTCGACGTCGGCCGGGTCGCCCTCGAACCCCGCCCGGAAGGCCTGCTGCTGCCGACGGACCAAATCCAGCTGCCGTTCCCACTCACGGACGGTCGCCTGGTCCCCGAGGGCTGCCAGGGCGGGCCGTGCGGCCGCCAGGGCGGTCTCCATCTCGCGGATGGTGCCCCGGAACGCGGCCCACTCCGCTTTGGCCCGGTCCGGGTTCATCCCGACCTCGGGCGGCGGGATGTTGAAGCGGTTGATCGGCTCCCCGGCCTGGCGGTTCGGCGGCGGGGCGGGCGGGCGGGCGACCTCCCGCGCCGCCAGCCCGGCGATCCCCCCGAGCGGCAGCAGGTCGCGCGCGGCCGGGGCGTGCGGGATGAGGGTGTCGAGCCGGTTTGCGATCCGCTCGGCCGGGTCCAGGATCCGTTCCTTGATCCGGGTCCCCGCGGCCTCGGCGAAGTCGGCCACCTTGCCGAGGCTGGTGACGAGGGCGGACGCCAGGTTCGCCCCGAAGTCGATGAGCTTCTCCTCATCGATCTTGAACTCCTGGGCGTCCCGCAACATCTGCTGGAACGAGTCGGCGGCGGCCTTGATCCCGGGGAAGGTGCGGTTCAGGGCGTCCAGGTTCAGGGACGCGACGGCGACCCCGGCCCGGGCGAACTCGTACCCGACCTGAGCCCCGGCCTTCGCCATGTCCCCGGCCATGCGGACCCACGGCCGAATCTCGTCGGCGTTCGCCCGGAGCCGGGCCGCGAAGGCGTCCAGATCGCGCGCGGCCTGCTTGATGCCGAGCTCGTCCACGAGTACCTTGCCGAACTCCAACTTGAGGAGGTCGAAGGCGTCGGCCGTCTGCTCCAGGACGCCGGCGAGTGTTTGCCCCTGGCGGGCGGTCATCTGAAAGTACCGGCCGCCCTCGGAGGTCATGCGCCGGAACGCGGCTTCCACGTCCCGAAACTCGACCCGGCCCTCCTCGATCAGTGACTTGATTTCGAACTGGGGCTTGTTCATCACCGCGGCCAGCGCCGGGAGCACGTCGATGCCGGCGCCGGTAAACTGTGTGATGTCCTTCGTGTACGCCCGGCCCTGGGTGCGGAGTGTCCCGAACAAATACGCCACCTCGCTCATCGGCTTGCCGACCGAGGCGGACACGTCGCCGAGCGTGCGAATGGTCGGCATGATCTGGTTGGCGGTGAACCCGTAGGCCAGGAGCTGCCGCGCCGCCGCGGTGATTTCTCGATTGTTGAACGGCGTCGTCGCGGCGTACTGGCGGATGTCGGCGAGCATCTCCCGGGCGCGGGTCGCACTCCCGAGCATGACCTCGAACGAAACGGTGGTCTGCTCCAGGTCCGCGGCCATGCGGACACTTTGCTTCATCTGCTGGAACGCGCCGGCGATCCCGTTCAGCCCCGCCTCGAATGCGAGGATGGTGCCGCCGGTGGCCGCGACCTTGGCCACGAACCCCGCGACCGACTCGCCCGCCGCTTGGGCCTGCGCCCGGAACGCCCCCGCCTCCTTGGCGGCCTGGCGGTACGCTCGCATGTCGGGCGGCTTGGGCGGCGCCACCGGGATCGCGGCGACGGACCGCTGGAACTGTTCGATCTGCCGCTTCGCCCCGGCCAGGTCGCGGGCCATCCGCTCCGAGTTCGCGGTGAGGATGATGGCCAATTCGTCAATCGTCTGCTTCGCCATGACGCGCACCGCGAGCGAGGGGAGGGGTTGGAGCCTGCCGGCGGGGCGGGATCAGCCGTCGATCGGGACGCCGGCGAGGATAGGATCGTCGTGGCGGAGGAACCCGGCGCGGACGGCGTCGGTGGCGGCGCGGCGGAGGTCGGCCTCCGTGTAGGCCACCCAGCCAGCGGGCGCCACGTCGCCGCCGAGCTCGGCGAGCTGGGCGCGGATCGCCTGGGCGCGGAGCATCGCGCGGATGGGTGCGGGGTTGGTGAACCCCGCATGGAATGAGAGCGGGTCGCCAGCGAGGTAGCCCGGCACCGGCCAGACGTCGAGGTCCTTGTTGACGAACAGAACGGGATCGGGGGCCGTGGTATCGCTCCGCAGCGGTTTCCGGAAACCGCAATCGAAACCGCACTCACTTAACCACTGACGGGGCAACGATCTCAGGGCGTTCCTGCGGTTTCTGCGGTTTCTCGACGGTCACTTGTGTGGAAGAAGACGCATTTCTTCGGCCTTACGCATAGGCAGCGAGAAACCGCAGAAACCGCAGGAGCGCCCTTAATTACACGTCCTTGAACGACTTGCGGCACTGCGGTTTCGGCTGCGGTTTCGGTCTGGCGGAAAGAAACCGCAGTGCCACGGTTGCTTGCCCAACGGGATCGGGGGACACGCGGCACTTCCAGCGGGTTTCATCAAACCCGCTACTAAACCCGCTGATGCGGAAATACCTTGGATTTGCTGGGGTTGGTCGCCCTCCGGCGGGTTTTGGGGGCCGCTCCGCTAAGAGGAGACAGGATCTCTCCTGCGCCTACGCGTTGGCGACCAAAACCCGCCAAACCCGCCGGAGGGCTCGTAAGTCGTTTCTCGTGGCTGTGTTAATGCCGAGCGGGTTTGGCGGCGGGTTTGATGAAACCCGCCGCCAAACCCGCTGAATCGGCCCCGGCTACGTCGTCAGTCCGGGACTCCCGAGATGAGGACTGGGTCGGGAGACATGTGATACCCTCGCTGCAACCTCGCCCGGACCTAAGCGGATTGCCGTCCTTGACGTAGTAGCGGTCCACGTGTTCGAGGTAACGCTCGGCCAGCTCGCAGACGAAGAGTTGGCCACCCTGGGGCGGTGGCGCCGCGCCGCGGGCGGCCCATTCCATCTGGAACCGACGGTAGCCCTCGGCCGCCTCCTTGGAGCCGGCGTCCCCGAAGTACCGCCAGTGCTCCTGGGAATGTGCCCGCCACCGGCAGTACGCCTGGCCCGAGCTCTGGTGAATCTTGAGCGGAGGGCACGGGCGCGGAGCCGGGATCGACTTGGCCCGCCGCGGGTTGAACTTGGCGACGATCGGGGTGGAGAGCGTTTCGGCCACGCTCCAGCCCTGCTTGTCGATCCGGGAGCGGATGGTGTTGACCGGGATGCGTGTCCGCTTGGCCCATTCCGCGATAGTGAGCGTTTGATTGTCGTGCGAAATCAGACGCGGTGGGTGCGGCATACCGACATACTTGCCGGTCGCGCCGGAGAAGCAAGTCTGGGGGCCAACCCGTGACGGGGTGTAGAAACCACACTCCAGGGGAGGCAAAGACTAGCGTCTGAAAATGACAAAACCCCAGGATTTCCTGGGGTTTTGCGAGTGGAGCGAGGGGGATTTGAACCCCCGACCTCTGCAGTGCGATTGCAGCGCTCTCCCAGCTGAGCTACCGCCCCATGTGTTGCGTATCTTAGGACCACCCCCACCCGACCGACAAGGGGGCATGGGACAGTGGGATGGTGGGACTCTGGGACTGGGGGAGACGACCCCTCCCACTGTCCCTCGGTCCCAGAGTCCCACCGCACCCGCGCTATCGCGGCACCCGCCACTTCCCAGCGTCCGCCGCCAGCGTCAGCCCGAGGCCCGGCGCGTCGGTCGGGGCGAGTTTCCCGTCGGCCACGCGCAGGCCGCCGGCGAACACGTCGGCGAGCCAGTCCACGCGGTCCACGCGCGTCACCGCCGCCAGCCCGCACGCCAGGTGCACGCCGACCTCGGGCATCCGCACCGGCGACACCGACACGCCGAACGCCTCCGCCACCGCCGCCACCTTCAGCACCGGCGTGACGCCGCCGAGCCGGCCGACGTCCGGGCGGACCACGCGGATCACCCCGTCGCGGATCGTCTGGAAGAAGCGGTCGCGGGTGGCGAACGACGACCCGACCGCGATCGGCAGCTCCGCCATGCCGGCGAGCTTCGCGTAGCCGATGGCGTCGGTCGCCGGCAGCGGGTCCTCGAACCACTCGACGCCCACGTCCTCGAAGAAGTGCGTCAGCGCCTCGGCGGTGCCCAGGTCGAACCGGCCGTCGGCGGCGACGCACACCGCCGCGTCCTCGCCGAGCCCGTCGGAGATCTCGCGCACCCGGTCCGCGTCGGCCCGCACGTCGCCGCCCCCGACCTCGATGCGGACCGCCGCCGCGCCCTGCTTCAGCAGCGGCTTCGCCTGCTTCACCACGTCCGCCGCCGGGCGCCCCGTGCCCACGTCGGACACGAAGAACGGCGCCGCGGTTCGCACGCCGCCGAGCAACTCGGCGAGCGGCACGCCGGCCGCCTTCGCCTTCAAGTCCCACAGCGCGACGTCCACCGCCGAATACGCCCGCGCCGCGACGCCGGCGAACCCGACGCCGCGGAAGTGCGCCTCGGCCGCCGCGAACCGCTTCTCCGGCTGCCGCGGGTCTTGGCCGACGACGAGCGGGGACACCTCGGCGTCGATGAGCGAGCGGACCGCGACCGCCCCCGCCCCGGCGACGACGGCGAACCCGACCCCGGCGGGACCGGTGTCGGTCTGCGCGTGGACGACGATCACGTCGATCGCCTGCGGCCCGGCCGGCGCCGGGTCGGTGAGCGAGACGCGCCCGGGCTTCCCGAGCGGGACGCGGAAGTGGTCGGTGGAGAGGGAGACGAGGCGCATCGGGTCCGTGGTGGAGTGATCAGTTCTCAGTCGTCGGCCAAACCCGGAGGGGGTCGAGTTCGTGTTGTACGACTGGGAACTGAGAACTGACCACTGAGAACTGCCCCCACTACTCGCCGAGATACGCCGCGCGGATGCGCGGGTCGTCGAGGAGCGCGGCGGCCCGGTCCGAGAACGTCACGCGGCCGGTTTCGAGGACGTAGCCGCGGTGGGCGACCTTCAGCGCCATGCGGGCGTTCTGCTCGACGAGCAGCACCGACATCCCCTGGCGGTTCAGCTCGCGGATCACGTCGAAGATCTGCACCACGATCTGCGGGGCGAGGCCGAGCGAGGGCTCGTCGAGGAGCAGCAGCTTCGGCCGCGACATCAGCGCCCGGGCGATGGCGAGCATCTGCTGCTGCCCGCCCGAGAGCAGCCCGCCGGCCTGGTGCTGGCGCTCGCGCAGGATCGGGAACATCGTGAACGCCTTCTCGACGTCCGCCGCCACGCCGTCGGCGTCGGTGCGGGTGAAGGCGCCCATCTGGAGGTTTTCGAGGACGGTCAGGCGCGGGAAGATCTTCCGCCCCTCCGGCGACTGCGCGAGGCCGAGGCGCACCACCTGGTGCGCCGGCACCTTCTCGGCGGTGAGGTCGCGGCCGTCGAACACGACGCGCCCGCCGCGGGCCTTCACGACGCCGGACAGGCACATGAGGGTGGTCGTCTTGCCGGCGCCGTTGGCGCCGATCATGGCGACGATCTCACCCGGCTCGACCGTGAGCGAGATGCCGTGGAGGACGTTGATCGGGCCGTAGCCCGCTTCGAGCTTCTCGACCGCGAGCAGGGGAGGCATCAGCTCACCTCCTCTTTGCCCAGGTACGCCTCGATCACCTTCGGGTCGCGGCTCACCTCGGCCGGCGGCCCCTCGGCGATCTTCACGCCGTAGTCCAGCACCGCCACGCGGTCGGAAATGCCCATCACCAGGCTCATGTGGTGCTCGATCAGGAGCACCGTCACGCCGCGGTCGCGGATGCGGCGGATCAGCGCCATCAGGTTCGCCGTCTCGCTCGGGTTCATCCCCGCCGCCGGCTCGTCGAGCAGCAGCAGTTCCGGGCCCGTGGCGAGGGCGCGGGCGATCTCCAGACGCCGCTGGTCGCCGTAGGCGAGGTTGCGCGCCAGCTCGTTGTGCTTGCCGGCGAGGCCGACGAACGCGAGCAACTCGCCCGCCTTCGCCCGCACCTCGGCCTCCTCGCGGCGGTGCGCCGGCAGGCGGAGCAGCGCGGCGAGCGGGTGGCCCTTCACGGCGCGGGTCATGCCGACCTGCACGTTCTCCAGCACCGTCATCGCCTGGAACAGCCGGATGTTCTGGAACGTGCGGGCGATACCGCCCTGCGAGATCACGTCCGTCGTTCGGCGCGACCGCCACCAGTTCAGGAGCATCCCGGCGGCGCCGACGACGAACCCGAACGCGAACCCGCCGGTGGCCAGTCCGCCCCGGCCCGAGATGTGATTGGCGGCGTCCGAGAACGCCTTCCCCCACGGGAAGTCCGCCCGGCCGCCGGTGTAGTTGTCGCGGACGCTCGCCTTCCACAGGGCGTCGATGTTGACGGCCAGCAGCAGGAGCACGAGCCCGGTAGCGAGGCCGACGGCGACGGCCCCGATGGCCGGCTTCAGGGTGAGCGGTCGCTCGATCGGCTTCCCGCGGAACAGGACGCGCCCCTCGGTCGGTTGGTAGATGCCGGTGACGGCGTTGAACACCGTCGTCTTCCCTGCCCCGTTCGGGCCGATGACGGAGAAGATCTGCCCCGGCTCGACCGCCAGGCTCGCCCGGTTCACGGCGGTGATCCCGCCGAACCGCATCGTCAGGTTCTCGATCTCCAGCAGCGCCATCGGCACCTCAGCCCTTCGCCGCGGCCGCCGGGCCGGGGTGCAGTTCGTGTTTCAGCCGCGCCGCCGGCAGCAGCCCCTCGGGGCGGAACCGCATCATCAGGATCAGCGCCATCCCGAAGACGATCAGCCGCCACCCGCTCACCTTCAGGTACTGCTTGCCGCGCATCCACTCGGGGAACAGGTTCTGGAAGTCGGGCTTCTGCACGGCCGTGTCGAGCACCGGCGTCAGCACCATGTCGTACCCGACCAGCAAGAACACCCCGAGCAGCACCCCCGGGCGGTTGCCGAGCCCGCCGAGGATGACGCAGCACAGGGTGATCATCGACCGGTTGAAGTCGTACGCCTCCGGGCCGCCGGTCGTCTGCTGGGCGATGGCGTACAGCCCGCCGGCGAGCCCGGCGATGCCGGCGCCGATGGCGATGGCCGTGAGCTTCAGCTTCGCCGGGTTCAGCCCCATGCAGCTCGCCGCCAGCTCGTCCTCCCGCAGCGCCACCCACGACCGCCCGAGCCGGCTGTTCTCCAGGTTCCGCAGCAGGAGCGTGGTGGCGCCGAGGAGCCCGAGGCAGAGGAGGTAGAAGTACGGGTAGTCGTGCCAGTAGCGGCCCCAGCCCATGCCCTCGGGGCGGACCGCGCGGAGGTCCGGGTCGGCGACCCACGGGAGGAGCTTCGGCGTCACCGGGTTCAGCCCGCGCGTCCCCTCGGTGATGTTCCCCAGGTTGCGGATGACGAACACGATGATGAGCCCGAACCCCATCGTGACCAGCGCCAGGTAGTCGCCGCGGAGGCGGAGCGTCGGCGCCGTCGTCGCCACCCCGAGCCCGGCCGCGGCGAGCACGCCCACGAGGATCGCCAGCGGGAACGCGAGCTGGAACGGGAACGTCTGCACCGTGAGGATGCCGACGGCGTAGGCGCCGATCCCGAAGAACGCGGCGATGCCGAGGTGCAGCAGCCCGGTGTACCCGACCACCACGTTCAGCCCGAGCGCGAGCAGTGCCAGGATGAACAGCGGGGTGAGCTGCTGGGTGTACAGCCCGACCTGCCGGTCGGGCACGAACGGCAGGGCGGCGAGGGCCAGGAACAGGGCCGGCTGCCACGCCGCCGCGAGGACCGCACGCGGGCTCATACCTTCTCCCGGGTGCGGGCGCCGAGCAGGCCGTTCGGGCGGAAGATCAGGATGACGACGAGGATGGCGAAGATCAGCGCCTCGCTCCACTCCGACCCGATGTACGCCCCGCCGAGCGTCTTCACCACGCCGATCACGATGCCGCCGAGCACCGCCCCGGGAATGTTGCCGATCCCGCCGAGCACGGCGGCGGTGAAGGCGTAGACGCCGTTCTGGAACCCCATCTGGTAGTTGACGGTGTTGAAGTACAGGCTGTACACCACCGACCCGACGCCGGCGAGCGCCCCGCCGATGGCGAACGTGGCGGCGATGACCCGGTCCACGTTGATCCCCATCAGCTGAGCCGCGGTCGGGTTCTGGGCGGTCGCCCGCATCGCCTTGCCGAGCGTCGTGTACCGCACGAACACCGTCAGCGCCGCCATCGTCGGGATGGTCACGAGCACCACCATCAGGTCTTTGAACGTGAACCGCAGGCCGGTCCCCTCGAGCAGGTTGGCCGGGACCGGCGGGGCGGCGTTGACCGCGTCCGGCGGGATTGGTGGGCCGAGCAGGTCGGGGAAGGTCACGTCGGTGGCGCCCTTCCAGAACAGGCCGACGCCCATGAACACGAAGCTGACGCCGATCGCGGACACGAGCGGGGCGAGCTTCGGGGCGGTGCGGAGCGGCCGGTAGACGGCGCGGTCCACGGCGATGTTGAGGGCGGCACAGAACACCGGCGCCGCGACCAGCATGAGGGCGACGGCCGCGACCCCGGCGGCGGTCCCGGCCTCGGCCTGGGTGCGGGCGCCGACGAGCAGGCACACCTCCAGCGACAGGAGGCAGCCGAGCATGAACAGGTCGCCGTGGGCGAAGTTGATGAGCTCGACGATCCCGTACACCATCGTGTACCCGAGCGCGATCAGGGCATAGAGGAGCCCGGACACGAGCCCGATCAGGAGGAACTGGCCGAAGGCGGCGGCGGGGTCGGCGGCCAGGAGCGGGGTCATCGGGGTTCCGGGCGGGTCGTGTCAAAACGGAGAGCCCGGGGCGATCGGCCCCGGGCCCGCGGCGGGCTCACGCCTTCTTGTCCACGACCCGTTGCGGGACGAAGTCGCCGTTCTCGACCTTGCTGATCGTCAGCTGCTGGAGGGTGGTATCGCCGTCGGCGTCAAAGCTCCACTTGCCGACCGCCCCGCCCTCGAAGTCCTTCGTCGCCAGGCACGCCTTGAGGATCGCGTCGCGGTCCTTCTTGCCGACGGTGCGGACGGCGGCGAGGAACACGGCGGCCGCCTCGTACCCGTACACCGCGTAGGCCTCCGGGTCCTTCTTGTACTTCTCCTTGTACTTGGTCACGAACTCCTGCCCCTTCCCGCGGAGGAGCTTCGGGTCGGTGCCGCCGATGGTGGCGTACACGTTCGCCAGGTCCTGGGCCGACGCCGACTCGATGAACGCCTTCTCGTAGCACCCGTCCGGGACCATCACCGGGCACGTCACCTGGGCGGCGCGGAGGTCCTTGATGAGCTTGCCGGCGGCCGTCTGGGTGGTGCCGCCGAAGTACACCATGTCCGGGGCGAGCGGGCGGATGCGCTCGGCGACCTCGCGGAACGACTGCTGGGTGTGGACGATCGGCTGCCGCCCGCCGCCGAGCACCTCCAGCCCGAGCGCCCGGCACCGTGCCTCGAACAGGCAAGCTCATCAAGGACCTCCGCGCCGCCCAGGTGACGTGCCCGGTGATGGTCCCGGACGGGTGCTACGAGAAGGCGTTCATCGAGTC
>JAFKFQ010000660.1 GCA_017308215.1 bacterium | reverse complement strand
CGACCCGTTCGAGGCGGCGTTCACCGGCGGGGTGTACGTCGCCGCCGGCGACCTCGACGGCGACGGCCGCGCCGACCTGATCGTCACGCCCGACGAGGGTGGCGGGCCGCGGGTACAGGTGTACGGCGGCGCCGGGCTGGCAAAGCTCGCCGACTTCTTCGGGATCGACGACGCGAGTTTCCGCGGCGGCGCCCGGGCGGCGCTCGGCGACGTGAACGCCGACGGGTACGCCGACCTGGTGGTGTCGGCCGGGTTCGGCGGTGGCCCGCGGGTGGCGTTGTTCGACGGCCGCTCGGTGGCCGGCGGCGGGCGGGCGAAGCTGGCCGACGACCTCTTCCTGTTCGAGCAGGCGCTGCGCAACGGGGCGTTCGTGGCGGTCGGCGACGTGGACGGCGACGGGTACGGCGACCTCGTCGGCGGCGGCGGGCCGGGCGGCGGGCCGCGGGTGTACGCCCTCGCCGGGCGCGACCTGCTCGCCGGTACGAGCCGGGTGCTGGCGAACTTCTTCGCCGGGAACGTCGAGAACCGTGGTGGGGTGCGCGTGGCCGTAAAGGATCTGGACGGCGACACCCGCGCGGACGTGGTGGTCGGCGACGGGACCGGCGCCGGGAGCCGGGTGACCGCCTACGGCGGGGCGGCGCTGACCGCCGGCGCGGCGATGCTCGGCTTCGACGCCTTCCCCGGTCAGCTCGCCGGCGTGTTCGTCGGGTGAGCGGTCACGCGCCGGTCATCGTCGCGCGGCGGCCGTGGCCCGACGAACCCCGCGGTCTACTACCGCGAAGGGAGGTCGCGATGCCGCTCCGGGACCACTTCCACTCGCCGGTGAACGACAAGCACCACTGGAGTGCGCTCCACGGCGGCTGGCCGATGGAGATCGTTCGCACGCTGTTCGACATCCTGCCGCCGCCGTACCAGGCCGGGCCCTGGGTCTACCTCGGGTCGTCGTTCGAGGTGAGCTTGCCCGTCGCGGAGGAGGAGCGCGGGCATGCCCCCACCCTGACGGTCGAGGCGGACCTGTCGGACCAGGACGAGTACGAGGTCCGCATCTACGACCCGAACCGGGAGCGGCGGCTGGTGGCGGCGGTCGAGATCGTCAGCCCGTCGAACAAGGACCGGCCCGACACCCGCGAGCAGTTCGTCGGGAAGGTCGCCGCCCTTCTGCGGCAGGACGTGTGCGTGGCGGTAGTCGATCTGGTGAGCACCCGCCAGGCCAACCTGTACGCCGAACTGCTGGCCCGGCTGGGCCGGTCCGACCCGCACCTCGGTGAGCCGCCGCCGCCCCTGTACGCGGTGAGCCTCCGCGCCCGCCGGCCGCCGAAGCGGCACGCCTTGCTCGACGCCTGGTTCTACCCGATGGCGGTCGGCCGGCCGCTGCCGACGCCGCCGCTCTGGCTCGCCCCCGACCTGCGGGTCGAACTCCCGCTCGAACCGAGCTACCAGGAAACCTGTCGCCTGCTGCACATCGCGTGACCGTGGGCCGCTACCCCGGCGGGGCTTCGAGCGGCCCCTTGAGTGCCTTCGGGAACACCGCCCACGACTGCTCGTAGGTCGCGTTCAGCGGGCACGGGACGTACCGGTCCGGGGTGAGGAAGACCGGCAGGTCGGGCAGCGCGTCGCCCACCGCCACGGGCTCGATGTAGGCCCGGATCGGAACCCCGGCGGAGTAGGCGGCGACGGTCAGCGGCTTGTCGGCCGGCAGCTCGAACGGCTCGTCGCGGATGCGGTCCCAGATCAGCTTGTGGGCGCCCTGCGGGTCGCGCCGCGTCGGGGGGAACAGGTCCACGATCAGCAGGTGGACGCCGGCGAACAGGAACTCGGCGGCCTTCCGCGCGAACGACCGGGCCGCGTGCCGGCTGTCCTTGTTCCCCGGCGAGACGACCTCGATGACCGCGACCACGACCCCGTCCGGGTGGCTGACGGTGACGCGGTTCGCCTTGCGCGCGTAAATCGCGGCCTCCGCCTCGGTCTGCACCCGGCTGCGGACCGGCGCGTCGGCGACCGCGACCCCGCTCGCCGGGCCGACCGGCGGCCCGGGGAGCGAGAGCGTGACCACGTCCGGCTCCGGCCCGCCGGTGATCTGTTCCGCCATCGCGCTATAGCCGTCGGGGAGTACGCCCCGGTTGAGCGCGCGCGCGATCTCCACCGTCCAGTCTTGATGGAAGTGGTGGAACCGGTTGGCCCGGACGCGGGTCCAGTCGTGAATCGGCATGCCGCACCTCCTGCCGGGATTGTACCACGCCGCCCGTGCCTCCTCACTCCGCGGTCGCCGGCACCGGCGGGGGTCGTCAGGAGCTTCCCGCCGCGCGGGGCGCGGCCGAACCGCACCGGGAATTCCGGCCGGCTCTGAATGCTCGGCTACGATCGGCACGGCCGACGGATCCGTGCTACGCTTCGGCGGCGCGACCGCCCCGGCCCGCGGTTCCCACAGCCCATCGCCCCGGCACCCCGCCCTCGCAACCAGTAGGCGCGACCCCCTTCGCCCGCCGGTGCGCTTGATGAACGTGACCAGTTTTCCGTCCCTCTCGGCCGACCTGGCGGCCCGCGTGGCGGCGTTCGAGGCCGCCCTCGCGGTGGACCCGAAGGCCGACCCCGCGCGGTTCCTCCCGCCGGCCGCGCACGCCCTCTACCGCCCGGTCCTGAACGAACTCGTCCGCGTGGATCTGGAGGCCGCCCGCGACGCCGGGGTGGCGGTGCGGGTGCCGGCGTACCTCACGCGCTTCCCGGCCGTACTCGGCAACCCGGACGCGCTCGGGGCGGTGGCGCGTGAGGAGTACCGCCAGCGCGCCGCGGCCGGCGAGCCGGTCACGCCCGCCGACTACCGAACCGCCTACGGGGTGAACACCGCCGACTGGCCCGGCGCCGGCCCGCCCACCCGCCGGATGCGCACCCCGACCACCCGCGACGACCTGCCGCCGACGTGCCCCGTCCAGACGCCGCCGCCGTCGCCGCCGTCGCCGCGGTCGGGCGCGCCGGCGGCCGTCCCGGAACTGCTGCTCGCCGGCGCTGCGCGGACCGACCCGTTCGACAAGGCCGCCGCCGACAAGCTCGCCGAGG
>JAFKFQ010000429.1 GCA_017308215.1 bacterium | reverse complement strand
CAAACTGATCTGGGCCGCCGTCCCGCCGGCCGAGCAGGTACTGGCGTGGTCGGTGTGGCGGCGTCGCCATCAGCACCGCGCCCGCGAATGCCACTACAAGAGACGCGGGGCCAGACCGCCCGACGGATAATTACGGCTGTAGGACTAAGGTGTTCGAGATGCGGGAGCGCCGCCAGTTCAGCCATCCAGGCCGCTTCGGCTCGCGGCGGCGGTGGCGGTGCCGGCGGTCGCAGGGATAGCCCCACCGGATCGCGAGGGCGTGCCGCATGGACCCCGAATTCGACCCGGAGGAGGGGCTCCGGCGGCGCGGTCATTTCCGGCGGCGGGGTGCGAGCCGCATGGACCCCGAATACGACCCGGCGGAGGTGCCGCAGGCGGGCGAGCCGGGCGACGAGGCCGGGGGGCGTGTTCGGGTCGACGTTCACGACCAGTTCGTAGTCGAACTCCAGGTCCGGGAGTTGATCGACCTGCTCCGGGCTGATCTCGGTGCGTAGCGCGATCTGGACGGGACGGGAGTTGCGGTAGGGTTCGTTAGGGGGTTCATTGTTTCGAATCACGCCGCCGCCGAGGGCGCGGTTCGCGCCCTCGGCGGCGGCGAGTTCGGCGGGCGAGGGCTCCCGCGGCGCGGGGAGGCGTGGCGGCGCTGTGTGCGGCCGCGGATTGACGGAAAGCGGGAACAGGGCGGCGAGCGCGAGAACGAGTGCGAGAAGTGCGAGGCGGCCGGGCATCGGGCGGCTCCTGCGCGGGCGGGTTCACCCGAACGACGCCCGCCGGCCGCGACCGTTGCGGCTACCGGCGGCGCTCCAGGCCGAAGAAGTTGCGCAGGCCCAGGTACAGGATCATGCTGATCGACCGCACCGCCTCCTGGCGGTTCACCTTGCTCGCGCCGGCCCGGCGGTTCTCGAACAGGATCGGGTACTCGCCCAGCTTACACCCCGCCTTGTAGCAGCGGAACAACACCTCCTGCTGGAACGAGTACCCCCGCGACCGCACCGCACCCAGGTCCGTCTCCCGCAGCTTCGACACCCGGTAGCAGCGGAACGCCCCGCTCGCGTCCTTCACCGGCATGCGGAACAGGAACCGCACCATCATGTTCACCGACTGCGAGATCACCTTGCGCGCCACCGGCCAGTTCTCGGTCGCCCCGCCGGCCACGTACCGCGAGCCGATCATCACGTCGTACTTGCTCATCCCCGCCAGGATCCCCGGCAGGTAGCGCGGCGGGTGGCTGAAGTCGGCGTCCATGTTCTGGAGCAGGTCGTAGTCGTGGTCCATCGCGTACGTCATCGCCGCCAGCGTCGCCGTGCCCAGCCCGAGCTTGCCGGGGCGGTGCAGGATGTGAATCCGCGGGTCGGTCTTGATCATCTCGTCCACGATCCGGCCGGTGCCGTCCGGCGAGTTGTCGTCGATGACGAGGACGTGGGCGTCGGGCACGACCTTGTGGATCTCGGCGATGAGGGCGGCGATGTTGCCGGCCTCGTTGTAGGTGGCGAGCGACACCAGGAGCTTGGGCTCGCCGGGGCGCGGGGACGGGCGGGCGGGGGTGGGGGCGGGGGTCATGGCGGCCGGGGGTTCGAGCGCGGCGGGCACGGCCGGCACCTTCTTGTACGCAGGGCAGGGTATCCGGTATTTTCTAGAGTAGCGATCCCGTCCCGTCCGCTTTATGCCCGCGGGGACGCCTTTTTCGCCCGCGGCGAGGTTCGACCCATGCCGGATACGCTGGATGTGAAGTGCCCGACGTGCGGCAAGACGCTCAAGGTTCCGAGCACCCTCGTCGGCAAGAAGGTGAAGTGCAAGGGGTGCGACACCGCCTTCGCCGTGACGGCGCCCGCCGCGAAGCCGGCGGCGAAGTCGGTCGGCGCCGCCCTGGCGGCCGGGGCGAAGGCCGGCGCCAAGCCGGCGGCCAAGCCCGCCCCGCCGCCGGAGCCGGAGAAGCCGAAGAGCCCGTTCCTCGACGACGACGAGGACGAGGTGGACGAGCAGGGGCGCGTCAAGGCGATGGAGGTCATCCGGGACTCGGACGTGCCGCGGTGCCCGCACTGCACCGTCGAACTCGACCCGCCGGACGCGGTCGTGTGCTACCACTGCGGGTTCAACAACGTCACCCGGGTGAAGGCCGAGACGAAGAAGGTGATCGCCTCCGACGCCACCGACTGGATGGCGCACCTCGCCCCGGGCGTCATCGCGCTGGTGCTGGCGATCGGGCTCGTCGTGGTGGACGTGATCTGCCTCCTGAACATGAGCGACTGGCTGGCGGGGAGCTTCCTCGAGATGGACGAGAAGGACATCATGGGGAACAAGAAGATGTACGTGAAGCCCGGCGCGTTCGTCGCCCTCATCATCGCCTTCTCGATCATCGGCATCATCCCGCTCGGCCGCTACGCGTTCCGGCGGCTGGTGCTGAACTACAAGCCGGCGGAGAAGGTCAAGAAGTGAGTTGTCAGACGTCGGCCGGCGGTGTACAGTCGGACAGCACCACCCCGGACGGCGAGACCCCGGTCCGGCTGACAACCGACAACTGACCACCGCCCACCCCCATGCTCGCCAAGCTCCGCACGTTCGCCCTCGCCGGGATCGACGCGGTCCCGGTCGAGGTCGAGGTGGACGCGGCGGCCGGCACGCCCAAGACCGTAATGTGAAATTCTGTTACACCTCAGCCGCGATAACCATGTCCGCCCCGTGTCGTTGGCCTCGTGGGGAATAGCCGTCGACTGGCGTCAACGGGATGGCCCGATCCAATCGGATGCCCGCCAAATCGCATTAGCCCCACGCTGACGGCCGATCGGCACTCCAAGCCAGGATTCCCTTCCCTATCGCGGTCGGCTGGCACTGGGAGAGGATGGATCGCGTTCCCCTATGGGCGAACTCAGTGGGTACCGACAAGTCAACCCGCAGTCGCGACCCTCCCCAGCCGCCGGACAGCCAGAAAGCGATGCGTAGTGTATGCGCTAGTACTGCACTCCTTGGGCATGGGCACCCGCTCGGGTGGTTACGGGATCGAATCCCTTCAATTCGCACAAGCCATGACGACTCTGGAACCTACGCTATCCGCACACCGCCGCCTCGTGGAACACGGCCTGGAACGACGCGACGAGCTCGGGTTTTTAGATCTGGGCCGGACTCCTAGGGCGATCGAGGTCGCCGCGCTCGAAGGCTTCCCGGCCACCCTCATCACGGCCCCGCCGTGGCTCGGGAAGACTACTGTGGCGCGGGGGTTGTACGACTGGCTCCGCCGCAACTCGACTGCGTTCGGTGGTCTAGAGGGACGGGCGGCCCTGACCGAACTCGGTCGCCCGGGGGCAGAGCGAGAGATCCCACCGGCTTGGTGGGTACGGTGGGTGGCGGAGGAGGCAACGCCGGCCGCCTGGATTCTCGACGGACTCGACGAAGGTGCCGACCTGAATGACCGCCTTCTTGCGGACCTATTGGCGGCCTTGGAAGCGGTGCCCGAGGCTCACCGGAATCTGCTCCGGCTGGTGATGTTGACCCGCGAGCATCCGCGACTCGATGAGGTCCGCGGTCGGCTCCGGCGGATTTACCCGCCGTACTCGGGACGGATGCTGAGGGAACTCGCGCTCGCCCGGGTCGACCCGGGTTACGCCGAGGCCTTGGTCGGGGTCGCCGACTTCTCCAGGGTGGCCGAAACCATCCGGAAAAATCAGCTAGAGAGCGTCGCCGGGTACCCGGTCGTACTCGGCTTCCTGAAACGGCACCCGGCCGTCGCCCGACTGACAACCGCGGAGGTCTGGCGGGGGGTGTTGCTGGAACTCCTTGGGCAGACCCAGCGGGACCACGGGCGGCCGTTCCTGACCGAGCCCGAGGATCGCTTCGACGCGGCCTGCCGGGCCGCCGCAATGCTAACCCTGATCCGCCGTGACACCCTTCGAGAGTACAGCCCGGACCCGGCGGAGCCGACGATCGGCTCCCTGTTCGGCGTCGAGTTCGGCTCCAACCGCCTCCGGTTGGCCGCCCGGGAGGTGCTCCGGACGGCCGCCTTCCATGCCCTTGCGGAGGAGGGGGCTTACCGGTTCACTCACCGAAATATCCAGGACTGGTTTGCCGCATTTTCCCTGGCGTCTCTGCCTGCTCGGGCTTTGACGACGGCGGTAGGAGACACGTTCGGCAGGGTCCACTCGCGCCTCCGCGAAACCGCTCGGTTAGTCCGGGTCATCAGCTCGGACGGGGCCGTCCACACCGCCATCGACCGGCTAACCGGGTCGGCGCTTCCCTCCGACGCCACCGAGCCGTCGTTGGCCCGGGCGCTGACCCATCTAGACCGGCTGGAAGTGTTGGCCCGAGCGAGTGAATGGGGTCTGCGCTTGGATGAGGAGATGGAAGAGGGCCTTGCACGGCTGGCCGTCCCCGGCATGGCGGCCGAAGTCGCCGGCCGATTGGGCGACCCGACCCGCCCGGCAACAGTGAAGCGTTTCCTTCTGAACGTTGCCGATGCCGTTCAGGCCGTCGAAGCAATTGCCCCGGCCGCCCGACTGGTCCTCGACGGACGGGGCAACGACGACCTTCGGGTGGAGGCTGCGATGTTCGTCTGCCGCTTCGGCGGCAGCAACGAGTTGCGGTCGCTAGAGGCGTCCGTCGCCGAAAACCCTGGAGTGACTGATCCGGACGAGCGGGTGCGCGGCATTCTGATTTACGAGCTCCTTGACCGGGGCCTCTGGACCGTTGCCCGGGCAGTCCGCCATGCCCCGGCGGTCTCCGCCCGGATACTCGACCGCCGCGCAATGCTCCACCACCGGCTCGAAGAGCGTCTGACGGTCGACGACGCTAGGGAGGTGCTACCGCATTTCAGGGCACTGCTCACACGGCACGGGGGGCGGCGTCCGAACCGCCTCCCACGCCTGCTCGACCGCGCGATTAGTCTCGTTCGAGACCAGGAGCAGCTTGAGCCCGGGGATGTCGAACTACTCGAACGCCTTGCGGTTGAGATGCTCGGGAGCAGTGAGTACTGGACCCACGCCCTGACCATCGCGAACCGGCTCCGCGGGATTGCCCCGGTCCGCCGGAGGCTTTACCACTTCGACGCCGAGCGCGTTCTCCGAGGGGAAGACTCGACCACGATCGGCCGAAGGGCCCTAGAGCCCGAGGACTGGGAGTGGCTGTCGGTCCGGGCCCGGGGCGAGTATGCCGCCGTCCCGGATATTTGGTGGGACGTCTACTACCTAGCGGAGCGGGCACGTTCGGCCGGCCAGGTACCTGCTCCCATATGGGAGACGTTGGTACAGGAGGTCGAGGGACACGTCCCCGGATTGCAGGATCAGGTGGCAGCTGGGCGGCGGCGGCACGCCGAGCAGGAAGCACGGTGGCGTGCCGAGCAGGAAGAGCGGGACGCTCACGAACCCGACGAGCGCCCGCTCAGCGAGGTGGTTCGGGCGGTACTCGACCAGAAGGGGGTTACCAACGCCTGGCGGATGACAGAGCTCGGCATCCTTTGCTTCTTCAGCGAGGTCCGACCCGACCACATCACCGGGGATTGGGACGACCTTCCCGCCGCGCTCCAAGCCGAAGCCCTCGCGGCGTGCCGAAACGGCCTTGAAACTGGACAGCCCGGTCCGCGGGCCCCCGGAAACACTCTGAACGGACGTACCTTGGGAGAGGCGGCGGCGTTCGACCGCCTCGCCCGGTCGGAGGAGGCGGACCGGTGGCTGAGCGACGAACTAGTCCGTCGCTGGTTGCCAGTCGCGCTGCACGGGCTGGGCTCGGCATCCTGGCCGGACCTGATCCGGACCTGCTGGTCGGCCTCGCGACCATCGACCGAGCAGGCCCTGGCGGAGACTGCCGCGGATCAAACCGGGCGTTACGAGCAGCCGTCTAACCTGCGGATGGTTCCGGCTGAGTGCTGGGCTGGACCATTGACGGAACAGGTTGCGTCGCTGCTCGGTGACGACGGTCTCGGGCCGCGGGCTCGACGGGAGCTGTTAGAGGTACTCGCCTCTCGCGAGCCCGACCGAGCGCTCTCGCGGGCACAGGAGTGGGCCCGGAGGCCGCGCACCGACCAAGCCGACGACCACCTGCGGCAGGGAGGGCTCAACGTGCTGCTTTGCCTCGAACCAGCCACAGGCCTGTGGCTGGTCGAACAACAGCTGTCGGCTCGCGGGAGTGCGTGCTTGGAGGAACTCCACGGCCTGTCTGCCGGCCGTAGCGAACTCCGCGCTGACTGGGAGCGGTGGCCGCTCGACTCCCAGGAGCGCCTCGCGGCGTTGCTCATCAGGGCATTTCCCCACGCCGACGAAGACGATGAGGATGACAGCGACTGGCGGGGAGACGACTTGCGCATCCTTCGGACGACAGTCGTCCACAGACTGGTCCAGGGCCCAGAAGCCGAACACCGGGCAGCTGCGGACCGGCTGGCCGCACTCGACCCGGGCGTGCGGCGGCTCGTCGACGCCCACCGGGCGTCTGCTGCCGCCGCGCAGGAACTTGCTGTGGCCGAGCCGACCGCCGCCACGGACCCTGCCGCGATTTCACTCCCGGTGGCGAGGTGCCTTCTCGATCGGCGGGCCTTCCGACTGATCCGCTCGGCCGACGACCTTTTGGACGCGGTTCTCTTCGCCCTGGACGAGGTGCAACAAGAAGTCGGGCACGATTTGCCACTCCTTTACGGCCCGCCCGAAGACCCGCCGCCTGCCAAGGCAACGGGTGCCAAGGCGGCCAAGGCGATCGAGTCGGAGCGGAAGCATCTGCGCGAGGACGCGCTCCAGGCCTACCTCCGTCGGAGATTGAAGGATGTGCTCTCCCGCGTCGCGGAGCGGGTTGAAGTCCAGATCGGACGGGAGGAGCAAGTGGCCTACCGACGGAGGTTTGACCTCCGGGTGACCGCCCCGTGCCTCGGGACGCAGAAGCTCGCTACCGTCGTGGTAGAGATCAAGTGGTCGACCAACCCGGAAACCAGCTCGTCCCTGGTAGACCAGTTGGGTGAGAAGTACCTCATCCACGAGGGGCATACGCACGGGGTGTTCTTGGTCGGTTGGTCGGGGTGGTGGCGGCCCGGCGGACGGCAGCGGAAGGGAACCGACATCACCAAGTTGCGGGAGTTCTTGTGCAGCCAGCGGGACGCGTTCTGCAGCCCAGGCCAGCGGGGTGAGCAGGTCCGGATCGAGCCGGTCGCAATTGACCTCGGCTGGCGTCCGGCTGCGCCCATCAAGAGCGCCACGGGCGGCATCACCCCCGCAACACGCTCAAGCAGCAAAAGGAAGCGAAAGTAAGCGTGTACAGTTCTGTGCTCTTTCCACTTCCTCGCAACTCCATCTGTCAGGCTGCGAGGAAACAGATCGTCGAGAACCGCCTGGCGAGCATTGGCTTCCACCGCCTTCGGTCGGCGCCCATGTTTCAGGAACGGATGGGCACCTACCCGAGTGGGTGCGGCGGGACGGCGTAGGTGACGCGGCCGGAGTCGTAGGACTGGTTGGGGCCGAACAGGTAGACGTCCGCCTGGGCGAGGGTCCGGGCGTGCCCCTTCACCTCCCCCGGCGGGACGCTGTACACCACGCACGTGTACCCCGGGGGAAGGGGCGGGTCGAGCCACGTCAGGTCGTCGCGGTGCCGCTCGATCGCGGCCTGGATGACCGGGTCGGTAGCAAGCGAGTCGAGCGGCATGTCGGCCTCCGGGCGACGACCGCGGTCGCGGGGTCGTGGGGGCAGTATACCCCCACACCGGGGCTAGCCGCCAGGTGCCGGGGCCGCACCGTCCTCGCTCGGGCCGGCGGGATCGGCGGGGAGGACGCGGCCGTACTCCGTGAGGTCGGCCTTGAGCACTTTGGGGTTCTTGCCGGCCTTCATCTTGGCGGCGTAGAACGCCCGGGCCTCCTGCCCCAGGCCGTCGTCGAACAGCTTGCGGGCGCGGCCGCCGCGGTAGTCGTAGGCCACGAACACGGGGATGGGCAATCGGTCGGCCGGGAACATCAACGAGCCCTCCGCTGGGCGGGGAGGGGCTCGCGGAGGGACGGCTCGGTTGACCTGGAAGGAGGCGGGGTGGGTGGTGGCACGGTGGACTCCGTGCCGGCGGGCGGGCCGGTGGCCGGCAGTGAACGGGATTTCACTGCATATTAACTGTATTTATGTCAGATCAATATGGCAATATTCCCATCTGCGTCATTGGGGGCTACCGCACGCACGGCCCGGGATGAACCTCGTGATCACCGGTCCCCGGTCGGGCGGTGCAGGTGGTGAACCAGGACCTCCAGGACGGCCACCGCCTTCATCAGCCCGCTGAACACCAGCAGCCCGACCCCGATCACCACCCGCACCAGCCGCTCGTTCAGCAGCCCGGTGTTGTGGACCCGGTCCGTCTGGCCCGGGACGTAGGCGGTGGTGTCCATCTTCCAGCCGGAGTGCAGGAACCACACCCCGGCGATTAACAGGAGGATGGCACAGAAGCTCCGCGCCCGCCCCGGCACCAGCCGCTTCGGCCGCGGCCGGTCGTCCCGGTCGGGCGGCAGCGGCATGTGGGGTGCGGGCGGGGGTGGCGTGGGACGGGCGCGGGGCCGGGGGGCGGGCGGAGCGGCAGGGGCTTTGGCCTTGGCCCCGCACTTCGGGCAGGTGGTGGCCACACCCGGGGCGGCTTGCAGCCGCAGGCCGCACTCGGGGCAGGGAAAGTAGACGTCCGACGGGTTGGTGCTGCTCATCGCTCACCGGGCTCGTACGGGTGGGCCGGTGGTCACACCGGTCGCTCATGGGGGAGGGGTACAGCGGGCGTCAGCGGCCCACTCGGGCCTCGATCTCGTCGGCCATCGTCCGCACGTCAGCCGCGACCTTGGCCAGGCTCTCGTCCGCCTTCTTGATCCCCTCCAGGCTGCCGAGGCGGCCGAGTTCGGCCCGCGACTCGGCCATCATCCGGGCCGCCGTGAACGCCCCGTGGATATTCTTGAGCCTGCCGGCCACCTCCCCGGAGGTGTCGACCTCCGGCGGGACGTCGGGCAGATGGGTGTACAGGTCGGTCATCTGGGCCGACTTCGCCCGGGCTCTCTCCACCGTCAAATCCAAGGAGAGGAGTTTGGCCCCAGCCCGAGCCTCGGTGAGGTACACCGCGACCTTCTCCCGGAAGGCGACCACCTCGGGCCGGTTCGACGATGGGCTGGCCTTTGGCTTGGCTGCGTCCGATGCGGGCGTCGCGTCTGGCCGGGGAGCCGGATCGGGGGTCGGCGTGGGCTTCCCGCAGCCTACCAGGACGAGGAGGCCGAACAGGGTGCAGCGTGGCGGCATGTCTGGCTCGTGGTTGGCGGGTGCTCTTGCAGCGAGCCCCGGGTTGCTTCGGCAGCCGTTCGGCGGGAAAGTCGAGCGACGGAGACCCAGCTCGAACCCTAGCAACTCGATCGTGGTGTAGACAACACCAATTTTGTTTGGGCGGATTCCCCGACCGGCCGGGCGATGGCAGTGGGAGGGGAGCTGCCGTGGCGAAGAAGGGAGTTCCGATCCGGCACGCGGGGGTGGTCGAGCGGTTCGCCGCCCGACTCCGGGAACTGCGGCTGGCCCGCGGGATGACGCAGGCCGAATTGGCACAGCGGGCGAGCGTCACCCCGAACTACGTGGGGAAGCTGGAGAACGCGGGGGCGGCCCCGGGGATCGACCTGGTCGAGCGGCTGGCGATCGCCCTCGGGGTGACGGTGGCCGACCTCCTCCCGACGTCCGCGCCACCCGACCCACACGCCGCTCTCAAGCGGCAGGCCCGCCACCTCTTCGACCGGATCACCGACGACGACCAGGCGCTGACCTTCCTCGTACCGCTCCTCGCCCGCCTACTTGGCGGCCCGGGTAGCCCGTAAGCCTTTGCCCCGGTATCGGCCGCATTCTCGCCGCCGGGCGAGCGACCCGTGCGACCCTAGCGGCCCGCCGTTTATACCACTACGTGCGGTGTGTCACCTATCCCCTCACCGGGTCGCACGGGTCGCGCACAACACACCCATCGCATCTAACCCAGGGTGTTCAGCCGATGGTCGGGCGGCCGTTGGCAGGGGACGGGTCTAGTGGCGACGTTGATTGTGGTTGCGGGTGTACCGGCATTGAGCAATGCGCGACTCCTCGCCAAGATCGAGGCCATCGAGAAGGCCGGCGGGACTCCGCCGGTGGTGAACAAGGGTGGGCGGCCGAAGGGTATCCCGGTGAAAGTCACGCTGATGGTCAAGAAGAGGGTTGTGCCCATGAAGGGAAAGCGGAAGCCGGTCGCCCACATCCCCCGGGAGTTGAACCTGTCGAGACAACTCCCGGGGGGGGGCGCCACCCATTGAGGCCGGGGCGGGCATTGCCCGCTGCGGCGACACCGGCCAGCTCACCGTCGGGTCGAAGCTCGCAGGGTTGGCGGAAACCATCCAGTTCTTCATTCGACGAAAAATGGCCTCCCCGGCTGAGTGGCAAACGTGGGGCGACCATTCTGTCATGCCATCTACGAAACAGCTCCAGCAATTACATAGATCCGAGATCAGGGGCGAGAGCCCTTCTCAAACTCGTCAATGATCTGGGCGATAGACCTCATCTCTTGCATTTTCCACGCTTGCGACACGTGGCTAGTGCGAGATACCAAAGAAGTGCGGAGCTTCTTGAGCAAGTCGAGTCCTTCTTGGTTTAAACCGCATCGAGAGTAGTAGAAGGCCATCTCCTTAAAACAATGCGATTCAGCCATGATATCTTGAAAGCCGATCTGCAAGAGACTGCGAAATGCCTCCTGCACCCGTTCGATCTGGCTGTTGCGATTAATCATCAACTGAAACACTGTCTTCTCGATAGCTTGAGAAATATAACAAAGCTGGGCCGGCTCCAACAAATTTGAATTAACAATTCTTTTTATCTCGTCAACCTTGTCCAAGATATGCTCAATGGCTACATGCTGCGGTTCAGCCAGGAGGCGAAGGAGCGACACCTCAAGATCGTGAACCTGAGAATCGGATGCCATGATGGACGCACCAGGGATAGGCGTGTGATACGATTTGGATCATAATCGACAACGCCCTGGCCAAATCCGAGAGCCGGCCTTGGCCAGAGGTCGCACACATCTTGCCATCTACTGCCATCTATCCAACCAAAAGCGACAAGACACCCAGCGTCCCGCCCATGTAAGAATCACTTCGGGCCAAGGGTCACCTATGAAGTACCGCTGATTGCAATTCTGTAAGCACCAGTCGTGGCACAGGGCACACCGGGGCCGAAGCAAGCGATCACCAAGGCCAATTGGCTGAGGATCATTCATCCTGGTGCCAAGGCAGCCGGTCACGCGATCGTTGCAGCGCTGGATACAAGCATTGCGCTGGTCATATTCTTCGCTATTTGGAGGTATGGCTCCTGGCATATTCGAGTTTATCATGGCACGATCGATAGCTTGCCGTTTTTCGTAGGCGAACGAGCCGGGCTGAGCATGGGGCCGGCGCATTACTATCGGTCGGGGGACGAAAGGTTTGGGGGATGAGGAACAACGCCGATACCAATCCATCATGGCCCGATCCTGCGCTTCGAGTTGATCAGGGGTCATCATGTCCATTCGGTGCGCCGATGCGATGGGAGGGCCGAATATCGCTCCTGCAGTTCCTGCAGCTGTTGCTGCTGCCCCACCAGCCACAACTGGTGCCGCCACGACTGCGGCCGGGCCAGCAACTGCACCGGCTGCGGCGATTCCTTCGGCGAAGAAGGCCCCGACGCCTGCGGCGACTCCAAGCCCAGCCGCCTGACCTGGACTTACACCAGTGGGATTCAGGCCACTCGGGTCCAGTATTACCGTAGGGTTGTTCCCGACGTAGCGGTAGAAATTCACATCCCCAGCGCCAAACCTTATCGGATCCAGCGAAACGAATCGTCCGAGTGTCGAGCTGTACCACCGGTATCGGTTGTCATGCAGCCCGGCGGCTGCGTCGTACCGTAGCCCTTGGTGATAATACGCCCACCCCACGTCTGACTGCCCATCTCCATCACTCGCCCAGTTCGCATCCAGCACCGTGGCATGCCCGAACGGATCATACGAGTACCGCTCGACAACGGCTCCATTGTGGTCAACAACTGTGGTGATGCTCCTGTTGGCATCCTGGGCCACCCACAACCGCTCGTCGTCCGGAACGCCGTCCGCGTCCGTGTCTCGGTCCCGCAGCACCAACGTGTCTACGTACACCGGGCTCCATACGTACCGCTGCGTCGTGCTGCTCTCGACCTGCTCCTCTAGCACCTGCCACCCAGATGAGTAGTACAGATTCGTGGCACTTCCGCTGGCCGTGCTGCGCACGCGTCGGTTGAATCCGTCATAGCTAAACGTCACGATTGTCAAGCCGACTGTGTTCTGCACCGCGACCAATCTGTTCCACCCGTCATACACGAGATATTGCCCGACTCCCTCCCGAGTCGTATTCCCGGCAGAGTCGAAGGCCGGAACGTGGAGCGAGGCGTTTCCTCCGAGCGAGGTGGCCAGGGCAAGTGGTAGGCCGGTGGGCGGTCCTCCGTCCAGGCTGGTGATCTCGTTCTGACGGTTATGGCCTCGGGTTTGATCAGAGCCGGATGTTGTCACACGCTCCCAGTTCCCGACCGCATCGTAGTCCCACGCCTGGCTCCGAGCCGGCGCCCCCGTCAGCCCAGTCTTCGTCCCGTTGAGAGTGCCGCGGGCGAACGACGCGAGTTGGTTCAGCCCATCGTAGGTATACACCTCACCGAACGCGGCGTTAACCATATTGTCCCGGTACAGCCGGTTCCCGACCCGGTCGTACCCGTAATGGAACCGGTCGGTGTGGGTACCGGTCACGGTCTGCACCCACCGGTGGTCCACGACCCGCCCGAACCGGTCGAGCCCGGTGTACTGATCTCCGGCATCCCCATTCGGAGCGCCGATTGGCTTGAGGTACGTCACGTCCACGCCCGGCTGCGGGTGCCCCCGCCGCGCGACCGTGCCGACCCCGAGGTAGTCGTAACTCTCCAGCACGCCGCTCGGGTCCGAGAGCGAGGACGGGCGACTCACCCCGTCATTTAATCCGGCGGCGTAGGCGGTTGTCAACCGGTAACCCGAAGGGTACACGACCGCGGTCGGCCGGGAGTGGTTCGCCCCGCCGGCCATCGCCGAGTACTCATACCCCACCGCCGGTGTCGCCCCTGTCGCCGCCCCGGCGTGAGCCTGAGCCTCGGTCGTCAGTTGCCCGAGCCCGTTGTACCCCCGCGCCACCTGGTTAACGATGCTGCCGCTAACAGCGGCGTCATAGCTGGTGACGAGGGCCACGTTCCCCTGCCCGTCGTAGGCGGTCTCGACCCGCCGGACAGCGCTGTCGATACCGACTCCAAGGGTGGTCACCGCGTCCGCCGTCACCCGTCCGAGGACGTCGTAGACCAGCGTGTGCTTGGTCCCGTTCCGGTCGGTGTTCTCGACCACCTGGCCGAGGGCGTTCACCTTCACCACGTCCCGCTCGGTGGCGCTGGCCGCCCCGGTCGTCGGATCCGGCCACCGGGTCGCCCCGGCCACATCGTTCGAGTCGAGCCCGCTCCCGCTGGCCCGGGTCACCCCGTACTCCCACGCGGTCGTCTGCCCCCCTCCACCGGTTAGCACCGCCGTCAGGCTCGTCATCCCGGCCGGGCCGTGGGTGTACGTGGTCGTCTTGTTCGACCCGTCCGTCGGCACCCCGTCCGTGTAGTGCTCGACGGTCTTTGTCACCCGCCCGAGGGCGTCGTACTCGGTCCGCCGCACCCGCCCGGCCGGGTCGGTCACGTCTCGCACTCGTCCCGCCGCGTCGTAGCCGGTGCTCGTGACCAGCACCGTGTCCGACCGGGCCGGCACTGTCGCCGGCCGGCTCCACGCGACCCCGCCGTTGGTCCCCACGTCCACCGCGGCGGTCAGCCGGTCGCCGAGGTCGTAGTAGCTCGCGGCGAACGACACCCGCGCCCCGACGCCCGCGGCCGACGAGCCGAGCTCGCCCGTCCCGGCCGCGTCGTGGAACCGCTCCCGGGTGGTCACCAGGGTGGCATTCCCGTTCGCGTCGTACCCGTACTCGGTCTGGGAGAGGACGGTGTCGCCGGTCACGGTCATCGCGTCCGCCCAGGTCGTGTCACCCCCGCCGTCGGTGACGAATGCCTTCGCCACCCGGCGGAGCCCGTCGTAGCTGGTCTTCCGCACCAGCCCACCCGGGGTCGCGGCCTTCACTTCGAGGCCACGCTCGTCGAACCAGGTCGCGGCGGTCAGTGCGGCCACTGACACCGCCCCGGTCGCCGGGTCCACCGCGTGCGTCTTCGTCCGGAACGCCCGCCCGCGGTCGTCGTACTCGGTCGTCGTCAGTGCCCGCAGCCGGGCCGCCGGCGGGCGGTCCGGCACCCCGGCGGTGACCGTCACCGCCACCCCGTCCCCGTCGTACCGCTCGGCCGCCACCGCCCGGCCCAGGTTGTCGTAGGCCGTGTAGAAGACGGGGCGGTGGACGCCGTCCGTCTCGCTCCCGCCGATCCCTTGCTTGACCGCCACCGGGCGGTTCCGCCAGTCGGGCCAGGTGCGGGTCACCCGGGGGGCGGCCCCCAACCCCGGATCTTCGGTAACGGCGGTCACGTTCCCGTCCCCGACCCCGCCGCCGTCGTACTCGTACGCCCGCACCTGCACCATCCCCGCCGGGTTGGCCGGCGACCACGCCCCGGATGCCGGCGCGTCGTTCGTCCCCACCCAGTCGGCGGCGACCCGCCCCAGCCCGTCGTACACCGTCCGGGTGATCGTCCCGGCCGGGGACACGACCCGGTCGCGCCGGCCCATTTCGTCGTACCCGTACCGGGTCCGGTAGAAGTTGGTGCCCTCCACCCCCAGCGTGGCCGCGGTCGAGTAAGTCAATCCTGTCAGGTCGAAGTAGGCGTCGGTGTGGGTGAGCTCGCCGTCCGGGGCGGTGTGCGACCGGAGCAGCGTCTGCACCCCGGCCACCGCCTCGGCCCCGGTCGGCCGCCCGCCGGTCACCGCCGGGGCGGCCGACATGGCCAAGGTCTCGGCGTACCCGCCGGCCCAGTCCTCCCGCACGACCGCCGTCGGCCCGGTCGGGGTGTTGGTCGCGGCGTCCCACCCGCGGTACGTCCGCACCTCGTGGGCGGCGTCGCGGTACACCGTGTAGGCGACGTGCCCGGCCGGGTCGGTCTGCTTGATCGGGCGGCCGAGGTTGTCCACCTCGAACGCGGTGACGAGGTGCAGGCCGCCGCCGGCGGGCGTGCTCCACCCGGCCGGCTCGTCGGTGGCGATCGCCGTCTGGACGTCGTCCACCCGCTCGACCACCCCGCCGGTCGTCACGTCGTACCGGGTCCGGGTGAGGTAGCCGGCCTCGTCCCGCGCCCAGATGAGGTTGCCATACCCGTCGTACACCTCGGTCCGGGTGTCGGCGTCCCCCGACCCGTTCTGGCCGGCCGGGACGGCAGGGAGGGTCGTGAGCTTCTGCTGCACCCGGGTCGTCCCGGGGAACCAGGTGTACCCGTAGGTGGTGACAATCGTCTGGGCCGGGTCGGTGTCCGACGGGTAGAGGGTCTCCTCGGAGACGAAGTACGTGTCCGGCCGGCCGGCCAGCGACCGGGCGGTGTAGGCGTACTCCCGCACCGCGACCGGGGTGCCGAGCTGGCCCTGTTGCACGGACTCGGCGGCCAGGAACCCGCTCGGGGCGTGGTAGGCGTAGGTGTGGATCAGACCCTCGGCGTCGCGCAGGTGGGTGTACCCGCCCGCCTGGAGGTCGAGCAGGTCGGCCGCCGCCTCGTCGTACCCGCTCACCGCCGACGGGCGGGCGTGCAGATCCACCCGGCCGGTGGCGTCGTACCGGTAGAACTCGCACCACTCGTCCGCCCCGACCCGGGTCACCAGCAGCATCGGCTGACCCGCGGAGTTGGCGTACACGACGTGCTCCGTCCCGTCCGCCAGCGTCTCGGTGGTCCGCGTCTTCCAGGCGTTGGCCCCGTCCGGGTGGGCACTCGCGGTGAAGGTGAACGCGGTCGTCTGGGTTCCGCCGTCCACCGTCTCGGCGGTCACCCGCCCGGTGGCGTCGTACTCGAAGGCGTGGGTGGTGTAGGGGGCCACGGCGGCGTCGGACGCGGCCATCGGGTCGAGTCCGGCGGCCACCAGGCGGGCGTGGGCCGGCGGGAGCACCACGGACTTGAGCAGGGAGGTTTGGGGGCCGGCGGTGTGGTACCGGTACAGGGTGGTGCCGGTATCGGCCCAGGCCGCCCCGTCCCACCGCCGGGTGGTGGCGGTCGCCAGGTCGCCGGCCGCCCCGTGTGCCGCCCCCGCCCCGTAGTACGTGTAGGTCGCCTGCTCGACGTCCGCCCACGCCCCGCCGTTCACCCGCCGCCGGAGGGTGACGGACGCGAGCCGGGGGGAGACGGCCGCCGGGTCGGCGTAGGCGTACAGGAGCGACTCGTCGGTCGTGTCCGCCCCGACCGTCGCCGACCGCCGCACCTCGGCGAGGTTGAACCCGTTGGCCGTGTAGCCGACCACCTCGGCCGCGACCCCGCCCGGGTCGAGCCGCCGGCGGAGGGCGCCGGTCGTTTCGTCGTACTCGGTCACGCTCCCGTCCGGGGCGGTCAGCCGGTACAGGTTGCCGGCCGCGACGTACTCCAGGGCGTGGGTCGCGGTGAACGCCGGGACGTACGCCCCGGCCACGAGGTCGAACCAGACGGTCGCGAGCCCGCGGCCCATCACCGCCACCTCGGTGGCCGACGGGAACACCAGGTACGTCCACTCCCGGACCTGCCAGTTGGTCCCGTTCCCGACGTCGGTCGGCGTGGACAGCCGGTTCATGAACACCCGGGTGTGGCCCCACGGGCTCCCGAACCCGGGGGCGTTGACGTCCACCGCCTCCAGGCCGATCTCGCCGCTGGCGTACCGGACGGGGCGGCCGCTGCACTGGGGCGGCTCCGGCCGGTGGGGGGCCTGGTCGCACCCGCAGTCGCAGGCACACCGCGACCGGCACTCGGGGGGCACGCAGTCCGCGGGGTCGTACTTCGGCGGGTACCCGGGCTTGTGCTCGGGAACCTCGAACTGGATCCAAGAGACTTCGACGTAGGTGGCCATAACTCAATTCCTATTCAATATTTATTGCTTGAGTTTTCCAGCCTCGGGCCAACCCCCCGGCTAAGCCCGGCTTACAAGACGTTTAGGGGGACTGTCCGTGCCTCTTAGCTCGACACCGCGATGTCAAACGTCCCGGAGCAGCAGTACAACCCGGGGGTGACGGGACCACACCCGTTGAACACCAGATTGAGGGGGCCGCACGAGCAGCCGGGCTGGGGGCCGACCATCCGGCCGCCCCACCCGCAACTCGCCTCCAGCAAGAAACTCGAGCACCCGCCGCCCGTGCCCGACCAACACCGGAGGGTCAGGACGAGTTCGTCGCCGCAGCCGGCGGCCCGCCCGACCCACGCCCCCGTGGTGGAGTCCCACGCGAGGGTGCCGGCACTCGGGAGGCAGCCGCAGGTGCCGGTGGCTCCCGTCCGGGTCCAGCGCAGAACGGGGGGGAGGCCGCCGGGGCAGCAGGGCGTAACGACCACCCCGGCGGCCACACGAACCCGGAGGTCGGTGTAGTCGGTGATCGCGGCCCGCTCGCCGGGCGTTAGCACGACGGTTTCGGTGGCAAAGTCGGCCCCCGGGCTCGCCACCCGGGAGGCAATGATCACCGGTCCTTGAAGCAGGTAGACGTACACGGACACCGCCCCGGGGCCGTCCTTGCGCAGCCGCACGGAGAGCCGGTGGGTGTCGTCCAACGGCCAGGCCAGCGGGGCAAGCTGCACCTCGAAGGCGTCGCCCACCGGGTCGCTGGAACTCGTCACCCGGTCCGCGTCATCGGGCTCGCGCTCGTCGAGTTTCTCGTAAAGCGGCAGACTCGTCCATGAGCCCGTCCGGCCCGGGACGTCGGCGATGGGCCGCGAGAATTGCGGCATCTGTTTACTCCTTGCGTGTGTGAAGACGACGTAGAATCCTGACACTCGGATACCGCACTCTCCCGGCTGCCAGCCCGCCCCCGTCGGCCGGTGCGCAAGAGCGGTTAACGGCGCTTGCCAGCCCGCTGGTCTGAGGCCAGGGGCGACCCGGCAGTCGGCCGGGTCCGAATCCAAGCGGCCTTCCCGGCGGGTCACGGGGAGAGCCGGTCGCCCATCCGGCGGCGTCGCGCGTCCACGGGGGAATCCCGTCGCGTCGGTCGCCGAACGAGCATCACCCGTCGGCGGATCAGTAGGTGCGGGGGCCGCCCCGCGATGGGCCGGGGTGCGACGCAGTTGTGTGGCGACTGTTACCGCGGCGTCCGGTTCGCACCGACCGCCTGTGAGGGTGTCGGCACCGGCCTGGACAAGTCCCCCGCCTCAGGCCGACGGCACCGCCGGAAGGCACCGGCCCGGCACACCCCGCCTGACCCGCCCCCGCGGCCCCTCGGGTCGGGTCAGGACCAGGCGGCAGTACGGGCCGGCGGGCGGCATCCAAGGCCCCGGCCGACCGCCGGCCGGGGTCGCATCCAAACGGCTCTCCCCGGCGGGCCGCGGGGGGAGGGCCGGTAACCAATGAGCCAATGTCGCACGTCCACGGAGCAATCCCCTTGGGGTTGGCCGGTGGGCGACGCCGGTCGGCCAGACCATCTCCGGGTGAAGGGGGTGGGCGAAGAGGTACGGCTCTTTCAACTCCCCGAGGCCGACTCGCGACTAGCCCGCCAGGGTGCCGACGAGGCCGAATCGGCCCATCCCGTAGAACGTGTTCGTCGTGTCCGCCTTCTCCAGCCACAGCCAGGCGTGGTATCCGGGGGCCGGCCGGTAGCACAGTCGGTAGTCCACCGTGGCGTTACTGGACGCCTGGCCGCCCGTCCCGTCCGGGTGGGGCGTGATACTGTCGGCCCCGATCGCGACGTGCGACGCGCCGCCGGTGAGGGTCGACAGGACGAGGGCGGACAGGTCGGCCGCCGCCCCGGCCAGTCCGACCACGGCCTCGACCTGGTTCGCCGCCTGGGCGCCGGCCTGGCGGTAGCCGCCCATGTACGTCCAACTCGCCGCCGAGTCCCGCCGGAGGAGGGGGAGCGGCACCTGGTTCCAGGCGTTCCAGACGAACCGCCGGGCACGACTATCCTCGGTGACGCCGGCCCCGCTCGTCCGGACCGTCCCAAGGTACAGCCCGGCCCGGGCCGCCGGCCCGCCGGCGACCGCGGCCTTGTTGACCCACAGCCCCCCGACGGCCTCCAGTTCCGTAGCCATCCCGCGGGCGCTCGTTCCGCCCCCGGAGTCGGCCCACGCCGGGCCGATCTTGAGGGCCGGGGTGCCCCCGTCGTCCCACAGGAACACGTCGTAGTTCGTCCCGGCGGGGAGTCCCGACAGGGGGACGGTCAGTTCGCCGAACGTGTACGGCCGGAACTGCGCCCCGTCGTACAGGAACGCCGTGCCGCTGGTGTAAAAGAGCGTTCCCTGCGCGGTCCGGTCGGCGGCACTGACCACGACCCCGGTCTCGGTCGTGAGCCGCCCGGTCGGCCGGTGGGGGAGGGCGGTCACCGCGGCCAGCGCCCCGGCGGTGAGGACCTGGGTGACGGTGTCCCCGGCCGCGTGGGCGGCGGCGGCCGTCCCCTCGATCCCCCGGGTGACGGTCCAGGTCGTCCCGGCCACGGCGGTGACGAGCATGAGTTCGTCCCCCACCCGGACGCGGAACTGCGGCCCGGCGGGGAACCCGGTGGCGGCAGACACGGTGATGGTGCCGGGCGCCCCCGCGACTGCGGCGGGCACGGCCGCGGCCAGAGTGGTCTGCGCATTGTTGGCGAACTGCTCGGTCGGCATGACGGTCTCCAGGGAGTCGGCCGGGCGGGTCGCCCGGCACGGGATCGGGACGGAAACACGGTCGGCACTGCGCGGTCGGGTGGCTCACGGGCGGGGCGGCGGCTCGGGGCCGGCCTTCGGGTCGGCCCGCTCGACCACCCGCTCGGTCCGGCGGTTCGACTGCTCCAGCACGGCGATCGCCCGGGCGAGGCCGAGGTTGGCGTCCGCCACCGCCAGCCGGTTCGTCTCGATCCGGACGGCCTCGATCTGGGCCTCGTGCCGGGCCGTCTCCGCCCGCTGGGCCTGGATCTGCTCCCGGATCAGGTCGAACGTGCGGTTCCGGTCGGTCCAGTAGAAGAAGAACACCAGGGCGACGGCCGACAGGTTGGCGAACGGGAGCCACCGGGGGCCGAGCCCCAGGTGGTGCCCGTCCCCGGCGGGGGCGGTCGGGCCGTTGGCGGCGGTCGGCGTGGCGGCGGTCGTCAGCACGGCGGTACTCCCGGTCGGTGCGGGGCGGCGGTCAGACGAGGACGACGTCGCCCTGGTCCACCCCGCAGCGGGCGGCGTGGCCGAGCCGCCCGAGGTGGCGGTTGGCCCGGTGGCAGAGGCTCCACACGGTGCCCGCCGGGACGGCGTCGGTGCCCCACACCGCCCGGCACAGGGCGGCGACCGGGAGCCGCCGGCCGGCAGTCCCGTTCAACACCCGGAGGGCGACCCAGACGGTCGGCCCGACCTCGACCGTGTGGCCCGCTCGGGCGACCCGGTTGGGCGGGGTCAACACGAGGTCGTCGGGGGTGGCGTCGGGCGGGGCGGTCACGGGAGCCCCCGGTCGGCATGGTGTGATGGTGCGGCCGGCGGTTGCCTGCCCGAAGGAGGGGAGGAATCCTCCGAGTCGGAGCGGGCGGCCAACCTGAACAAATGAACATTACTCCCGAGTTGCCGGGAACTCAACCGTCCGGTTCCGTCTCCCTTTCACCGGTAAAAGGCAGCCGGGCAACCGAGCTGGCGCGGACCGCGTCGCTGTGCTTGTGAAACCGGTGCAGTGCGGAACGACTCGAAGTGTGACCGAAACGTGATAAGCGATTGCCGGGCAAAGGATTGCACCTGGCTATCACACCGGCAAAGGTGTCTCTTGGGTCGGCTCGGGACGCTGTGCCCGAGGCCGATGCGGGGAGACGCGGCGTGAGCTGCCAGTGGATCGAAAGCCGAAACGATCCTCTTTGGGAGCCGGAGTGTCGCGGGTGTCGAACTCGACAGGCTGGGGCGGAGTTCGGGAGAGGCCGGCCGTCGGCCGTCACTTCCTACCGGCGGCGGAGGAGAGGGTGTCGTCGCAAGTCGATGTCCGGGGACTGCCGCGGTTGTCGCCGCAACCGGAGGCAACGCTCGATAAGTGCACCGGTTGCGACCCGTGCGACCCCAGCGGCCCGCCACCTGTACGACCACGTGCGGTGCGTCAGCTACCGCCCCACCGGGTCGGCCGAAGCCCCAGCCGCTTCGACAACTCGCTCCTCGCCTGCAACTCCTCGTCCGTCCACTCCTTTGTCTTGATCGCCGCGGCGCCGGCCTCGCTGATCTTTTGGAGTTCCGCCCGGCTCCCCGGGGTCCGCCAGTTCCCCTTCCCCGGCACGAACCGCTTCCGCCAGTTCCACACCGCCTTCTCCCCCACCCCGAACCAGTGCATCAGGGCCATCGCACTCTCCGTCTTGATCGCTCGGACGAGCTCCTCTGTCACCAAGAGCCCCGACCCGCCCTTCACCCCGAGCTTGTTGCAGCGGGGCCACCGGATCGGAGCCTCGTTCCAGGACGTGACGCGGCAGTCCGCCAGGCGGTACTCGCAGAACTCGATGTCGCCGACCTCGACGGCCGGAACGGAGTAGGAACCGAGAAGTGCGGGTGGGGTGTCGGGCGACATCCCCCGATCATCCCCCCAACTCACGAACTGGTCAACAATTTGCAGCCGTTGCGGCGCGATGAACTCCTCCTCCAGGCCCATCCACCGCACAGGCACCCGCCGCCTTCGTACGGTGTGAACGCGGTGCCGTCGTCCGGCCTCATCGTGCCTTCCGAGGCCTTTGCCCGGTGGGTATAGTGACGACTCGTGTCGGATGCGACCCGTGCGACCCTGTGTCGGCATCCAAGACTCGCGGCAACTTCGGGCTGACCGACCGGGTCGCAGGGTCGCATGGGTCGCAGGTCCCACCCCGGCCCGCGGCGTGCGGGGCGACGGTCACGTAATTACCCTGGGTGAGGGCGTTACGGTGGCGACGTTGACCGTGGTCGTGGGCCTTCCCGGATCGGGCAAGACGCATCTGCTCGACCGCCTCCGGGCGACCCGCCCCGGGGCGGTGGCCGACGACTACCACGCCGCCCCGCACGGCGACTCCCCGGAGGTCACGGCCAGCCGCCACTACCCGGCCCTCGTAACCTCCCTCCGGGCGGGACTCGGCTGCGCGGTCGCCGACATCGCGTTCACCGACACCGGCCGGCGGCTCGAACTCGAGCGCGTGTTCCGCGCGGACGTCGTCGGGGTCACTATCGAGTGGGTGTTCTTCGCGAACGACCTGGAGGCGTGCCTGGCCAACGTTCGTCGGCGGTGCCGTGAGAGCCGGACGGAGGAGGAGGAAATGGCGCGGTGGCTCGCCCCGCGGTACTTCGTACCGGAGGGCGTGCCCGCCCTGCCGGTGTGGGCGTCGCCCGTCGACGGATGACGCCCGTCGTCGCCGACCGACCGACCGACCGACCGACGAAACCGTTACTCCGCGGGCGGCCGCCGAGAGCGGCCCCCGGTTAAGCCGGCTCGGGCGGGAGGCCGGGGTTCATCGGCCGGTAGGCGAGCGCGGCGTCCGCCCGGCGGCGGACGACCGCCGGGTCGAGCACCTCGTTGCCGTACCGCGTCCCCGAGACCGAGCGGAGGTGCCGCGGGAACACCCGAGCGTACCCTCCGCCGAGGAACACCGCGTACGAGTCGGTCGCCGGGCCGGCGTACCCGTCCGCCCCGAGGGTCACCGGGGCCACCCCGAGGCCGGCCTCGACCGCCTTGTCCTGCATCCAACGCAACGCCAGGTCCGACAGCCGCCGGCCCGGGTATCCGCCCCCGACGTCGGCGTGAGCGCCGGGGAACCACCGTTGCTCGAGCACCTGGCCCGGCGGGGCGTCCGGGTCCCAGAGTGTCGCGGCGTAGTCCGCCCGGTGCTCGTCCAGGGCGACGGCGTGGTACGCCCGGTCGACGCCCGAGCCGAGCCGGGTGTCGTGGAACTCGTACAGGGCGGCGTCCACCCGCTCCAGGAACGGGCCGGGGATCCCGAGGGCCCCGACCGTGTCCCACACCCCGAGGAACCGGACCCGGATGTCCCGGCCGAAGGTCGCCCGGAACGCCCGGGCGACGGCCGAGTCCGGCCCGTCCTGGCGGGTCCGGTAGATGCCGTACGCGGCCGGAACCTGGAGGGCGGCGAACCGCGGCCGGACGAGGCCACAGTTCCGGATCATCCCGACCAGGCTGCGGGCGGTGTACGCCCCCCGGCTGAACCCGAGGACGTACACCTCGTCCCCGTCCTCGTAGGTGTCGACCAGGTGCCGGTACCCGTCCACGACGTGCGCGTCGAGCCCGGCCCCGAACGCCCCGCCGGTCAGCCGGTTCAGCCGGCCGGTCCCGACGCCCTCGTTGTACCACACGTCCTGCTCGGCCCCGTCCGGGCCAACGGGGTCGACCGACCGGAAGAACCGGCGGACGTTCGTCTCCACCCGCTGGTCCTCCGGGATGGCGTCGTCCGCCGGGGTGTTCCAGGTGCCGTCGAAGCACAGTACGATCCGCTTCATCGCCAGTCCTCGGTGCCGCGGCACGCGGATGGGGCGTCGCACAACTCGCCGACGGGCGACCGATGTCTTGCCGCCAAAGACGGTAACGGCCCACTGCGCACCCACGCGGAGCGCACGCCCGGTTTCGGCACCGCCACAGGATCGCGCCGAATGCCCGGAATAACAGGCTATACGAGTGGGTGGTGTCGAACCGGACACGAAATCCCCGAGCCCGTCCGGGGAACCTGGAGTGAAGCGGGAAACCCGGTGAGCAGTCCGAGGGTGGGTATTAGCCACTCCCTCGAACCGTTCCAGTGCAGTTCAGGCTACCACTCCTGCGACCGGTGCGTGAAGGCTACAAGTGCAACCCGAGGATGCCAGTAACCCGCCGGAAGGCTCCAGCAGAAGCGCACCCAACCGCCGTCGTCCTCAACCGCACGAAGGGCAGCCGCTAGGATCGGGGCATGCGGACGACCTGATCTTCGGCGGGAACCTGATCCTGTTTGTCGGCGGGTTCACGTTCCTCGGTATCGAATCCTTGATCGAAGCGGGAGGGGCCGATCTGATTGAGGCCCGTTGACGTGCGGCCAACCGCACAGTCATTGCCCATCCCGGCGGATCGGCTCGCACGCCCTGCCCTACGACCAGACCGATTCCCAGGCCGGGTCGTACAAGATCCGAAGGTGGCGTCCTCCCACCCGCTCCCAAAGGCTCTCGATGCGACCTTCCATCCTGTGGCTGCCCCTCGCCTTCCTCCCCTGGGTGCCGGCCACACGGGCCGCCGGCCCCTCGCCCGAGGGGCCGTTCGCCCACCGCGGGTACTACCTGACCCTGACCCGCACGCCGACGTTCGGGCTCGACGCCTGGCAGACGACGGTCGATGCCGTCCGAGCGGACGGCGGGAACCTCGTGGTCCTCTGGACCGCGGGCGGGTTCCGGTCGAAGAAGTTCCCCGCCACCTGGGGGCACAACACGGACCACGAGAACGTCAAGGCGGACTTCACCCGGGACCTCATCGACTACGCCCACGGCCGGGGGGTGAAGGTGCTCCTCGGGTTCACCCCGTTCGGGTACGACGGGGTGAACCGGATGTCGCTCGACCGCCCGGAGTGGGCGGCCACCGGCCCGGACGGGAGGCCGGCCCGGCCGTTCGGCATCCACAGCTGGGGCCGGAACCTGTGCCCGGCCCGCGAGGACGTCCGGCGGTTCATGCTCGAGTACGTGACGGAGATGTACCTCGACTTCTACCCGAACGCGGACGGCCTGCTCGTCGAGTCGTCGGACTACGCCGCCTGCCACTGCCGGGACTGCGGGGCCAGGTTCTTCCAGAACGAGTTCACGTTCGTGAAGGCCGTCTCGGAGGCCGTGTGGGCGAGGAAGAGGGACGCGACGGTGGTCGTGTACCCGCACTACTTCACCGGCGTGGACGCCCCGGGGCTCGGCGTCCGGGGGGCGCGGCAGCCGTTCGACCCGCGGTGGACGGTGTTCTTTACCCCGCACAGCGCTCACCCGGACGCCGACCTGATCCGCAAGGCGAAGGGCGCGATCTGGTCGGACGACAGCCCGGCCCTCCGCACCCCGGTCGAGATCCGGGAGGCGGCCCGCCGGGCCCGGCGGCTCGGGTGCTCGGGGTGGGTTCCCTCGTTCGAGGCGTTCTCGTACGTCCCGACCGAGCCCGAGGACGGGCAGGCGTACCTGGTGGGCCGGCGGCAACTCCCCCTCGGGTTCGGGTGGCTCAAGGCCGGGCAGCCGCCCTACGACGAGCTGCCGGCGCGGGTGAACCGGGTCGCCTACCGGGAGTACGCCCGGAACCCGGACCTGCCGGACATGGACTTCCGCGCGGCCCTCGGCAAGGACCTGTTCGGCGCGGCCGCGACCGCCGAGGCGGTGGACGACGCGCTCGCCCTCCAGCGGGTCCTCGTCACCGGGCGGACGTGGTGGCAGGCCGCGCCCGTCGCGAGCCCCGACCGGGTGCGGGCCATGAGGGCCGCCGGGCAATTGTCCCCCGAGCGGCGGGGCGAGTACCGCCGGGCCCTCGACCGCCTCCGGGAGATCGACCGTCGGTACCGGGGGAAGGAGGAACCCTTCGCCGGACTCCACCGACCGGCCCAATGGGTGGTCGACTCGTGGGCCGGCGACGCTGGGAAGTTACTCGACCCCCCTTGAACGAGTCGCTCCGCCAGCCGCGGCGTCTCGGCCGGGTCGAATGCTTGCTACGGGGCGGCCGGGGTATGGGTCGAGAGGTGGTCGAGGCTCTACACCCCTTTGTCCGCGTCCGGGTACGGCTCGTCTACCATCCACGCGGTCCTTGCGACCCATGCGCCCCAGCCGGTGCTGGGGTGTCGGCGGCCCCGGCTGGGGCGCACGGGTCGCACGGGTCGCATCCCCGAGAGTCCCCCGGGGCTGCCAGCCGGAGGGCTCCGAGGGGCAAAACGTCTCGGAGTCACGGAGACGGCGGAGACCCGGTGGTTAACATTACTCCGTTAGAACCGGCGATCGGTGTGCGCGGCAGTGCGAGCAGTCGGCCCTCGCGACCGGGAGGAGCAGTTGCTGGAGTGCCCGGCGGACGCCGGGAACCGTCGGCGGCCGATACGGCTCCCCTTTCTTCCCGCGCCGCCCGGTTCGGGTGGCTCGGCCGGGCGCCGGTCGGTCTCCAGCAGGAGGAACCCGTAGGCCAGCAGGACCATTGCCGCGTGGCGGTGGGACCCCCGCCAACTCCGCCCCTCGAAGTGGTCGAGTCCCAGCTCCTCCTTCATCTGTTGGTGCCCCTGCTCCACTCGCCACCTGTGCTTCCACAGGCGGACGGCCCGCACCCGACTCGTCCCGGCCGGGAGGTTCGACAG
>JAFKFQ010000428.1:20092-33363 GCA_017308215.1 bacterium | reverse complement strand
GAGCACCGTCTACCTCAGCTACGATGTGTCCGACCGCCGGACGGTGGCGGTGAAGATTTTGGCAGACCACTTGGCGGGCCGCCAGGAGTTCGTTAGTCGGTTCTATCGTGAAGCCCGGCTCAGCCAGTTCCTCCAGCACCAGAACCTCGTGCAGGGGTACGCCGCCGGGTTCGACCCCGGGCCGCGGGCACACTACCTCGTGCTGGAATTCGTTGACGGGCCGAGCGCGGACTCCGCCCTCGGGCGCCTGCGCCGGCTGCCGGTCGGGGCGGGGGTGCGGGTCGGGATCGACATCGCCCGCGCGCTCGGGTTCCTGCACGCCCGGAACCTCGTCCACCGTGACGTGAAGCCGGACAACATTCTGTTCCACCCGGACGGGTCGGCGAAGCTGGCCGACCTCGGGCTGGCCAAGCGGCTGAACGACGACACCGGCCTCACGTCCGTGAACCAGGGCGTCGGCACGTCGTACTACATGCCCTACGAGCAGGCGCTGAACGCCTCGCTCGTGGACGCCCGGAGCGACGTGTTCGCCCTCGGTGCCACACTCTACCACCTGCTGACCGGACATGTCCCGTTCCCCGGCGCCACCCACGAGGAGATCGTCAAGGGGAAGGAGAACGACCGGTACGTCCCGGTCCGCACGGCGAGCCCGGACGTGCCCGAGGCGCTGGCCGCGGTCCTCGAGCGGACGCTCCACCGCGACCCGCGGGCCCGCTTCGCCACGGCGGACGAACTGGCCGACGCGCTGGAGGCGACCGGGCTGGCGACGCGCGTCCCTTTGGTCCCCCCGGACCACGCGCTGTTGCCCGACGGGCACCCCCTCGACACGCCGACCCGCGTGGACATTCCGTCCGGTCCGCCGAAGCCGGCGATGACGCGCGACGGCCCGTCGGGCGCCGGTGTCCCCGTCACCGCGCTCGTGGTCGGGGAGCTGCTCCTCCTTGGCGCGCTCGGGCTTTTCACCCGACCCGGGTTGGCCGCCTCCGCAGGCGAACCGCCGGCGTGCCAAGTCCCCGGTCGCGCTCCGTGAGTCCGTCCGCCCCCGCCGCTTCGGCCCGTGCCTGTCTCGTTCTCGCAGCTGTGCTGTGGAGTCTCGGCAGCCTGTTCGTCCGCTTCCTCCGCGAGCCGACCGCGCTCGGCCTCCACGACCCGCCGCTCACGCCGCTCCAGATCGCGTTCTTCCGCGGGCTCTTCGGGGGGCTCGTTCTGCTAACGCTCGTCCGGCGGACGGAGGTGGCGGTTCGCCCGGTGATGGGCGCGATGGTGCTGACGTTCACCGTCATGAGCGGGCTGTACATGTCGGCCCTTTCGCTCGGGCCGGCGGCGAACGCCATCTTCCTCCAGAACACGGCGCCGGTGTGGGTGTACCTGTTCGCCGTCTACGCGCTCGGCGAGGCGGGGAACCGGCGCGGCTGGCAGGCGGTGCTGCTCGGCGGGCTCGGCGCGGTCGTCATCGTCGCCGGGAACTGGCCCCGCGACCTGCCGCCGGACGAGCAGCAGACACAGGTCGTAATTCTGCTGATGGGCGTCGGCAGTGGGATGTGGTACGCCGGCGTGGTGCTCTTCCTGCGGGTGCTGCGGCACGAGTCGCCGGCGTGGCTGATCGCGCTGAACCTCCTCGGCACGGCCGCGGTGCTCGGCGTGTACGTCATCGCCCGCTTCGGCGTGACCGGGTTCCTCGACTGGGTCACGGTGCCGACCGCGGGACAGTTCGCGCTACTGGCGGTGTTCGGCGTCGTGCAGTTGGCGACGCCGTACTGGTTGTTCGCCCGTGGGCTGCGGTCGGTGTCGCCGCACGAGGCCGGGATCATCACGCTGCTCGAGCCGCTCCTCAACCCGCTCTGGGCGTTCCTCATTACCCCCGAGAAGGACACGCCGACGCCGGCAATGTGGGCCGGCGGGGCGCTCATCTTCGCGGCGCTGGTGTGGCGATACGTTCCGGACCGACGTGGGGATCAGCCTACACCCCAGCCGAAATGATTGTTTGCGGCGGTCCGCGCCAGGGTCATTGTACACACCGGACCGGGTTACATAAAACTTGATCGGTGTGATTCCGACAAGATCGTCCGCCGCAACCAGCCTACCGCCAGCCTTGTGCATCGGGTCGTCGGCTGTGATTCACTAAACCGCCGCCCGCCGGAGCCCCACCGATGCCCCAGCTCCACATCGCCACCTTCCGCACGGACGTAACGCCGCCGCTCGGCCATCCGTTGTGCGGGGGCTCGCTCCAGGCGCTCGGCGTCGTGCTCCTCGGCGGGTCGAAACCGGTGGTCTTCTGTGTGTTGGACTGGGTCGCGGTGCGCAACGAGGCGTTTCGCTCGTGGCGGGCCGCGCTGGCGGAGGCCGCACACACCACCCCAGAGCACGTCCACGTCCACGCCGTCCACCCGCACAACGCCCCGTTTGCCGACACCGAGGCGCAGCGCCTCATCGCCGCGGCGCGGGCGCCGGCGTCGCTCGACCTGCCGTACTTTGAGGACTGCGTGAAACGCTCGGCCGACGCGCTGCGGGCGGCGCTGCCGTGGGCGCGGCGGTTCACCCACGTCGGCACCGGCACGGCGCGCGTCACCGAGGTGGCGTCGAACCGCCGCATCGTGATCGACGGGATGGCCCGGTTCAGCCGCACGAGTGCGACGAAGAACCGCGAGGTCCGCGAGTACCCGGAAGGACTCATCGACCCGGTGCTGCGCACGCTCAGCTTCTGGGACGGCGACCGGCCGCTAGCGGCGCTCCACTTCTACGCCTGTCACCCGATGAGCTATTACGGCGACGGCCGCGTCAGCGCCGACTTCTGCGGGCTGGCGCGGCAGAAGATGCAGGACGATCACCCGGCCGTGTTCCAGGTCTATTTCAACGGCTGCGGCGGGAACGTGACGGCGGGGAAGTACAACGACGGGGCGCGCGAGAACCGCACCGTCCTACGCGACCGGATGCACGCCGCCATGACCGCCTCCTGGCGCGCGACCACGCGCGCCGCCGTGGACGGGTTCGAGTGGCGCTTCGAGCCGGTGAAGTTGCTGCCGCGCCGCGAGCCGGCGTTCGGCGAGGCGGCGAGCCGGGCGCTGCTGAACGACGCGACGGCGACGGCCGCCCGTCGCGGCAACGCCGCGTTCCAGCTCGCGTGGCTGAAGCGGATCGGCACGCCGATCGAGGTCGGCTGCCTCGACTTCGGCGGGCGGGTGCTGACGCTCCACCTGCCGGGCGAGGCGTTCGTCGAGTACCAACTCGCCGCACAGCGGATGCGGCCGGACGCGAACGTGTTCGTTGCGGCCTATGGCGACGACGGCCCGGGGTACATCCCGACGGCGCGGGCGTACATCGAGGGCGGGTACGAGCCGACGGTGGCCCTCGCCAGTGCGGATTCGGAGGAGCTGCTGCTGCGGGCAGCGCGGCGGCTGCTGAAGGCCGAGGGGAAGAACTGACCGGGCGGGCGTGACAAGGATCAACCGATGACGCGTTTTCTCAGTGGGTTGTTACTGTCGTTGGCGTGTGCCGCCGGCACTTCACAGGAACCGCCGGCGCTAAAAAACGGCGACCCGCGCACGCCGGACGAGGAGCGCGCCACGTTCGAGCTCGCCAAGGGATTCACCATCCAACTGGCCGCGTGCGAACCGGACGTGGTCGATCCGGTCGCCATGTGTTTCGACGAGAAGGGGCGGCTGTTCGTCTGCGAGATGCGCGGCTACCCGAACGGCGGCGTCGGCACCGGGAACGAGACGCGCGGCAGGATCAAGTGCCTTGAGGACCGCGACGGCGACGGTCGGTTCGAGACGAGTACCACGTTCGCCGAGGGGCTCCGCTTCCCGATGGGCGTGACGCCGTGGAAGGGTGGCATCATCGCCGCCGTGGCGCCCGACCTGCTCTACCTCGAAGACACCGACGGCGACGGCAAGGCCGACAAGAAGACCGTCCTCTACACCGGGTTCAACCTCGCCAACATCCAGCAGATGGTCAACAGCCTCCAGTGGGGGCTCGACAACTGGGTGTACGGCATCTGCGGCAGCGACGGCGGCGTGGTGAAGTCGGCCGACGTGAAGAACGCCCCCGAGGTGAACCTGCGCAACCGCGGGTTCCGCTTTCGGCCGTGGATTCCCGGCAGCCTGGAGCCGACCAGTTCTGGCGGGCAGTACGGGCTCACCGCGGACGACTACCAGCACTGGTTCACCGCGACGAACAGTCAGCACCTGCGGCAGATCGTTCTGCCCGAGCACTACCTGAAGCGCAACCCGTACCTGGCGGTGTCGGCGGTCACGCTCGACATCCCCGAGCACGGCGCGGCGGCGAAGGTGTTCCGCGCCAGCCCGTTCGAGGCGTGGCGCGTCGAGCGCACCACCCGCCGCGCCGGCAGCCCCGACGCCAAGCGCTTCCCGACGACCGAACTCGTGCCCGGCGGGTACATCACGTCGGGGTGCAGCCCGCTCGTCTACACCGCCGACCTGTTCCCCGAGCCGTACCGCGGCAACAACTTCGTGTGCGACCCGGCGAACAACCTCGTCCACCGCGAAATCCTGGTGGGGAAGGGGGCGGTGTTCGCGGCGAAGCGCGTGGACGAGCACACCGAGTTCCTGCGCAGCAAGGACAACTGGTTCCGCCCGGTCCACCTGTCGATCGGCCCGGACGGCGCGGTGTACGTCCTCGACTTCTACCGCGAGGTGATCGAGACGCCGCTGTCACTGCCGGACGACATCAAGGCGCGGCTGAACCTCGAAAGCCGCGGCCGCGGCCGCATCTGGCGCATCGCTCCCGACGGCTTCAAGGCGTCGAAGCTGCCGGACGTGTCGCGGTTCACGACGGCGCAGCTCGCCGACGAACTGCTGAGCGCGAACCCGACACGTCGGCTGACGGCACACCGGCTCCTGATGGAGCACAAGCCCGCCGACGCGCCGGCGGCGCTGCGCGAGCGCCTGCCGAAGGCGGGGGGGAAGGGGGGGTACGCGAACCTGCTCTGGGCGCTGCACGGGCTCGGCGCACTGACCGTCGACGACGTGGCGCCGGCGCTCGACGACCCGCGCCCGGGGATGCGCCAACAGGCGCTGCGGCTGTCGGAAGGGTTCTTCGCCGCGTCGGACCGCTTGCGACAGAAGGCCGAGCTGTTGGCCGGCGACCCCGACCCGCACGTGCGCTTCCAGCTCGCGCTGAGCGCCGGCGAACTCCCGCCCGCTGCCGCGGCCGGCATTCTCGCCGGCATCCTCGCCCGCGACCCGGCCGACCCATGGACGCAAACCGCCGCCCTCAGTTCCGCCGCGAACTGCACCGAACCGCTGATCGACGTGCTCGCCGCGAAGGCCGCGTCGCCGCAGGTGCTGACGCGGCTGGCGGCGATGACCGGGGCGAAGGGCGACGAGGCGGCGATCCGCCGCGTGCTCGGTCGCGTCGCCGACGGCGCCAACCCGTACACGGACACGGCGCTGCTCGAAGGGCTGGGGCAGGGGATGCGGAACAGCACGCGGCCACTCGCGGCGTGGTGGACGAACCCGCCGGCCGGCGGCGCGAAGGAGACGATGGCCAAACTCCGCGGCCGGTTCGAGACGGCCGCGAAGGCGGTACGTGACGAGTCGGTCGCCCCGCCGGCCCGCGTCGCCGCCGCCGGCCTGCTCGCACTCGGGCCGTTCGACCTCGCCGAGAAGGCGCTCGTCCCGGCGCTCGCGCCGACCGCGCCAGGCGACCTGCAACTCACCGCCGTCCGCACGCTCGCGGTGCACGCCGACGCCAAGGTGTCGGACCTGCTCCTCGCGCCGTGGGCCGGCTACTCGCCGGCGGCGCGGCGCGAGGTGGTCGAGGCACTGCTGTCGCGGCCGGACCGCACCCTCAAGCTGCTCGACGCGATCGGCAAGAACGTGGTGTCACCAAACGAACTCGACCCGGCGCGCGTGCGGGCACTCAAGACGCACCCGACCGCGGCGATCCGCACAAAGGCGGAGGCGGTGTTGAAGGGCACCGTAAACGCCGACCGCGCGAAGGTGGTCGCCGAGTACGCGCCGGCGCTGGAGTTGAAGGCCGACGCAGAGCGGGGCAGGGCGGTGTTCAAGATGAATTGCGCCGCATGCCACAAGCTCGACGGCGTGGGGGCGGACGTCGGCGCGAACCTGCTCGCGGCGCTGCCGAACAAGTCCGGCGACGACCTGCTCGCCGCCGTCTTCGACCCGAACCGCGAGGTTGACCCACGTTACGTCAACTACCAGGCGGTCACTTCCGACGGCCGGACGCTCTCGGGCGTAATTGTCGCCGAGACGCCGACGAGTGTGACCCTTCGCCGCGCCGACGGCGCCGAGGACACGGTACTGCGGGCGAACCTGGAGTCGCTCCGCTCGACTCGTCTGTCGCTGATGCCCGAGGGCTTGGAGCGGATGCTGACCCGGCAGGACGTGGCCGACCTGTTCGCGTACCTGCGGGTCGCGGGCAAGTGAAAGCCGACCTCACGCGGAGGGCGGAGCCGCAGAGAGAAGCCGCGTCACCGGTCTTCTTTCTGCGGCTCCGCCCTCCGCGTGAGGGGCTTTGTTACTCGTACTCGTTCAGCGCCGCCGTCCGCTGGATGTCGGCCACGTCGGCGACGGCGATGACCGGGATGAACTGGCTCGACCCCGGCGGCTGGACGAACCGCACCTCGCCCTTCACCCGCACCCACTCCGAGTTGCCGAACCCGCTCACCGCCGTCTTGGTGATGATCCGCACCTTCAGCGGCACCGTGTCGGCGGCACAGCACGTCATCTTGAGGCGGTACAGGCGGAACTCCTTGTCGGCGATGCGGTCGAACCGGCCGACCAGGATGCCGATCTTCCCCTTGAGCGCCTCGCGCTTCCCCTCGTCGTAGGCGGCCTCGTTCAGGTCGTTGAAGCTGAGCACCGAGCCCTCCCCGGTCGCCACGTTCCCGACATCCTGGTTCAGCGCCTCTTCTGGCGTCAGCATCTTGGCGATCCGCTCGGCACTGAACCCGGAGTTCGGCACGCCGATCATGTAGAGCGCGACCGGGAAGAACAGCACCATCATCCGCGCGAACACCCACGCCAAGTCGTGGCTGTGCCCGTGGTCGTCGTGGGCGTGGTGATGGCCGTGGTCGTGGTGATCGTCGGCGTGGGCGTGAGCGTGGTCGTGCTGGCAGTCCGGCCCGTGGACGTGCGGCTCGTCGTGGGCGCGGAGGTGGACCGGGTGCCCGTGCTGGCAGTCCGGCCCGTGTTCGTGGTGGTGGTGATGCCCGTGGTGGTCGTGGTCGTGTGCGCGCGTCTGCCCGGCCTCCTGCCACACTGCGACCGCCCGGATGGCGACCATCACCAACACGGCAATGCCACCGATCAGCACCGGCAGGTGGAACGCCGGGGCGAGAATGTACTGGAGCCTACCGTCGCGGTACATCAGGATGCCGACGGCGCCGAGCGAGCCGACGACGAAGATCGTCAGCAGTTGCTCGACGAAGTAGTCGCGGGCCGACTCGCCGTGGTGGTGATGGTCGTGGGCCATGACGGCCTCCGGTGGGCCGGCGGGGCGGGGCGTCAGCCCGGGAGCCCGCTCCAGCCGTTCATTTGGTAGATCAGGTGGACGGCGAGGCAGTAGGCGAACACCTGCACGACGACACAGGTGACGATGACGGCGATGAGCCGCGGGCGGAACACCCGCGTGTACATGAGCAACAGCTTCAGGTCGAGCATCGGGCCGAGGACGAGGAACGCGATCTTCCCGGAGATGTGCATCTTGGTGAAGCTCGCGGCCACGAACGCGTCGGCCTCGCTGCACAGGCACATCAGCACCGCCATCAGCATCATCGCGCCGATTGACACCGCCGGCTGTTCGCGCGACAGGTACTCGATCTGCTCGGACGTGATGTACTGCTTCGCCACCGCGGCGAGCACGGCACCGAGGATCAGGAACACGGTGATGTCCACGAAGTCGTGGACGGCGGTCGAGGAGATGTTGGCGAGCCGCTTCACGAACGGCTTCCGCGCCGCCGGCGCGTCCGTCATCGGCAGCGAGGTCTTCGCCTCCGGCGCCGGCACGGCGATCGGGTGCAGGAGCGCGGTACCGTGCTTCACCCACTGCCCGTGTACGACGAGCCCGGTGACGACGGCGGTGACGAACCCGAGGCCGACGCGCAGCGCGATCACCTCCGGCCCGATGCCGTGCGGCCAGAATGCGACGGCGGTGCTGAAGATCACCACGCCGTTGATGATCGGCCCGGCGAGCATGTAGGCCACGCAGCACGACAGCGGCAGCCCCTTGCGCAAGAGCCGGCGCATGACCACGAGGATGCCGCACTCGCACATCGGGAACACGAGCCCGAGGACGGCGCCGATCATCACCGCCGGCACGACCGACTTCGGCAGGAACCTGGTAATCGCCTGCTGCGGCAGGAACTCTTCGAGGACGCCGGCGACCACCGCCCCGAGGACGATGAACGGCATCGCCTCCCAGAGGACGGCCTCGAACGTGATGATGAAGTCGAGGATTTCCTTCACCGCGTCACCGCCGGGCGCGTGGGGCAGGGGGGGGCTATCGGCGGTACGCCGGCCGACGCCGGCGGGTTCGCACCGGGCTATTGTCCGGCCCGGCCGGCGGCGAACAAGGGGCGGTTCTTCACCCCCGCCGCCGCCACGCTCAGGAAGAAGAACCCGACGCTGACGACGACGATCGTCCCGCTCGGGCCGAACTTCACGCCGCCGAACGACGTGTAGACGCTCAGGACGAAGCCGAGCAGGCCGGACGCGACGCACAGCGCGAGCGTCAGCCAGAACATCTGCCGCAGGTTCCGCGACACGTTCGCCGCCGCAGCCGCCGGCACGACGAGCAGCGCGTTGATGAGCAGCGCCCCGACCGCCTTGATCGACAGGTTCACGACCAGCGCGAGCAGCACGATGAACAAGTAGTTGTTCGCCCGCAGGCCGATCCGCCGGGTCCGCGCCAGGCTCGGGCTGAAACTGGCGAACACGAGATCGTTGTACCGCCGCACGAACAGCACCCCGACCGCGACGGCGAGCACGAGCAGGTACACGAGGTCGGATTCCGGCACGAACACGAGCGACCCGAACAGGAACGACTCGGGGTTGAACCGGCTCCGCTCCTGGAGCAGGCGGAACAGCATGGCCCCGAACCCGATCGCCAGCGCGAAGAACACGCCGATAACCGTGTCGCTCGCCAGCCCGGTCCGCTCGCGGACGTACACGATTGCCGCGCCGACGCCGGCCCCGAACAGCACCATCACCAGCGGCACCAGCCACGAGATCGTTTCGTCATCCTGTCCGCTCCCGGCGGCGATGGCGCTCAGGTAGCCGAGCGCGACGCCGGCGAACGCCGAGTGCGCCATCGCGTCCGAAAAGAACGCCATCCGGTTCCCGACAACCAGCGCCCCCACGGTGCCGCACAGCAGGCACACGAGGAGGATGGCGATGACGCCCTTCACCAGAAAGAGGGGGGCGTCGAGACCGTCGGCGAGGGCGTGAACGAGGTCGGTCATCCAGGCGGCGGGCATCGGGTGGTCCGTCAGGCGGGGGTGAGGCGGGCGGCGGCGCGGGCGAGGAGCGCCACCGCGGCGGTCGCCTCGGCGGGGGTGATCGTCAGCGGTGGGGAGATACGCACCACCTTCTTCGACAGTGGGCCGAGCAGGTGGACACCGTCGCCACCCGCGCCGTCCCCCTGGTAGCCGGCGAGGACGAAGGCATTTGCCCACTCGGCGGCGGTCTTGCCGGCGTGGTCGGCGAACTCGACGCCCCACACCATCCCGCACTGCTCGCCGCGGACGGCGGCGACGAACGGGTACTCCTTCAGCGCGACCAGTCCGCGCTCGATCACCGCCGAAGACTCCTTCATCCCGCCGATCACGTCGCGCGCCTCGAACTCATCGAGTGTTGCCAGTACGGCCGCGCAGTTGAGCGGGTTCGCGCTCCAGGTGTCCGACCCCTCGCCGTAGTCGAGCGCCGCGAAGACGTCGGCCCGGCCGACCGCCGCCGCGACCGGCACGCCGTTGCCGAGCCCCTTGCCGAGCACCACGACGTCCGGCTCGACGCCGTAGGTGGTGAACGCGAACAGGCTGCCGGTGCGGCCGAAGTTCGCCTGCACCTCGTCGAGGATGAACACCACGTCGTTCGCCCGGCACCACCCCTGCACCGCCTGGAGGTACGCCTTCGGCGGGTGGTACGACCCGCCGCCGCCGAGGTACGGCTCGGTGATGAACGTGCCGAGCCGGCGGCCGAACTGGTGCCACAGCGCGTCCAGTTCCTTGAGATACGGCGCCGGGTCGAACGGCGCGCCCCGCAGTGCCACGTCGCGGCACTCGGTGGTGGGGAATGTGACGAACCTCACGCGCGCGTCGCGCTCGGCGTCGGTCTCGCTGCCGGTGACCGCGTTCGCCAGCCCCTTCTTGCCGTGGAAGCCGTAGCGCGTGGCGACGATCATCGGCCGCGTCCGGTCACGTGCCGCCGCGGCCCACAGCGCCTTCTGGATCGCCTCCGACCCGGACGCCGCCCACATCACCTGCTCCATCCGCGCGCCGCCGGCCTCGCGCCGCAGCGCCGCGACCAGCCGTCGGCCTGCGTCGGCCTCGATCGGCGTCACCGCGTTGTACGCGGTCATCGCCACGGCGGGGAAGTAGTCGCCAGCGACGTCGCTCACCCCCGCCGGCCAGCCCATGTAGTCGAAAAACCGGCGCGTCCAGCGCGTCGGGTTGTGGCCGAGGTTCGAGACTAGGACCCCGGACGTGAAGTCGAACAGCCGCCGCCCCTCGGGGGTCCAGTGGTAGACGCCGGCACTCTTTGCCAGCACCGCCTGCGACGGAGTGAACGTGCGGAGCGAGCGCGGCTCGACGCCGGCGACGGCGGCGCGGGCGGCGTTCGAGGTCGGCTCGGCGGGGTGCTGGATCGGTGGGGTCATGGCGGAGTTCCCGGGGACTCGATGAAGCGAAGGTACTCGGGCGGGACGGCATCCACAAGCCAGACGCCGTTGACGGAGCGGAAGAACACGTGCCCGGCGTCGTGCATCGCGGCAGCATCGACCGACAGGACAACGAGCCGGCCGTGCCGGCTGCCGACCCTTGCTGCGGTGGCAGTGTCGGGGGAGAGGTGGACGTGATGGCGGGCCATTTTCTTCAACCCTTCGGCGCGGATCGCGTCGAGCGCCGGCGCGGCAGTGCCGTGGTACAGTTCGGCGGGAGGCTCTGTGGCTTCGAGTTGGAGATCAACTTTGGCCGAGTGCCCCTGGTTGGCGCGGATCTTCGTACCGGTCGGGTCGAACGCGAACCGCTGTTTGTCGCTGGACCGCACGATCTCGATGAGTTCGTCCGGCGTGACGCGAAAGCCGGCGCACGCCGCGCCGGCGAGCAGGTCGGCGACTGGCACCCACCCGCCGGGCTCGAGCGTGAGCCCGAGGTCGGCGGGCTGGTGGCGCAGGTGGAGGGAGAGGAACTTGCTGACGCGGACGAGGCGTTTCGAGTCCACGGCCGACCTGCCGGTGTGGGGCGGGGTCAGACCCGCCCGGGGTAAAGAACTTCCGGGGTCGCGGCGCCCGGTGCGTACAGGACAAGCCCGCCCGCGGCCTGGTTCACCTTTACGACGCAACCCGGTCGCCCGGCGGCGGCGTGCTTCAGGATGGCTTCGGACGCCTGGACGATGGCGACAACGTTCCGGTCCGCGCTGAGGTCGTTATAGGTGAGCGCCCGCGCGGCCGCGAGGCGCGCCGGGCGCTCCGCGGGCGGTCCGCCGAATTCGACCGTGGCGACCTCCTTGAAGAAACGCTCGATGACCTCAATCCCGTAGCCGCGCTGGCTTCGCTCGCCCCACGGTTCGAGGAACGTGCCGTTGTAATGGTAGTTCGGCGTGTTCTTCAGGTCGTGCGGCGTGCGGCCCTCGACCGTTAGCTCGACGCCGCGCTTGCGCTGGTGGGCAGCCCAGACGGCGTTGTCGAACCGGAACTGGACCTCCTGCTCGACGTAACCCGGAAAGTTATCGGGCGTGACCCAACTGGTGTGGATGTCGAACGCCGCCTCGCGGCCGTCCGGGTGGCGGTAGACGAGCTGGAGTTGGACCGAGTCCCAGGTCGGCCCGTCGACCGGGCCGACGAGCCCGCGCTGGCCGGTGGCCGAAACGCGGTCGAGCGCCCAGTCCGGGCCGAACGTGAAGTCGATGAGCTTGAGATAGTGGACGGCGACGTAGGTGGACGGGTTGCGGCCGGCGATCCACTCGGCGAACTGTCCGCCGCTAATCGACTTCGGTTCGAGGAGCGAGCAGTAGCCGTTGTTGACATGCCGGAGGACGCCGTCCTGGTAGAGCGTGCGGAGCTTCTTGTGGTCCGGGTCGGCGAGTTTGTGGTACACGACCTTGGCGAGGGCGCCGGTTTTCTCGGCCGTGGCGACGAGTTCGTCGAGTTCGGTCAGGCTGAGGACGGAGGGCTTTTCGATCAGGGTGTGCTTGCCGGCGGCGAGGGCCGCGCGGGCGGCCAAGAAGTGCCGGTCGTCCGGCGTGGCGACGCAGACGGCGTCGACGGGCGATCGGGCGAGTTCATCGGAGGCGCTGTCGCCGACGAGGTTGGCGAACGAGTCGCCCGACGTACTGGAGTCGCGCAGGAAGCGGGCGACGCGGGAGCCGGTGCGCGTGGCGGCGGCGGCGAGGCGGATGCCAACCGGACCGCCGCCGGAAAGGACGAGTGGCGACCGGGTGAGTGCCTCGAAGCAGGGTCGGTAGGTCTCGTCGAAGATCATTCCGAACCCGACCATGCCGACGGCGAGGCTCGGATACGCTGTGTTTTCAGGCATTTCGGCAGAGTACAGGGCGACCGAATGACCGGCCAGCAGGCTCATCATTTTCAATACATAAGATACATTATCGGACTTGATGGACTTGGTAAGCGAGGGGTTGGGTTTCGCGGATGGGACCGATAATGAATATTATGTATTAAATCGAGGCGGCCGAATCGGCCTTCAGCCGAGCACACCCATCGAGCGGAACTTCGCGTACCGGGCCGCAAGAATCTCGTCGAGCGACCGCTGGCCCAACTCGCGAAGTTGCTTCGTCAGGTAACCCCTCAGGGCGTTTCCTGCGTCGCGCGAGTTGCGGTGGGCACCTCCCACGGGCTCGGCGATGACGTGGTCGATGACCCCCAGGCGCTGGAGGTCTGCCGCCGTGAGACGGAGGGCGTCCGCGGCCTTAGGCTTCGTCGTGTCCGTCGCCACCTTCCAGAGAATCCCCGCACAGCCCTCGGGGCTGATGACCGAGTAGTAGGCGTGCTGCAGCATCGCCACGCGGTCGCCGATGCCGATCCCCAGCGCACCGCCAGACCCGCCCTCCCCGATCACC
>JAFKFQ010000428.1:0-20059 GCA_017308215.1 bacterium | reverse complement strand
ACCACACACACCACGGGCGTCGGGAGCCGTGACATTTCCAGAATGCTCGTGGCGATGAGTTGGGCCTGGCCGCGCTCCTCGGCGCCGAGCCCCGGGAACGCCCCCGGGGTGTCGATGAGGCACACGACCGGTACGCGATACTTCGCCGCGAACTTCATCTTGGCCAGTGCCTTCCGATAGCCCTCGGGATGGGCACAACCGAAGTAGCACTGCGTCCGCTCCGCCGTCGTCTTTCCCTTCTGGTGGCCGACGAGCAGCACTTTGAATTCGCCGATGCGCGCGAACCCGGCCCGGATGGCGCGGTCGTCGCCGATCGCCCGGTCACCGTGAAGTTCGACGAACTCGTCGCACATCAGCCCGACGTAGTCCATCGTCTGTGGGCGCTCCGGGTGGCGCGACACCAGCACCGTCTCCCACGCCGACAGGGTCGTATACCGCTCCCGGAGCAGTGCCGTCAGCTCGCGGCGCATCTTCTTCAGCGCGTCGCCGCCCCCCGCCGTGGGTGTCCCCGCCTCCAACCGCGACAGGGCCAGTTCCAGCTCGTGGACGTCTTGCTCGAACGGGAGCGGGGCGGGAACCATCGGCGTGACCTCGTGCGACCGGCGGGGCAGTGACGGCGGGGCGTCACTCCTCCTCGACCAGCTTCTCGTCCTTGTAGATCTTGATCTTCCGCAGTGCGATCAGGAACTCGTGGAAGCTGGCGAAGCGGTCCTCCCGCTTCTTCGCTAGCATCTTCAGCACGAGCTGCCCGAATTCGTCGGTCAGGTCCTTGTTGTGGTTCACCGGGCTGATCGGCTTCTCGGTGAAGTGTTTCGTCAGGAGTTCTTGCTCGGTCATCCCGACGAACGGCTTGCGGCCGGTCGTCAGTTCGTAGAGCGTGCAGCCGTAGCTGTACACGTCGGCCCGGCCGTCGAGGTCCTGCTTCAGGATCTGCTCGGGGCTCATGTAGCTCTTGGTGCCGCCGATCCGCGTCTTCTTCCCGAGCACGCGGCCGAGCTTTGCGGTGAACTTCTCGAACCCCTTCAGAATCTTCTGCGTGATGGCGAAGTCGATGATCTTGGTGTCGCCGACCGAGTTCACCAGGATGTTGTCCGGCTTCACGTCGCGGTGGACGTAGCCCATCGCGTTCATGTACGCCAGCCCGGTCGCCGCCCCGCGGAAGATCTTGCGGGCGTGCTCCCGGATGAACTTCATGTCCTTCGCCTGGAGCCGCAGCCGGAGCGACCCGGACGGGAAGAACTCCATCACGAAGAACGGCCGCTCCTTCGACCGGTCCACCTTGTGGATGCGCACGACGTTCGCGTGCGCCATCTTGATCCCGACCTCGGCGTCGTTGAACAGCTCGGCCCGGGCCTCCGAGTCCGCCGCCGCCTCGGGGAGCAGCACCTTCATGGCGAAGTGCCGGTTACTCTTGGTCTCGACGACCTCGAATACCTGCGACTTCTGCCCGGTCTGGAGCAGCGTCCGCAGCCGGTACCCGCCGATGATCTCGTTGATGTCGGCCATGCCGCCGCGCCCCCGGTGTCACCAGTACTCTTCGAAGTGGACGTTCCCCTTGAACTTCACCGCCGACACGTCCGCTTTGAACCCGCGCTTCTCCAGCCCCTCGATCACCCCGACCGGCTCGGGGTACGTCCGCGTGCCCGTCTCCTTGTCGCGGTGCGGCACGCCGATCATCTTCGGGTTGCCGCACAGGAACACGTGCGTCCGGGCCGGGTCGAGCGACTCGCCCAGGTGCTCCTCCAACTCGCCGCCGGCGATCACGTCCTGGATGTACGTCTTCTTCGTGACCGTCGCTTCGCGCGTCGTCAGCGGCAGGTACGTGTAGTTCGGGTACTTCGCCATCACCCGGCGGTGCGTCTCGAAGTACCCGAGGTCGCGCGCGTACCGGACGCACGAGGCGCTCAGGATCTTCCCCTCGTGCCCGCGGCGGAGGAGTTCCCACACCATGTAGTTGTGCGGCGCCTCGCCGGTGCCGGTGCCGAGGAACAGCACCGTGTCGCCCGGCTGCACCGGGTCGAGCGTGTACATCCCGGTGATCTTCTCGCCGACGTTCAGCCGGTCGCCCACCTTCAGCGCGAACAGCCGCGGGGTGAGCGCCGGGACGCGGCCGTCGGCGTTCTCGCGGACGAGGACGATGTAGAACTCGAGGTAGTCCGTGTTCGGCACGTCCACCAGGTCGCCGGCGTCGGTAAAGACCGAGTTGCTGATCGAGTACGCCCGGCGGACGACCTTCGTCTGCTCGTCCCGTGTCAGCGTCTCGACCTGGCAGCCGTCGGCGCGCGCCTCCCAGTAGCCGAGGCCGAGCGAGCAGTACTGGCCGGGCTTGTGCGCCGGGCGCGGGAAGTCCGGTCGTACCCGCAGCACCATCAGGTCGGAGTGGACCTTCTTGAGGTACACGACCGTACCGTTGTAGCGCTTCTGGCGGAGTTCGGCGATCTGCTCGGGGGTCATCGGCGGGGCGGCCTCGCGGCGGGCAAACGGAACACCCCCCGCGGGCGGGGCCGGCGGGGGGTGCGGTACCCGGTCAGTGTGTTATACGAACCGGCGGCCCGCGCCGCATCACCGCGCCCGGCGGGCCGTGTCGCGGATGACGTCCACACACTTCTTCATGTCCGGCGACGGGTCGGCCGGGTTCGCCTCGTACTCGATGCAGATCGCGCCGTTGAACCGCACTTCCTGCAGCGCGGCGAGTACCTGGGCGACGTTCAGCGCGCCCTCGGGGGCGCCGAACACCACGTCCTCGCGGCGGCGGTTGTCGTGGTCCTTTAGGTGCATCCCGAAGTTGCGGGCGCCCATGTGCCGCACCTGTTGCGCCGGGTCGAGGCGCTCGCCGAGTTGTGCGGCGCGGATCAGGTGACCGGTGTCGAGGCACGCGCCGATGAGCCGGTGGTGGTCGCGCACCGCACGCATGATGACCTCGGCCGAGTACCAGCGGTCGAGCCCCTTCCCGACCGGGCCGTGCGGGTGAATGGCGACGGCGATGTTGTACTCGGCCACCAGCTTGTCGAGGCTGTCGAAGCTGTTCGGCGCCGGGTTGGCGCTGAGGTAGCGGAGGCCGAGCGCGCGGGCGAAGTCGAAGACGCGCTTGTTGGCGTCGTGGTCGGTGCCGAATTGCTGGACGCCGAACCCGACCGGCGTCACCTCGTTCTCGCGGCACAGCGCGAGGATGCCGCGCAGCTGCTCGGGCGTGCTGTTGAGCGGGATGTGGGCGTTGTAAAACTCGGCGAACTTGATCCCGAGGTCCTTCATCCGCCGCAGCGCCTGCTCGAGGTTGAACTGGCGGAACGTGTAGCTCTGCACGCCGAGCGAGATGTCGCCGATCAGGTCGCCGACGGCGGACGCCGGGCGGGCGGCGAGGAGGCCGGCGGCGGTCGCGGCACCGGCCTGGAGGAACGAGCGGCGGGTGAGTTCGGACACGGGAGAGCTCCGGGGTAGGGGTGGGGGTGATTGTCGCCGGCGCCGGGTGGGTCCGCCAGCGCAAAACAAGCGCCGGAGGTGTCGCTCCGGGCGTTTGGCGAATCACGGCCGACCCAGCCCCGCCTCGATCGTACGTCCGGGCGGAGTCGTCCCGAAGCGGGGCATCGACATCGGAGTTCCACAACTCGGTGCGCGGCGTCAATCCGTCATGTCAGCACCTCCGAACGCTGCCGATTCCGGCGCTCGTCAGTGGTCAGTCCCCGCCTCGATCTTGCGGACCGTGTGCAGCCAGTCCGAAACGCCCACGCGGCGGCCGTCGGCCGTGCATGGCTACACGGGCCGGCGGTCGCCGGTGGGCGGGTGTCGGGTTCCGGCGCGGTGCCCCAGCCGGCCGCTCGTGCCGCGGGGGTCGCAGGTGGCGCCTGCTCGGTCGCCCGGACGACCGCCCCCGCGGACGCACCATAACCGTGCATCCCGCGCGGCAAACGGACTGAGGAGGAAGTCACAGTCCGGGTGTGATGCGCCGAGTCCGAAATCCTCTGCCGCGGTCCGGGCCGCGACACAGTCGGTGGAGCCACACCCGACACCTCACCTCCATTAGGCAACGGGCGGTTGCCTGCCCTCGTGGCGAATGGCCGGCGCGCGCTGGCTGGTCGTTGTGTCCGGTACGAGGGGCAAAGACCGACCGGCTCGCGCCGGCCGGTCGTCGGGACCGACATCGATCGTCAGGCGGACCACTACCGCCGCGCCACGAACAGCGCGTCGATCTCGGCGTCGGTGAGTGTGTCCTTGCCGTCGTTGGCGTCGACCACCAGTGCGGTGCCGCACGGGGCCACCCACACCAGCGAGTTGCCGAGCCTGAACACGTCGCGCATCGCCGGCTGCTTCTCCAGGATGCGGAAGTACGCGTTGCTCTGCGCCTTCACCACGAGCGTCGGCGCCTCGGCCTTGTACCCGTCGTCGATCCACACCCCGCCGACCTCCAGCACCTGCCGGCCGTTCGCCTGCCGGTTCGCGGTGAGCGTCAGCCGGGACTGGTTGCGGAGCGCGTCGGTGTTCTGCGCCAGGTCCACGCCGAGCTTGCCGGTCTGGTAGCCCGCGCGGTCGCCGCGGAACGCCCGGTTGGCATCGTCGTTCGTCTGCTTCTGCCCCTTGAACCGCTCGAGGGCGGCCTCGAGGTGGCGGCGCGTGTCGGCGTCCTTCACCTCGCGCAGCGCCCCCTCGCCGGCCTTGACCGCCTTCTCGGCGAACGCCCCGCGCCCAGCCGCCAAGGCGTCGGCCGGCGCGCTCTTCGGGTCGGCGCCCTTCACCTGGTCGCGGGCGAACTCGGCGACCCGGGCTGGCGCTCCGCCGGGGACCGCACCCGTCGGCATCGGCAGGCCGGGCGCGAACCCGAACCCCCCTGCCCCGCCGCCCGCCGCCGGCAGCGGCCGCGGCCCGCTGATCGGCGGACGGACCGGTGGCACCACCGGCATCGGGCCGTCGGGAACGACGAGGTGGCTAGTGTACGGCGTGGCGATGCCGTAGCGGCGCGCCAGTGCGACCACTTCGTCCATCAATTCCTTCTGTTCGCCGTTGGTACGGATCTGGTCGAGCAGGTAGCCGACCTTGCGGCGCGCCCACAGCGGCTCGACGAAGTCCTTGCCGGTGTCGCTCTCGGTCTTGATCGGGAAGTTGACCTCGTACACGAACTCCTTCCGCTCGCCGTTCACCATCCCGCTCAGCCTCACCGCCGAGTGGCCGCTGCCGCTGTAGCGGGCCATCACCACCAACTGCTGCCCGTGGAACAGGTCGGGCAGCCGCGGCGGGTACATCTCGGTCAACTTGACGTTCTCGCCGGTCGCCAACTTCAGGTCGGTCAGAACCGGGTGGCTGATCTTCTCGTAGAGCCCGGCGACGCGCTCCTTGATGTCCTCCGCCGGGCGGACGTAGGTGCTCACGGCCCGCGTCTTCTCGGCGAGCTGGTCGAGCATGGCCGCGTTCACGTCGTCGCCGACGCCGAAGGTGAAGATGCGCGTGTTGCCGCTGGTCCTGGCGACGACGTTCCTCACGATCCGGTCCGGGTTCGTCTCGTCCACCGTCGGCTGGCCGTCGGTGAAGAAGATGGTCGTGAATGCCCGCCCGGCCGCCGCCTTCGGCTGCATTGAGATTGCCTCTTCGAGGGCGGGCCAGATGGCGGTGCCGCCGCTCGTGCGGATGTCTTCCACCCACTTGTTGGCGCGCTCCAGGTTGTCCGCGTTGGCGGACACGAGCTCGTCGCGGAAGCGGGTCACCGTGGTCGAGAAGCGGATGACCGCGAAGCGGTCGTCGGGCGAGAGGCGCGAGAGGCAGTAGCGGAGCGCCCGCTTGGCCTGCTGCATCTTGATCTCGGACATGCTGCTGGAGGCGTCGAGCACCAGCACCAGGTCGCGCGGGGTGCGGACGCGGGCCGGGTCGACCGTCGGCGACACCAGGAGCATGACGTAGCCGTCGTCGGCGGTCACGGGCTTGTACAGGAGCGGTGTCACGCCCACGTCGCCGCCGCCGGTGCCGTAGAAGAGCTGGAAGTCGCGGTCGAGAATCCCCTGCTCTTTCGCGAACTCGACGTCCACCTCCTTGTCGCTCCGGCGGATCACGGTGACGCCGTGCGTCGGGCTGTAGACGTTCTGGATGGCGAGCTGCGACTTGAGCGACACCTTCACCGAGAACTCTTCGAGCGTCGCCGTGGCGCGGCCGTCGGTGCGGAGCGGGTAGGTGTACTCGACCACCGCGCCGTCGCGCGGGGCGACCGAGCGGAAGCTGATCTTCACCCTCTGGTCGCCGCGCGGCGGGATCGGGAACACCTTCATCCGCATCAGCCCGTTGCCCATGTACTCGAGCAGGCCGGGGTCCTGGATGCGGCGGACGATGTCCGTGTAGATCTTGTCCGCCTCCTTCGCCGGGAGGAGCTCGCCGTTCGTCTCTTTCCCGTCGATCCACATGCTGAAGCGGTCGACGCTGGCGCCGCGCGGCACCGGGAAGATGTACGTCGCCTCCTGGTTCCGGTCGGTGTGGTTGCGGAACGTCTGCTCGACGGTGGTGAGGGCCACCTGGTCCTCGACGGCGACGGTGACCTTGTGGTTGACCATCGCCAGCGGCGGGGTGCCCTTCTCGTTCGGGATCAGGAGGCCGGCGGCCCGGGCGTGCCCCCCGGCCGCGGCCAGCACGACGATCAGCGGGACGGCGTAACGCATCGCACACCTCCAGGGTCCAGAGGCCGGAACACCCCGGAGTATATGCCGACGATCGCCCGTCCCGCGAGGGCTCGTGCGAGGGTCGTTACGCTACGGTTACGACGGGGTTACAAAGACGAGACATGGACGGGAGGCGGGAAACAGGAGACGGGAAACAGGAGACGGGTTCCTCGTTCCCCCGCTCTGCGGGGGAACGAGGAACACAAAGGTGAGACGTGAACGGGAAACAGGAGACGGGACAGCGCGCGTGGCGCGCTGTCCCGTCTCCTGTTTCCCGTTCGCTCAGCCGGTCGCTTGGCGGATGACAATGAGTACGGGTACGGCCGCCGGCCGGCGCTCGCCGCGGCGGTCGAGGAACTGGCGGAGTTCGCGCGAGGTTGCGGGCGGGGTACGGGCCTGGGCCGGAGCGAACGTCATCAGCAACGCGGCCTTCTCCCCCCCCTTCCCTGGCGGGTCGGTGAGCGTCTTGGCGATGCGGTCGGCGGTGCCGCTCGCCACGTTCTTCGGTTCTGCGGTTGGGGTGCCCGGGCGCTTCCACAGGCCCGGGTCCGTGCCGAGCGTGTCGCGGAGCTCGCGCTGGTCGGTCTGGGTGACGGGCGTGGCATGAACGGCGTCGAACGTGCGCTGCGGCGCTTTCGCGTCGGCGGCCGCGAGGCGGACGAGGAGGTCTCGCAGGTCGGTCGCCGAGAGGCTGTCGGTGTAGACGAGGTACGCCGTCGCCAACTTACGCTGGACGCGCTCGCGGGTCATTGTGTCGGCGTGGATAGTCAGGCCGGTCACCTTCCCAGCGGCCTGAAGCAGCTCGACACCCTTCCCCGGGTCCCGGGCGAACAGGTCGATGCGGAACGCCGGGTCGTGCCCGAGTTCGTTCACGAATTGCTGCTGTACGTCCTCGCGGTCGAACTCGGCGACCGTTGCCAGGAACGGCACGCGGACGCGGGCGAGGTCGAGTTTGCCGACCTCGGGCAGCGGTGGGAACGTCAGCACGTCGCGGACGACCGGTCGCGGCGACGGGGCGATTTCGGGAGCGACCGGAAGCGAGACCGCGACCGGAGCGGGCTCGACCGGCCCCTCGATCGGCCCCTCGATCGCTGCGGGTGCGGACGGCGGCGGCGCGGTGTCGCGCGGGAGGAGGCGTTCCCAGTCGCGGTCGCGTTTGGTGTCCGCACGGGCCACGATCGTCGGGTGACCGGGCACGGTCGGTGAGGTCTGGTTCATGAAGAACGCGAACGACCCGCCGGTCACGGCCAACAGCACGGACGCCGCGACGGCGATCGGGGCGCGCGAGACGCGGCGCGGGTGGGCCGACGGGCGGGCGACCTCGACGGGGACCGGAGGCCGCGCCGGGAGGCGGGCCATGATGCGGGCGTGCAGGTCGGCGGGTGGCGCGGCGGGGGTGAGACGGCGGAGGCGCTGGCGGTCGGCGCGGAGCCGCTTGTACGCGGCGCGGGCCTCGTCGGAACCGGCGAGCAGTGCGCGGACGGTGGTCACCTCGGCGGGGGTGAGCTCCCCGTCCACGGCGGCCGTCAGCAGGGCGAGAACGTCGTCGGGCAACATCGGTGGACGCGGGATGGGGCCGCGACCTCAGTGGGCAGGTGGCAGGAACTATGGGGTGGGTTCGGGGGGTGGACGATCCCCCCTCCCCCGGTCTTGTGGCTCGGCGTCGTCGAGCGGCGCCAGCAGTTCGCGGAGTTCGAGTCGGGCGCGGTGCAAGCGGCTCCGCACGGTCCCGACCGGCACCCCGAGCACCTCGGCGATCTCCTCGTAACGGAGGCCGTCGAGATCTTTCATCGTCAGTACCTCGCGGTGCTCCGGCGAGAGCCGCCCGAGCGCCGCGTGGAGGAGGCGGTCCTCCTCGGTCCGCTCCAAGGCGTGACCGGTGCGAACGTAATCGGACGGGTCGGCGGGCTCGAACCCGTGCTCCCCGCCTGCCGCGTCCAGGCTCCCGGTCGGCCGCTTCTTCCGCTTCAGGCTGATGGCGCCGTTGAAGGCGATCCGGTACAGCCAGGTGAAGAACTCGGCGTCGCCCTTGAAGGCGTGGAGCGACTGGTAGGCGTTCAGGAACGCATCCTGGACGACATCGGCGGCGTCGTCGGGACTGTCTACCAACCGGACCGCGGCGCTGTAAAGTCTGGCCTGGTATCGGGATACCAACTCGCCGAAGGCATCCCGCCGCCCGCCCAAACACTCCGCGATCAGCCGGCGATCGTCGTCGTTCACACGTCTCCACTGCGTCTGACGTTCAGATGTCGCCGAAAGTTCCCGGTTTCGCCCCGAACTCCCGATGAGAACGGGATGAGCGTCGATGCGCCCCGCCCGGTCCGCCTATCCTGCCACGCCGGGCGTGGCTATACTAGTCATCTGTACCGTAGCCCGCCCTGCTCAGGAGGAGCCCCGCGCTCATGGACACGCAGGCCATCGTCATCCGCGGGGCGCGGGAACACAACCTCCGAAACGTCGATCTCGAACTCCCCCGCGACAAGCTCATCGTCTTCACCGGCGTCAGCGGATCGGGCAAATCCTCGCTCGCGTTCGACACGATCTACGCCGAAGGCCAGCGGCGCTACGTCGAGAGCCTGTCCAGCTACGCCCGCCAGTTCCTCGGCCAGCTCCCGAAGCCGGACGTGGACTACATCGGCGGTCTATCGCCGGCGGTGAGCATCCAGCAGAAGACGGCCGGGCGGAACCCGCGCAGCACAGTCGGCACCGTGACCGAGGTGTCCGACTACCTGCGTGTGCTCTACGCCCGGCTCGGCCAGGGGCACTGCCCGAAGTGCCAGCGGCCGATCACGGCGCAGACGCGCGAGCAGATCATCGGCCGCGTGCTGGCGCTGCCGGAAGGCACGCGGTTCATGATCCTCGCGCCGGTGGTGCGCGGCCAGAAGGGCGAGTTCAAGGATTTCTTCGCCGACATGGGGAAGCGCGGCTACGTCCGCGCCCGGGTGGACGGCCAGGTCGTGAAGCTGACCGACGACTTGAAGCTCGACAAGCGTATCAAGCACACCATCGAAATCGTCATCGACCGCCTCCGCATCGAGCCGAAGGGGGCGACGAACCGCATCCGCATCGCCGAGGCCGTCGAGCAGGCACTCGGGCTCGCCGACGGGAACCTCGTCATCTCCACCGAAGTCGAGAAGCCGGCTGACGCCGAGGGCGAGGCGGCGACGGACGACATCCTACTCTCGGCCCACTACGCTTGCACGCACTGCGGCATCAGCTACGAGCCGCCATCGCCGCAGTTGTTCAGCTTCAACAGCCCGATGGGCATGTGCCTGACGTGCGACGGGCTCGGCACGCTGTTCACATTCGACCCGGACCTGCTCATCCCCGACCCGGCGCTCAGCTTCTACGCCGGCGCCGTGCCGCTCGTCGGCGCGCTGAAGGGGATGGGGCGCTGGCGGAAGCACATCTACGAGGGCGTGGCGAAGTCGCTCGGCATCGACCTGAAGACGCCGTGGCGCGACCTGCCCGCGGAACACCGCACGCTGTTGCTCGACGGCGCCGGCGACGCGCACATCGTCTGGGAGTGGAAGCAGCGCAACGGCACGACGTGGAAGCACGGCGGCAAGTGGGACGGCATCGTCCCGCAACTGCTCTCGCAGTTCAAGAAGGCGGCGCCCGGCCCGCAGCGGATGCGGCTCGAAAAGTACATGCGGCAGGTGCGCTGTCCGGCGTGCCACGGCCAGCGCCTCAACCCGCAGGCCCGGGCGGTGCGCGTCGGCGGCAAGACACTCGTCGAAGTCGGCGGTACGTCGATCGGCGAACTTGTGCCGTGGTTCGACACGTACGAAGCCGGCCTGACCGACATCTCCAAGACGATCGCCGGCGAGCTGATGAAGGAGATTCGAGCGCGCCTCGGCTTCCTGCTGAACGTCGGCCTCCACTACCTGACGCTCGACCGCGCCGCGCCGACGCTTTCGGGCGGCGAGGCCCAGCGCATCCGCCTCGCCGGGCAGATCGGCAGCGGGCTCGTGGGCGTCCTGTACGTCCTGGACGAGCCGAGCATCGGCCTCCACCCGCGCGACAACGCCCGGCTGCTGGCAAGCCTCGAACGGCTGCGCGACATGGGGAATACGGTCCTGGTCGTCGAACACGACGAGGACACGATGCGCGCCGCCGACTTCCTCGTGGACTTCGGCCCCAGCCCGGGCGTGCGCGGCGGCCACGTCGTCGCCGCCGGCCCGCCCGCCGAGGTGTTCGCCAACCCGGCCAGTCTCACGGGCCAGTTCCTCACCGGGGCGAAGGAGATCGCCATTCCGGCGGCGCGGCGGGGGGTCGATCCGAAGCGCGTCCTCCGCATCGTCGGCGCGACGCAGAACAACCTCAAGAACGTGACGGTGGACATCCCGCTCGGTGTGCTCACGGTCGTGACCGGCGTCAGCGGGTCGGGGAAGTCGTCGCTCGTGAACGACATCCTCATGGAAGCACTCCTCGCCGCCGGCCGCCGCGACCCGAACGGCGAGGACGACGAGCCGGACGAGCTCGACCACACCGTCGGCGCGCACGAGCGGATCGAGGGCGCCGAGCAGATCGACAAGGTCATCGACATCGACCAGACGCCGATCGGCCGCACCCCGCGTTCGAACCCGGCGACGTACATCAAGTTGTGGGACGAGATCCGTTCGTTGTACGCGGGCATGACCGACGCCAAGACGCGCGGCTACACCCCGAGCCGGTTCAGCTTCAACCGCCCCGGCGGGCGCTGCGAGGCGTGCGAGGGGAACGGTGCGACGAAGCTCGAAATGGACTTCCTCGCGGACGTGTGGGTGACGTGCCCGGTGTGCGAGGGGCGCCGCTTCAACCGCGAGACGCTCCAGGTGAAGTACCGCGGCCAGTCGATCCACGACGTGCTGGAGATGGAGGTCGGCCAGGCGCTCGACCACTTCGAGCACATCGCCAAGATCAAGGCGATGCTGCAAACGCTCCACGACGTGGGGCTCGACTACGTGAAGCTCGGCCAGCCGTCGCCGACGCTCTCGGGCGGCGAGGCGCAGCGCATCAAGCTGGCGAAGGAACTCGTCCGAAAGGGCACGGGCAAGACACTGTACATCCTCGACGAGCCGACGACCGGTCTCCACTTCGAGGACGTGCGGAAGCTGCTCGACGTGCTCCACGGTTTCGCCGCGGCCGGGAACACCGTCCTTGTCATCGAGCACAACCTCGATGTCATCAAGACGGCCGACTGGGTCATCGACATGGGGCCGGAGGGCGGCAGCGGCGGCGGGCGCGTCGTCGCCACCGGCACGCCCGAGCAAGTAGCAAAGGCAAAGGACTCGCACACCGGCGTTGCGCTCAAGCCGATCCTGTTCCCGCCCGCAAAGGCGCCAGCCGCCTCGCGAAGGACGAAGGACGAACGACGAAGGACGAACGGGTACATCACCCACATCGAGGTCGAGGGCGCGGCACAGCACAACCTGAAGCACGTGAACTGTAAGCTGCCGCGCGAGCAGATGACGGTGTTCTGCGGGCCGAGCGGGTCGGGGAAGTCGTCGCTCGCGCTCGACACGATCTACGCCGAGGGGCAGCGGCGCTACGTGGAGAGCCTGTCCAGCTACGCCCGGCAGTTCTTGGGGCAGGTACAGAAGCCGAAGGTCGAGCACGTCACCGGGCTGTCGCCGGCGATCAGCATCGAGCAGAAGACGACGAGTAAGAGCCCGCGCAGCACGGTCGGCACCATCACCGAGGTGTACGACTACCTCCGCATCCTCTACGCCCGGCTCGGCCAGCGCCACTGCCCGAGCTGCGGCGACGCGGTCGGCACGCAGACGGCCGACGAGATCGTGGACAAGGTGCTGTCACTGCCGGAAGGCACGAAGCTGTACATCCTCGCCCCGGTCGAGCGGAAGGGCCAGGAGAAGTACGAGACGCTGTGGGAGGAGATCCGCCGTGCCGGTTACGTGCGGATGCGCGTGGACGGCACGAGCTACAACCTCGACGAGCCGCCGGCGATCGACCACCGCCGCAAGCACCGCGTCGAGGTCGTGGTGGACCGGAACGTCGTGAAGCCGGGCACGCGTACCCGCGTGGCCGAGGCCGTCGAGCAGGCGTTGGAACTCGGTCGCGGGGTGATGAGCGTCGCGTTCGTGGACGCGAACAAGCCCGAGCCGCAGTGGAAGGTCGATCGCTACTCGCAGCACCTCGCCTGCGAGCGCTGCAACCTGAGCTTCGAGCAGCTGAACCCGCACAACTACTCGTTCAACAGCCCGCTCGGCTGGTGTCCGACGTGCGAGGGGCTCGGCGTCCAACGCGGCGCGAACCAGGCGCTCCTCATCCGCGACTCGGCGCTCTCGATCCGGGACGGCGCCATCGCCGGCTGGCCGGACCTCGACGCCGGCTCGGAGTGGCTCCCGTTCGCCGAGGCGATCGCCCGCCACGCCGGCTTCGACCTCGACACGCCCTACGACAAGCTCGCCCCAACCCACCAGCGAGCGATTCTGCACGGCACCGGTGAAGAGTGGTTACCGCTTACGGCTTCGCGCCCCGTGGTCGAAGCCAAGAGGAAGGGCAAGAAGCCGACGGACGTCCCCTCGGCCAAGAAGTTCCAGTACAAGGGCCTGTTCCCTGCCGTGGACGAGGCGGCGCGGGTGTCGTTCGTCTACCGCCACCGCCTCGATCAGCTCGTGGACGAAGTCCCCTGCTCCACCTGTCACGGTTCGCGGCTCCGCGCCGACGCCGCCGCCACGCGCTTCGCCGGCCTCACGCTCGGCGAGCTCGGCTCCAAGCCGCTCGGCGAGTCGCTGCGGCTGTTCGACGGGCTGAAGCTCTCCGCGCACGACCGGCAGGTCGCTGGCGAGGTGCTGCGCGAGATCGGCAGCCGGCTGAAGTTTCTCGTCGATGTCGGGCTCGACTACCTCGCGCTCGGCCGCCCCGGGCCGACGCTCTCGGGGGGTGAGGCCCAGCGCATCCGCCTCGCGTCGCAGATCGGCAGCGGGCTCACCGGCGTGCTGTACGTGCTCGACGAGCCGACCATCGGCCTCCACCCGCGCGACAACGAACGGCTGCTCGAAGCGCTCAAGCGCCTCCGCGACCTGGGGAACACGCTCGTCCTCGTCGAGCACGACCGCGAGGTCATCGCCGCCGCCGACTACCTCCTCGACTTCGGCCCCGGCGCCGGCGACCGCGGCGGGCAGATCACCGCGGCCGGCGCGCCGAAGCAGGTGGCACGGTCGAAGGACTCGCTCACCGGCAAGTACCTCTCGGGTGCGCTCGCCATCCCGGTTCCGACGAACCGCCGCATCCCCGCGAACACACCGGCCACCGAATCGGCGCTCGCCGAGGTCGCGCCGACGGCCGGCGTGCTCTCCATCATCGGGGCGCGGCAGAACAACCTGCGGAACGTGGACGTCCACCTGCCGCTCGGGGCGTTCGTCGCCGTCACCGGCGTGAGCGGGTCGGGGAAGTCGTCGCTGGTCAACGAGGTGCTCTACAACACGCTGGCGCGGAAGCTCCACCGCGCCCGCACGACCGCCGCCGCCCACGACGACATCCGCGGCCTCGACCACGTGGACAAGATCATCAACGTCGATCAGGACCCGATCGGTAACTCGCCGTCGAGCAACCCGGCGACGTACACCGGCGTGTTCGACCTAGTCCGCGAGCTGTTCGCGCGGCTGCCGGAGTCGAAGGTCCGCGGCTACCACCCGCGGCGGTTCAGCTTCAACCAGAAGGGCGGTCGCTGCGAGGCGTGCGAGGGGATGGGGCAGAAGCGCATCGAGATGCACTTCCTGCCGGACGTGTGGGTCGAGTGCGACACCTGCAAGGGGACGCGCTACAACCCCGAAACGCTGGCTGTGAAGTACCACGACAAGAGCATCGCCGACGTGCTGAACCTGCGGGTGTCGGAGGCGCTGGAGCTGTTCGGCAACATCCCGAAGATTCGCGTCGTGCTGCAAACGCTCGACGACGTGGGGCTCGGCTACATGGCGCTCGGCCAGCCGGCGCCGACGATGAGCGGCGGCGAGGCGCAGCGCGTGAAGCTCGCCGCCGAGCTGGCGCGCCCGAGCACCGGCAAGACGCTCTATCTCCTCGACGAGCCGACGACCGGACTTCACTTCGACGACATCCGCAAGCTCCTCGACGTGTTGCAACGGCTTGTCGATCTCGGTAACACGGTCATCGTCGTCGAACACAACCTGGACGTCATCAAGACCGCCGACTGGCTCGTGGACATGGGGCCGGAAGGCGGGGTCGGCGGCGGGCGCGTGGTGGCGTGCGGCATACCGGAAGACGTGGTGGCGCAGTTCGTCGCGGGCGCGACGACGCACACCGGCCGCATTTTGAAGGGCGCCCTCGAAGCCGGGCCGCACGCCGAGCGCGTCCCGTTCGATCCCGACGCCGCGCTCAAGGCGCGGGCCGGCGACCTGGACATCACCGAGGTCGGCAAGGATCAGGCGCTACCGTGGGAGGAAGACGGTCCGCGCTGGCACACGAAGGACCGCGTGACCACGACCGGCAAGCCGGCGCGCTGGGACGGGGCGGCGTTACTCCAGGTCGTCACCGACATCCACAAGCACGGCACGTTCGGCGACACGAACTGGAACCACCGCAGCGTCGTCGAAATCACCGGCGAGAAGAAGAGTGAGGGCTGGTTCCTCCACGCCATGACCGGGCACGAGGGCTATCTGAAGCTCGTGTTCCGCGTCCCCGGGCGGCCGTTCAGGGCCGAGCAGTTGACGGCCCAGCTCAAGCTCCCGCCACTGTCCGACACGCCCGGCCTTGAGGGCTTCGCGCGCGACAGCAAGCGCGTGGAGGTGACGAGCGTTCCCGGGGGGCAGCAGGTCGTGATCGTGGTTCACAAGGCAGACGAGGTAACGGCGCCGGCGTTCCGCGAATTCCTGGCGAAGGCGGCGGACCTGTTCCTGGGACGCGGTGCGATCACGGCGACGGGCGTCGAAGCGCAGATGCCGTGGAAGAAGGACGGCGAGAAGTGGCACCTTTCGGACAAGGGGTTCCCGCCCGGCCGCGGCGCCAAGTGGGACCGGGCGCTGCTTCCGAAGTTGCTCAAGCTCGTGCGAGACATCGAGCCCGACGCCGAGGTGAAGTGGGACAACCGCGACGCCATCCTGATCAAGGTGCCGGGTGCGACAAAATCCTGGGCGCGCTGGCGGACGAAGGAGGCGGACGCGCTCGACGTGCAGTTCGTCGGCCGCCGCGGGCAGTTCAACCTGAACCGCGTCGAGCAGTTCGGCCGCGGCGCGGAACTGATCGACGACCGCGCCGGCGGCGCGACCGTGCTGCACCTCCGGTTCGTGAACGCGGACCACTTCCACGCGCCGGCGCTGAAACAACTCCTGACGGAGCACCTTGCCGGGTTCCGCGAGGCGCACGGCCGTGAGAAGGAAGCCGGCTGACCGGGCGAACGGCCGGCGTGAGCCGGCTGGTCGTTGGTGCGGGTGCCTGGGACGGCAACCGGTCAGATGCTTTGTCCGCTCGGGCACCTGGAGCAACGACCAGCCGGCTCACGCCGGCCGTTCGCTCGGCACGGATCGCAGCCGATAGAACATCCCCGACGCATCCGCCCCGGGGACATTCCGCATGGCCGCTCCGACGCTCGCCGCCCGCCTCGCCAAGTACGCCACGTCGCTGACGTTCGAGAAGCTGACACCCGAAGCCGTTCACGAGGCGAAGCGGCGGGTGATCGACTCGCTCGCTACCGCCGTCGGCGCCATGCCGGCCGAGGCGTACCACACGGCCAAGCGGTGCGCCCTCCGCGTCAGCGGCAACCCGGGGGCGTCGCTCCTCGGCGGCGGGCGCAGCAGCCCGGAGTGGGCGGCGTTCGTGAACGGCCTCCTCATCCGCTACCTCGACTTCAACGACACGTACCTGTCGAAGGAGCCGGCGCACCCGAGTGACAACTTCGCCGCCGTGTTCGCCGCCGGCGAGGCGGCGGGCCGCGGCGGGCGCGACCTCATCACCGCCGCCGTCCTCGCCTACGAAATCCAGTGCCGCTTCTGCGACGCCGCCAGCCTCCGCAAGCACGGCGTCGATCACGTCACCTATGGCGCCGTCTCGTCCGCGGTTGCGGCCGGGAAGCTGTTCGGGCTCGACGAGTCGAAGCTGACGCACGCCGTCGGCATCGCCGGCGTGTGTAACGTGGCGCTGCGGCAGACGCGGAGTGGCGAGCTGAGCGAGTGGAAGGGGTGCGCGTTCGCCAACGCCGCCCGCAACGGCGTGTTCGCGGCGACGCTCGCCGGCGAGGGGCTGAGCGGCCCGGCGCCGATCTTCGAGGGCGACCTCGGGTTCTTCCGACTGGTCACGCAGGAGGCGTTCGACCCGGCGCCGTTCGGCGCCGAGTTCGGCAACCAGGATGGGTTCATGATCAACAAGACCTATATCAAATTCTGGCCCGCCGAGTACCACTCGCAGAGCGCCATCGACGCCGCGCTGCGGCTGCGCGGGGAGCTCGGCCACGACGTGTCGCAGGTGAAGAGCATCGACATCGACACGTTCGAGGCGTGCTACAACATCATCGGCAAGTACCCCGAGGCGTGGGCGCCGAAGACACGCGAGACCGCCGACCACTCACTCCCCTACTGCACCGCCGCCGCCCTCATGGACGGCGACGTGTACCTGCCGACGTTCGACGAGAAGCGGTTCACCGACCCGGCGCTCGTGGACCTGACGGGCAAGGTGCAGGTCCACCTCGACGACGCGCTCTCGACGCGCTACCCGAAGGGGATCCCGAACCGCATCACCGTGACGCTGAACGACGGGCGGAAGCTGGTACAGGAGGTCGAGTTCCCGCGCGGCCATGCCGGCAACCCGATGACCGACCAGGAGGTCGAGGCGAAGTTCCGCCTCGCGGTCGAGCCGAAGTACGGCAAGCCGCGGGCGGACCAGGTACTCGCCCGCTGCTGGGAGCTCGAGAAGTTGCAGGGGGTTGCGGAGCTGATCGGGATGCTGGACTGAACAGCTACGCACAGGGACCGCGGTCCCTGGGCGTGACTCTCTCGATCGCGCGGCGCTACCGCACGAGTTGGTACACTTTCACCTTCGCCGCCTCGACCGGTCCGTCTTCGGGCCAGTGGTACACCACACGGCTGCGACCGTCGTTCATCACATTGATCGCCGCCTCCAGCCGCGGCAGGCGGACGTGCTCGTCCGCCCGGGTGCGGTCGTCCACCACCGCGTACGTCATCCGTGGCGGGTCTTCCTTCGGGTCGGGCGGGATGGCGTACAGCGACCGACCAGAGTACCACTGCGACCACTCGAACGGGTCGATCACCATGTCGCCGGTCTTCACGTTGTCGGCGAGCCAGCGTCCGGCGTGCTTGAACCCCTCGCGGTTCGCGTGCAGCGGCTTGAGCGTGGACGGCAGCGCCGCGAGCACGATCAGCGCCAGCAACCACTCAGCCCGCACCCGCCCGCGGAGCAGTTCCGACACGGGTTCGAGCGCCGCCGCGGCGAAAACGCAGCCGATCATTACTAGCAGCAGCGTGTGCCGCTCCGAGACGTAGCCGACCTTGATCCCCAACGCCATCAGCAACAGGCCGCTCATCCCGGCGAGGACGAGAAGGAGCCAAAGGCCGGGGTCGGCCGCGACGCGGCGGCGGAGCCGCACGATAGCGAACACCGCGAGCACCGCGGGGACGTAATACAGCGCCTTTACCGTCTCGGTAGCGACAGCCTGCCCGGCCCAGAGTACGCGCGAGCTACCCGACTCGCGCCACTCGGCGAACAGCGGCGCGGCGATCACGGGGTTCGCCCGCGCGTCCGCTTGGCCATGAAACAGTTTCTCCCGCGGGTTCATCTCCGGGTTCAGAAGTTCCTGCGGGCTCTTCTTGTTCGACAGCTTCCCGATCAGTGCGATGTACGGCCCTGCCACGAATACCACCCCGACGAGCAGCGCCGCGACGCGGCCGAGCGTCAGGTCAAGGGGCCAGCGGCGGGCGGCGAGTAGTGCGCCGGCCGTCAGCCCGACCGCGCCGGCGACGATCAGCCCCTCGGGGCGGACGAGGTAGGCAAACCCGGTAGCGGCCCCGCACAGGAGGAACCCGCCGACGCCCGGCCGACGGACCGCCCGTACCCCGAACATCACCGCCGTGGACACAGCGAGCAGGTACGTCGCCTCCGTGAGCGCGTCGCTCGTCAGCCGGGCCGGGGTCGGCAGTACCTGGAGGAGCAGTGCGGCGGCGAAGCCGACCGAGCGGCCGAAGAGCATCCGCCCCGTGAGGTACGTCGGCACCACGAGCAACACCGCGGCGGCGGCGCTGACCAGTTGCGCTGCCAACAGGTACGCCTCGGGGTGCGGGAGCGTCGTGAATCTGCGGACGAGTTTCCCCGCGGCCCAGATCGCCGCCGGGTACGCTGGAGGGTGTTGAGCCTCCTCAACGATCTGGCGGATGGTGCGCGTCTCGTCGTGGCCCACGGCGGTCTGGTGGGGCGATTGCAGGTTGATGGCGTAACGCGCGAACCCGATGCCGTCGCGGGCCGTCGTGGCGGTGTGGCCGACGAGCCAGAGGTGGACGGCGGCGGCGACCGCGGCGAGAGCCGCGAGCCGGAGGTAGTCGGCGGCGAACAGGCTCCGCCGCGGGGCGACCGCCTCCATCCGGCCGCCGACCGCCGGCCCGAGTCGGGCTCCCACCGCACCGGCCATGTCCTGCTCCGCGTCTGTGCCGGCCGGCGCACACCGGTCCGGGAATCCTGGGCGGCGGAAGATAGGATAAGCCGGCCGCCGGCGTCAAGCCGGGTACGGGGGAGCCGCCGTGATCCAGGTGACCGAAACGATCGCCGTGCCGGACGAGGAGCTGTACTGGTCCTACGCCCGGTCCGGCGGCCCCGGCGGGCAGAACGTCAACAAGGTGTCGTCGAAGGCGGTGCTGCGCTGGACGGCGGCGCGGTCGACGGCGCCGATCCCGCTCGCGGCGTGGGCGCGGATGAAGGCGCGCTTCCCGAGCCGGTTCACGGTCGAGGGCGACGTGGTCATCTCGTCACAGGAGTACCGCGACCAGGAGCGGAACCGCGAGGCGTGCGCCGCCAAACTCGTCGAAATGAGCCGGGCGTCGCTCGTCGAGCCGACGCCGCGGAAGAAGACGAAGGTGAGCAAGGCGGCAAAGCGCCGGCGCGTCGAGGACAAGCGCCGGCAGTCGGCGAAGAAACAGGGGCGGCGCGGGGGCGGGGACGAGTAGAAACGAACGGAGCCGTGGGGCGGCCCCACGGCTCTCGCGTCGACGGCCCGCGGCCTACTGGTCGCGCACGTCCATCTCGAGCGTCTTCGCCACCCCGCGCACGATCGGCGACGCCGCCTTCCGCGGCTGGGCGTAGCCGGTCATCGTGTGGAGCAGTTCGTAACTCATCAGCCCGCCGAAAATCAGCAGCACGAACGACGGCACCAGCACCAACGCCGGGATGATGCCCCACGGCGCCGGCGGGGCGTAGGCGCCCGCGGGGACCGTCTCGTCCTCGTCTTCGTCCTCGTCGCGGCGACG
>JAFKFQ010000659.1 GCA_017308215.1 bacterium | reverse complement strand
CCAGTACCAACCACCAGCCGGCTCACGCCGGCCGTTCGCCCGGGCCTGGCAGGCTGGTAGCCGCAGGCTTCAGCCTGCGTCACGCGGGCGCAGGCTGAAGCCTGCGGCTACCAACCGGGGCGCACACCCCCAGAACCGACCCGCCGACCCGCCCGGAGCGCCGCCCGCCGTGACCGAACCCCCGCCGACCCCGCCGCGCGACGAACTCCTCCGGCTGTACCGGACGATGGTGCTCATCCGCCGCTGCGAGGAACAACTCGCCCGCGCTCACCAGCGCGGCCTCGTCCACGGCGCCTGCCACACCTACGTCGGCCAGGAGGCGATTGCCACCGGCGTGTGCGCGCACCTGCGCCGGGATGACGTGGTGTTCAGCACGCACCGCGGCCACGGGCACGCGCTGGCGAAGGGTGTGCCGCCGGTTCAGCTCGTCGCCGAACTCTACGGCCGCGCCGCCGGCTGCTCGCAGGGGCGCGGCGGGAGCATGCACCTGTTCGCGCCGGAAGTCGGCATGATGGGGACCAGCGGCATCGTCGGCCCGTGCATCCTCCAGGCCGCCGGCGCGGGGTACAGCTTCAGCCTGCTCCAGCGTGACAACGTGGGCGTGGCGTTCTTCGGCGACGGGGCGGTGAACAACGCGGCGTTCCACGAGGGGCTGAACCTCGCGTCGATCTGGAAGCTGCCGGTGCTGTTCGTGTGCGAGAACAACGAGTTCGCCACCGAGGTGCCGTTCCGCTACGCGGCCGGGAACCCGAGCGTGGCCGCCCGCGGTGCCGCCTACGGCATGCCCGGCGTGGAGGTGGACGGGAACGACGTGCTCGCCGTCCGCGCCGCCGCGGAGTGGGCCGTCCGCCGCGCCCGCGCCGGCGAGGGGCCGACGCTGCTGGAGTGCAAGACGTACCGCACCCGCCCGCACGCCGAGGGGATGGGCGACTTCACCTACCGCACCCGCGACGAGGTCGAAGCGTGGAAGGCGAAGTGCCCCGTCCGCGCGCTCCGCGACGTGGTCCTCAACCAGACCGGCGCCGACGAGCTCGACGCCATCGACGCCGAGATTCAAGCCGAGGTCGAGAAGGCGCACGCGACGGCAGAGGCGAGCCCGTGGCCCGACCCGGCGACGGCCGCGACGCACGTGTACGCCGAGCCGCGGCGCGTGCCGGCGCCACCGCCGCCCGGCGAGCGCGTCATCACCTACTCGCAGGCGACGCTCGAAGCGCTCAGCGCGGAGATGGCCGCGAACCCCGGCATCTTCGTGCTGGGGGAGGGGATCGGCGTCCGCGGCGGGAACTTCAAGACGACGGCGGGGCTGTTCGAGAAGTACGGCGCCGCCCGGCTCCGCGACACGCCCATCGCCGAGCGCGGGTTCGTCGGCCTCGGCTGCGGCGCGGCCATGACCGGCACGCGCCCGGTGATCGACTTCATGTTCGCCGACTTCGTGCTCGACGGGGTCGGCGAGATCGGCAACCAGATCGCCAAGATGCAGTACATGAGCAGCGGCCGGCTGAAAATGCCGATCCTGCTCCGCGGCTGCGTCGGCATCGGCCACTCGGCGGCGACGCACCACAGCGGCAACTACGCCACGCTGTTCGCGCAGTTCCCCGGCCTTCGCGTCGTCGTCCCGTCCACGCCCTACGACGCGAAGGGGCTGCTCCACCACGCGCTGCGGTGCGACGACCCGGTGATCTTCCTGGAGCCGCGCGAGCTGCTGTCGCTCAAGGGGCCGGTGCCCGAAGCCGCCTACGAGATCCCCTTCGGGGAGGCGGCGGTCGTGCGCGAGGGGACCGATGTGACCGTGGTCGCGCTCGGGCGCATGGTGCGGACCGCGCTCGACGTCTGCGCGGAGCTGGAGAAGACCGGCGTGTCGGTCGAGCTGATCGACCCGCGCACGGTGGCGCCGCTCGACGCCGACACGATCGGCCGCTCGGTGGCGAAGACGGGTCGGCTGCTGATCGCCGACGAGGGGTTCGGGCCGTTCGGCGTCGGCGCCGAGATCGCCGCGCAGGTGGCCGACCGCTACTTCGACGAGCTCGACGCCCCGATCCGCCGGCTGAACGGCCGGCACACGCCGACCCCGTACAGCCCGCCGCTGGAGGCCGCCGTGGTGCCGTGGGCGGCGCAGCTCGCCGCCGCGATCCATGACCTGCTCGCGGAGTAGGGGTGGGTTCCGTCGATCGCCCGGCGTGAGCCGTTGATGTTAGTAGCCCGCCACGGCTGACCCGACCTACAAGCCCCGAGCCGCCGGAGTGACGCGCGATGCCGATTCCCGTGACCGTGCCGCGCCTCGGCTGGAACATGGAGGAGGGCACGTTCGTCGAGTGGGTGGCGGCGGACGGCGCCGCCGTGCGGCCCGGCGACGTGCTGTTCCGCCTCGAGGGCGACAAGGCCGTCGAGGAGGTCGAGAGCCTCGACGCCGGCGTGCTGCGGCTCGCGCCGGACGGCCCGAAGCCGGGCGACCGCGTGACGGTGGGGCAGGTGCTCGGCGAGTTGGTCGCCGAAGCGGACGCGAAGGCCGACCGGGCTTCGCAGCAGGTGGTTCCCCCTCACCCCGGCCTGCGGCCGACCCTCTCCCCCGAGGGGAGAGGGTGGGAAGACACCCGGCCTCCCGACATGCCCCACGACGGTGGCGCGGGTACGCCCGGAGCGGACCGGTGCGCCCCACCCTCTCCCCTCGGGGGAGAGGGTCGGCCGCAGGCCGGGGTGAGGGGGGACCACCTGGACGGACAAGCCGGCGCCGCGCCCCCGCCGGTCACGCCCCGCGCCCGCCGGCTGGCCAAGCGCCTCGGCATCGACCCCACCGCCGTCCCCGGCACGGGCCGCAACGGCCGCGTCCGCGAGCGCGACGTCGCCGCGCGGGGTGGGGTCGGTGCCCGCGTCGAGCCGCTCTCGCCGGTCCGCAAGGCCACCGCCGCCCGGATGGTCGAGAGCCTGCGCACCGCCGCGCCGGTCACGCTCACGTCCGCCGTCGACGCCACCAACCTGGTCAACCTCCGCGCCCAGTTCAAGGCCGCCGGTGCCACGGTGCCGTCCGTGACCGACATCGTCCTGAAGCTCGCCGCGGCCGCGCTCCAGCAGCACCCCGTCATGGCCGCGCGC
>JAFKFQ010000427.1 GCA_017308215.1 bacterium | reverse complement strand
CGGCACGCGGAGTGTGCCTGCTATTTTGGTCGGCTCGCGCCGGCCGATTGCCAGACCCGACAGGGATCGGTCGACGCACCATTACAGAGTCGGCACATCCACTCCCCACGGAGGCGTCCCGTGTTCGCCGCCCTCACGCTCACGCTCCTTCCGGCCCCGACGGTCGTCACCCCGGCGCGTGTCGGGGCGGCGCGGGCGCTGCCCCTGCTGGCGAAGGCGGCGGCAGGGCACGCCGAGCAGAAGACGTGCTTCGCCTGCCACAACCAGGCGCTCCCGCTGATGGCGCACCGCGCCGCGGTCGGCCGCGGGTTCGCGGCGAGCGACGACCTGTTCAAGGCGCAGGCCGAGCACGTCGCGGCGTTCGTCGGCTCGAACCGCGAGCGCTACCTGAAGGGTCAGGGGACCGGCGGCGCCGCGGACACGGCCGGGTATCTGCTGTTCACGCTGGAGCAGGCCGGCTACCCGCCGGACGAGAAGACGGCGGCGGTGGTCGAGTACCTGCTGCAAGTGCAGGCCGACCGCGACCACTGGAAGACGACCTCGAACCGCCCGCCGACCGAGGCGAGCACGTTCGCCACGACCGCGCTCGCCGTGCGGGCGCTGAAGACGTGGGCGGCGCCGGAGCAGAAGGAACGAGCCACGAAGCGTATCACCGCCGCCCGCGGCTGGCTGCTGAAGGCGCGCCCGGCCGACACCGAGGACCGCGTGTTCCGCCTGTTCGGGCTGAAGGCGAGTGGCGCGGACGAGCGCGACATCGCCGCGGCCGCGTGGGACGTGCTGAAGACGCAGCGCGCCGACGGCGGTTGGGGGCAGCTCGACACGATGCCGTCCGACGCCTACGCGACCGGTACGGCACTGGTCGCGCTCCACCAGGCCGGCGGATTGCCGACCGATCACCCGGCGTACTCGCGCGGCGTGGCATTCCTCACGAAGGCACAACTAGCGGACGGGTCGTGGCACGTCCGCTCGCGAAGCAAGCCGTTCCAGCCGTACTACGAGAGCGGCTTCCCGCACGAGAAGGACCAGTTCATCTCCGCCGCCGCGACCGGTTGGGCGACGACGGCGCTGGTGCTGACGGCGCCGGCGCAATAGTAGCAACCACGTTCCAACCCCGTAAACTCTCGCGCTCGACCCAAACTCAACCGTGTTGACTTCACCCGGCCCCGAGGAGTTCGTCCGTGCCGTGAACACCTTCGTCCCTCAACTCGCGCCGGATGTCCGGCGCCGGTTCAATACCATCAAGCTGGTCTACTTGGCGGAATACGGCATCAGCGGTCTTTACGAGAGGATGAACGGGCGAACGGTGACCCAAGTGATCGCCGAGTTTCAGGGAACGGAGCCGGGTGTAGTCGCGCAGGGCGAGCGAGACGGGGTACGCTTCACCCTTTACGAACCAGCGCCGACTCAAGCGGACGACACCTGACTACTCGTAAATCGGGCAGAAAGTGTGGAACGCCGCCTCAGCGAAGACGCCAGGGTCGTTGAACCGGCGGTCGCGATTCAGCGCCGCGATCGCCGCCATCTCGTCGGCCGTTAGCTCGAAGTCGAACACGGCCAGATTCTCGGCAAGGCGCTCGACCCGCGCGGTCTTCGGCACCACCGCCGTCCCGCGCTGCACGCCCCAGCGCAGGAGCACCTGCGCCGGCGTCTTGCCGGAGCGTGCCGCGGCGGCCTTCACGACCGGCTCGTCCGTCACCGACTCGTCCGGCCTCGCCATCCCGAGCGGGACGTAGGACGGCGCGCCGAGCGGCGAGAACGCCGTCACCGCGATCCCCTCCTCGCGGCAGAAGCGCACCAGCTTTTCCTGCGTGAGGTAGGGGTGCAATTCGACCTGGAGTACGGCCGGGCGGACGCGGCAGCCGGCGAGCAGGTCGCGGAGCTGCGTCGTGCCGACGTTGCACACGCCGATGTGCCGCACCTTGCCGGCGGCGTGCAGGTCTTCGAGCGCCGACCACGTGTCGGCGAGCGGCACGCGGGCGAACTGCATCCCGCGCGACTGGCGCGCCGGGTCGAAGAACCAGCCCGGCGGGTAGCGTTCCTCGAACGGCACGAACGCCTGCGCGATCGGGAAGTGGATGAGGTACAGGTCGAGGTAATCGAGCTTCAGGTCGGCGAGGGTACGGTCGAGCGCCGGGCGGACGTGCTCCGGGGCGTGGTACGTGTTCCACAGCTTCGACGTGACCCACAGGTCGTCGCGGCGGCAGTGCCCGGCCGCGAGCGCGGCGCGGATGCCGTCACCGACTTCGGCCTCGTTGCCGTAGTCGCACGCCGAGTCAAGATGGCGGTAGCCGAGGTGAATCGCCTCGGTCACAAGGCTGGCGGCCGTGGCGTTCGGGATCTTCCACAGCCCGAGGCCGACCGCCGGGAGTCGACCGCCGCCGGCGAGGGTGAGGGTGTTCATAAGGGCGTATGGTATCGGGCGAACGGCCGGCGTGAGCCGGCTGGTCGTTGGTACTCGTGCCCGAGTGGACAATCCGGGTGACCGGTCGCTGTCACGGGCACGAGTACCAACGATCAGCCGGCTCACGCCGGCCGTTCGCCAAGACGAGGTTACCGCGGCTGCTTCGCCACGTCGTCGGGCCACGCCAGCGCGAAGCCGGCCTTTGTGAGCGCCCCCTGGAAGTCCTTCAACAGCGCGTCGTCGCGCCGCACCTGCCGCGGGTTGCGGCGCCGCGCCAGCGAGAAGGCCACCAACTCGCCCACCGCCTCGCCGACGGTCCACTCGACCGGGTGGAGGCGGTAACAGCCGTTGGTGACGTGCGTGGTGCCGATGTTCTTGCACGCCGGCAGCAGGTTCTCGACGCGCTGCGGGATCAGACAGCCGAGCGGGATCTGGAACGGCAGCGAGCTCACGTCGATGTAGTTGTCGCCGCCGCTCGACGGGTGCAGGTCGATGCGGTAACTCCCGATGCCGACCGTGTCGCGGAACTGCTCCGCGGTGAAGTCGCCGGTCTTCCGCCCGGTCGCCCTCGCGCGGGCGTCGGTGCCGACGTGGTTCTCGGTGACGGTGAACAGCGCCCGGATGCGGCGGCTCTCGCGAACGTACGGCGCCATCGCCAGCCCGTCGTCGGTGCCGGTCACCTCGGGGCGGAGGCGGAGCCCCTTCCAGCCAACACGACCCCCCGGGCGCAGCGCCTCGGTTTGCATCCAGTGGAACAGGCAACGGCTGAGCGACCGGCCGGCGGCGAGGACCGCGGCGGCGTCGCCGGCCGGCACGTCGTACAGGTTGCCGAGCCAGTAGTCGTTTTGCGGCCAGTTCACAAGGCAGATGTCGCCGGCGAACGTGCCCTCGGCGAAGTTGGCGCGGTCGATGATGCGGCGGTACGTCCACAGGTTCGGGCGGCCCGCTGGCGTCGCGCCGGTCGGGTTGAAGCCCATGTCTCGCGAGCGGAGCGTGATCGGGTGGCTCATCGTCCACGAGAAGAGCTCGCCCGGCCACGGCGGCGTCATCTGCGGCCGGTAGTCGCGCCAGCGGCGGTACTCGGGCGGCTCGGGGCCGGTGTGGTCGGCGCCCTCCTCGTAGTCCATTGCGAAACAGACAGTGAACGCCTGGTGGTTCCGCGGGCTCGCCTCCAGCGGCGCGTGCGGCTCGCCGGTGTCACGCCGTGCCTCGCTGCCGGTCACCCATTCGGTGCGCGTCAGCGGCAGCAGGTCGCCGGTCTCGGTCGCGTCCACGAAGTACGGGGCGACAAGCGTGACCTGGCGGCCGAGCTTGTTCACCACGGTCACGGCGCGGACGGTGTCGGCCTCCAGGTCGGCGGCGACCGGCGCGTACGGCTGGAGGAGGCGGACGCGGCCGGTGCTGAGGTGCGGGGCGAGGAGTTCGAGTAGCACCGCGAGCGCGGCGCGCGGCTCGTGGCAGAGCTTCGAGACGGTGCCGTTCCCGGGGTTCAGGTCGGCCTTCGCCCGCGCCGCGTCGGTGAGCGGATACGTCCGCTTGTAGAAGTCGCGGACCTTCGTGCGGAACGCACCGTACAGCCGCGTGCACGGGAGGGTTTCGATCTGCGGGTACTCGTCCGGCGGGACCGCCTGCGACGTGAGCTGCCCGCCGATCCAGTCGTAGGACTCGGTGAGCACGACGCGAAGGCCGTTCCGCGCCGCGGCGAGGGCGCACGCGACGCCGCCGACGCCGGCGCCGATGACGACGACGTCGGCGGTGATTTCGTCCTGGTCGCGCGGCGGCTGCCGGGCGAAGGCGGGTAAGAGGTGCGCGAGCGGCGACACCGCGGCGAGCGACAGGAAGGCGCGGCGGTTCATAGGGTGCTTTCGCGGCCGACCGGTGGGCCGGTCACAATGACGAAGGACGAGTGACCCACCAATGACGAAGGATACACCGGCCGGCAGGGCGTGACCGCGGCCGGTTCACTCTTTCGCCACTGGTGGGTCATCCGTCCTTCGACATTCCCCGGGCAACCCGGCGGTCAGTCGTCCCGCTTGGCGTCGGCGATGGCGCGGATCTTCTCGCCGAGCAGCGCCACGTCGAACGGCTTCTTGAAGATGTCGTTGAAGCCGTACTGGCCGAGCTGCTCGGGGGCGGCCTCGTCCTCGCTGGCGAGCCCGACGATGAGCGTGCCGGTGTGGGTCTCGTCGGCGCGGAGGCGGGCGACGATCTGGATCGCCTCGCTGCGGCCGAGCCCGAGGTCAATGATGATCGTGTCCGGCTGGAAGTTGCCGGCGAGCATCCCCGCCTCGAATCCGCTGTTGGCGTACTGGAACTTGTAGTCTTCGTCCTCGGGGAGGAGCTCCTTCACCCGGTCGTTGAAGAGCTTCTCGGTGCCGATGAGGAGCACCTTGTGCCACTCCTCTTCTTCCAGCTCCCCGAGCGGCATGCCGTGTTCCTTGAGGAACCGGATGAGCTGCTCCCGGGGGATGCGGCGGTCCTGGGAGCCGGGGATGCGATACCCTTTGAGCCGACCGGAGTCGAACCACTTCGAAACCGTCCGGGGGGCGACCTTACAGATCTTGGCGACCTGCCCGGTCGTGAACACCTTTTTCATCGCGAGGCACTCCGTTTGTTCTCGCTCGACCCCGCACCCCGCACGGCCGGATTCACCCAGGGGGAAAAAGGGCGATCCGGTGTACTAGCGGCCATCCGTGGCGGGCGGCGTGTCTGGCCTCGGTCGCGGACCGGGGGCGGCGCCGCGCCGGGTGCCGGGGCGTGTGGACCTTCCAACGGTGACCCACAACCCGCGGCCGACTCCGGGCGCGTCAGCTCCCGGCGCTGCGGCCCGGGGGCAGGCGACGGCTCCGACGCAACCTGTTTCGACCAGAGGAACCGCCCGACTTTGCAAAACCCGTGAAACTGGGCTTGTACGGTCGGGTTCGGCGGGCTCGGGGGTTTGGGCCGTTGGGGCGGGCGGGTCCCGGGGCCGACCGTCGGCCCCGCGGGCGTCCCCGCTGTCAGTCCCAGTAATCGTGCCGCTTGGAGGTGAGTCTTGGGTGTTACGCACTACCGGGGGAGTGCCTTCCGTGGCCGGCGGACCGGTGGGACCGGTGGTTCCGATTCTACCGCCCCGCCGCCCCATAGTAGCGCCGCGGGCAAGAGCGGGGCGCGCTATTCCGCCGGCCGCGCGAGTCGCTTCGAGAACACCACCATCCCGTCGCCGTCGGCGTAGAAGTCCGGGATCGTCGCCGGCTGGTCGTACCCGTACTTCCGGTAGAACCGGCGCGTCGGCTCGTAGTGCGCGGTCGAAGACGTCTCGATCAGCAGCAACCGGCCGCCCTGCTCTGTCACGTCGCGTTCGACGAACGCGAGCAGCCGGCCGCCGAGCCCCTTCCCCTGGAGCGCGGCGTCCACCGCGATCCAGTACAGGTACCACGTGCGGTCGGTCATCGGCGCCGGGGCGTGGTAGACGTAGCCGTGTAGCACACCGCCGTCGTCCCAGACGAAGCAGCGGTGGCCGAGGTCGGCGTTCGCCGCGTGGAAGTCGTCGAGCACCTCGCGCAGCGCGTCGAGTTCGAGCGGCTTGAAGAAGCCCGTGCCGGCGGTGAGCGCGACGAGGGCGTCGGTGTCGTCGGGGGTCGCGGGGCGGAGCATACCGGCATCGTACCACCCGGCTTCACCCGACCCTCACGCGCCGCCCGGTTGTCCACCCGACCGGCCGCGGTAAGACAACGCACAGCCCGCCCCACCCGCACGGAGCGCCCCGACATGCGCTGGCCCGCCCGACTCGCCGCCGCGGCCGTATTCGGCGCCGTCGCTACCCTCTACGCCTCGACCCGCCCGACCGCCGTCCAGCCCGCCGCGGAAAAGGTTCCCGTGGCCGCCGCGCCGGCCGAGCGCGAGCTGCCGGGCCTCCGCAAGGACGGCTTCGTTCAGCTCCCGAACCAGTGGAAGCTCAAGCCCGCCGGCCGCCACCTCGAGCTCGGCGACTTCCCGGTCAACGTCGCCATCCACCCGACCGGCCAGTTCGCCGCGGTGCTGCACGCCGGGTTCAAGGATCACGAGGTCGTGATCGTGAACCTCGACAAGAACAGGACGCGGATCACGTCGCGGGCGACGGTCGACCAGGCGTTCTACGGCATGACGTGGTCGGACGACGGGAAGCAGCTCTTCGCCAGTGGCGGGGAGTTCGAGACGGTCCACGTCTTCGACTTCGACCGCGGGTACCTGGTCAAGACCCGCCCGGTCGACGTGGCGCGGCCGGAGAAGGACGCGGAGGGCAAGGGGCGGGTGGTGGTCGGCGGGCTGGCGCTCGGCGAGAAGAACGCCGACCTGTTCGTCGCCTCACCCTGGGGGGACTGCGTCGTCCGCGTGCCGCTCAACAACCCGGATAACCGCGTCTACATCCCGACCACACCGGACTCGACCCCGGCCAAGAAGGACGCCCCGAAGGGCGAGCCGCCCAGCCCGCCGGATAACCGCAAAGACCCCAACGCCGCGCCCGCCCCGAAGGCGAAGGAGGAAGCGAAGGCGAAGGACCTGGGCGCGTTCCCGTATGCCTGCCTCGTCGAGCCGGGCGGGAAGCGGGTGTTCGTGAGCCTGTGGAACCGCGCCGCCGTCGCCGTCGTCGACCTCGACAAGAACGCCGTCGTGGCGACGTGGCCGACAGCCGAACACCCGACGGAGATGGTGCTCTCCCCGAAGGGCGACGCGCTGTACGTGGCGTGCGCGAACTCGACCAAGGTGAGCGTCATCGACCCGAAGACGGGCACCGGGCTTCAGACGATCGCGTGCGCGCTCTACCCGCAGGCGCCGAACGGGAACACGCCGAACAGCCTCGCCCTCACGCCCGACGGCGAGGTGCTGTTCGTCGCCAACGCCGACGCCAACAACCTGTCGGTGTTCAACGTGTCCGACCCGAGGACGGCGAAGCCCCTCGGGTTCATCCCGGCCGGCTGGTACCCCACCTCGGTGCGGTTCAACCCGCTCGACAAGAAGGTGTACTTCGCCAACGGCAAGGGGCTGGTCGCGAAGTCCAACCGCGCCGGGCCGAACCCGAACGTACCGCTCGCCGGCAACCTCGGCGAGTACATCGGCGGGCTGTACCGCGGCACCCTCGGCGTCCTGGACCTGCCCACGCCCGAGCAGATGGCCCGCCACACGAAGACCGCGTTCGAGTGCAGCCCGCTCCGGCGCGACGATGCGGTGCGCGCCGACGGCGTGGCGGCGGACAACCCCATCCCGCAAAAGGTCGGCGGCCCCAGCCCGATCAAGTACTGCATCTACGTCGTCAAGGAGAACCGCACCTACGACCAGGTGTTCGGCGACCTGGCCGCCGGCCCGAACCCGATCGGCAACGGCGAGCCGGAACTGTGCCTGTTCCCCGAGGCGGTCACGCCGAACGCGCACAAGATCGTGCGCGAGTTCACCCTGCTCGACAACATCTACGTCGACGGCGAGGTGTCCGCCGACGGCCACGAGTGGACGATGGGCGCCTACGCCACCGACTTCGTCGAGAAGATCTGGCCGCTGAGCTACCGCGGCAGCCCGCGGAAGACGTTCGGCTACCCGGCCGAGGGGCAGATGGACCGCATCGCCCGCCCGAGCGGCGGCTACCTGTGGAACCGCTGCATCGAGGCGAAGGTGAGCTACCGCACCTACGGCGAGTGGGTGGAGAACGGCAAGAAGCGCGCGGACGGTACCTTCGAGGACGCCACGCCGAGCGTGCCGGAACTCGCCGGGCGGTTCGACCCGAAGTACCGCGCCTACGACCTCGACTACCCGGACGTGAAGCGGACCGAGCGCTTCCTCGAAGAGCTGAAGCGGTTCGAGAAGGAGGGCGTGATGCCGCGGATGCAGGTGGTGCGGCTCGGCAACGACCACACCTCCGGCACCCGCGTCGGCACGTGGACCCCGCGGGCGATGGTGGCCGACAACGACCTCGCCCTCGGCCGGCTCGTCGAGGGCGTGAGCAAGAGCAAGTTCTGGGGCCAGACGGCCATCTTCGTGATCGAGGACGACGCCCAGAACGGCCCGGACCACGTGGACGCCCACCGCGTCACGGCGATGGTGGTCTCGCCGTACACCAAGCGGCGGCATGTCGACAGTACCCTGTACTCGACTGCGAGCATGTTGCGGACGATGGAGCTCATCCTCGGCCTGAAGCCGATGAGCCAGTTCGACGCCGCCGCCCGCCCGATGTTCAACAGCTTTACCGCCAAGGCGGACCTGACGCCGTTCACGCACGCCCCCGCCAAGATCGACCTGAACGAAAAGAACCTGCCGAACGCCGTCGGGGCCGCCGAGTCGGAGAAGCTCAACCTGGCGAAGGAGGACCAGGCGGACGACATCATCTTTAACCGGATCATCTGGCAGTCGGTGAAGGGGCCGGACAGCCCGATGCCGCCGCCGGTCCGCGCCGCGTTCTTCCTGCCGATCAAGCCGCCCAAGGCTGACCACGACGACGATGACGACTGACCACTGCTCGGGGCTCCGCCGCCCGCGGCGTTGCACCGCGGTGCAACGCCGCGGGCGGCGGTTCTTCTACTCGGAAACCTCCCAGGTCACACGATGTTCCTCGGCATCGAGATCGGCGGTACGAAGCTCCAGCTCGGCGTCGGGCGCGGCGACGGCGCGATCGCGGCGCTGTGGCGCGGCACCGTCGATCCCGCCGCGGCCGGCGAGGGCATCCGCCGGCAGATCGTCGCCGCGGTCCCCGAACTGCTGGCGAAGGCCGGGCTGGGCCGCAGCGACCTGAAGGGGGTCGGCGTCGGCTTCGGCGGGCCGACGGACGACGACACGCAGCGCGTCATCAAGTCGCACCACGTCGCCGGCTGGGACGACTTCCCACTCGCGGCGTGGCTAGCGGACGCGATCGGCCTTTCTACCGTGATCGTCAACGACGCGGACGTTGCGGGGCTGGCGGAGGCGCTGTTCGGCGCCGGGCGCGGGCTGAGCCCGGTCTTCTACATGACGGTCGGCACCGGCATCGGCGGCGGGCTGACGATCGACGGCGAGATGTACCGCGGCTGCGGCCGCGGCGCCGTCGAGATCGGGCACCTGCGGGTGCGCGACGGCGACATCCTCGAAAGCTACGCAGCCGGGTGGGGGATCGAGGCGCGGGCGAACCGCCTCGCCGCGACCGACCCGCGCTACGCCGCGCTACGCTCACAGGTCGGCCGCCCTCTGACCGGTAAGGACGTCGCCGCCGCCGCCCGCGCCGGCGACCCGGCGGCACTCGACGCGCTCGACGTGGCACTCGACGCGCTGACCGAGGCACTTCAGCAGATGATCAAGCTCCTCTGCCCGCGCCGCGTGGTGATTGGCGGCGGCGTCTCGCTGACGGGCGACGAGTTATTCTTCGACCCACTCCGCCGCCGTGTGGCGACGAACGCCTTTCCCCCGTTCGCCGGCCTGACCGACATCGTTCCGGCGGCGCTGGGCGAGGAGGTGGTGGTCCACGGCGCCCTCGCGTTGGCGCGGCAGCGCCTCGGCCGGTAAACTGCGACGCAGGAGGTGGTCATGTCCCCGACGCAGCCGGCCGCGACCGCAACGAAATTGCGGATGACGGTGGACGAGTTCTGGGAGTTCGTCAACCGGCCCGAGAACGCCGAGCGGTCCTTTGAGCTCCGCCACGGGGAGGTCATCGAGTTGAGCCGCCCAACCCGTCTCCACGGCATCGTTTGTTACCGCATTGTCTTCCTCCTGGGCCAGTACGCTGAGAAGGCCGGTATCGGCTATGTCGTGTCCAACGACGCCGGCATCGTACTCGAGGAGGAACCCGGCACCGTGGTCGGCCCTGACGTGGCCTACTTCACAGACGCCACAACGTTCGAGGACATTCCCCCGAAGTGGGCCGAGACCCCACCCGTCCTCGCGGTCGAAGTGCTTTCTCCGAACGACAAACCGACTGCGGTGAACGAGAAGGTCCAGGATTACATTCAGGGCGGTGTGAAGGTCGTGTGGGTGGTGGATTACGAGGAGCGAAAGGTGAGTGTGTGCCGCCACGACCGCACCGCAATTGTTCTCAAGGAAGACGCCGAACTCTCCGGCGACCCCGACCTTCCCGGATTCACGTGTCGGATCGCCGAGTTCTTCCGCCTTCCCGGTCAGAAGCCCCCCCCCACCCCCGGCCGCGTGACATGCCGATCGTTCGCGTAAAAATCTGTGGCGTCACCACGCCGGCCGACGCCCGGCACGCGGCGGAGGTCGGGGCCGACGCCGTCGGGCTGAACTTCTACCCGAAGTCGCCGCGATTCCTCACGCCGGCGGCTGCCGCCGCCATCGTGCGTGCCTTGCCGCCGTTCACGGCGCCGGTCGGCGTGTTCGTCGGCATGCCGCTGCGGCAAGTGTGTGCGACCGCGTTCCAACTCGGTCTCCGCGGGGTGCAGACCTACGACGACCGCCCGCCCGACGAGGACACGTTCCCGTTCGCGCACGTCCCCGCGTTCCGCGTCGGTAACCAGGAGCAACTCGACGCGGTGCGCCGCTACGTCGAAGTCGCCCGCGCCGCCGGCCGGGCGCCGGCGGCGGTGCTGATTGACTCGTTCGTCACCGGCCAGATGGGCGGGACCGGGCACGTCGCGCCGTGGCACCTGCTCGCCGGGTTCGACACCGGGGTGCCGCTCATCCTCGCCGGCGGGCTGACGCCGGAGAATGTCGGCGACGCGGTCGCGGCGGTGCGGCCGTGGGGCGTCGACGTCGCCAGCGGGGTCGAGTCGGAGCCGGGGCGCAAGGACCCGGTGAGGGTCGAACGCTTCGTTCGTTCCGTCCGCGCCGCCGCCGCGTGCCTCCCCGAGTAATCCCCCCGGTCCTTTGTGGTTGAGCGGTCGGCGCCCCCACCTACAATGGCGGCGTTCCCGCGGCCCAGGGGGTGCAACATGTCCGGCAGCTATTGGCTGGGGGTGGACCTCGGCGGCACGAAGATCCTCTCCGCGTTGTTCGACGACGACCTCAAGCTCCTCGCCAAGTCCAAGCAGCCGACATCGGCCGAAGGCGGTCCGGCGGGCGTCGTCGGGCGCATCGCCCAGGGCGTCGACGCGGTGCTCAAGGAGACGGGGATTGACCCGGCGCAGGTCCGCGGGATGGGGCTCGGCATCCCGGGGCAGATCGCCATCGGCAGCACCACGGTGAAATTCGCCCCCAACCTCGACTGGCACGACGTGGACGTGGCCCCGCTCATGCCGAGCACCTGGGGCTGGCCGGTGTCGGTCGAGAACGACGTGCGCATGGGCACCTACGGCGAGTTCGCGTTCGGCGCCGCGAAGGGGGCGCGGAACGTGTTCGGCGTGTTCGTCGGCACCGGCGTCGGCGGCGGGCTGATCCTGAACGGCGAGCTGTTCACCGGGTTCAACGGCAACGCCGGCGAGGTCGGGCACCTCGTCGTCCACTGGCGGCGCGGCAGCAGCCTGGAGAGCATCGCCGGCCGGAAGTACATGATGAAGCGGGCGAAGGACATCCTCGACGACGCCCCCAAGCGCGTCCGCAAGGAGTGGAAGCACGTCCACCTGGAGAAGGTCCGCAGCTCCGAGCTCGCCGAGTTCTACCTGAAGGACGACCCGGTAGCGGTGCAACTCGTGGACGACGGCGCCCGTGCCCTCGGCGCCGCGATCGGCGGCGTGGTCAACCTGCTGAGCCCGGAGGTCGTCGTGATCGGCGGCGGGGTGTCGGGCGCGCTCGGTGACACGTACATCGAGCGGATCTGGGAGATCGCCCAGCGCTACACCCTCCCCGGGGCGACCGCGAACGTCCGCTGCGTCGCCGCCGCCCTCGGCGACGACTCCGGCATCATCGGCTGCGCGGCCTACGCCAAGTCGCGCGCCGCTGTGCAGGGTGTTTAGTGTTTGGTCACCACCCCGACCGGCACGACCGACGCTGCACCGAACATGAACCACCGAACACGAAACACCACACACCAAACACGATGAACAGCGACTGGCAGACCCGCTACGAGCTCGCGGTCGAGGCCGCCCGCAAGGCCGGTGACTTGGCACGCGGGTACTACGAGACCACGTTCGACATCGAGAACAAGGCCGACGACAGCCCGGTCACGATCGCCGACCGGCAGGCCGAGCAGCTCATCCGGGCGCTCGTCGCCACCCACTTCCCGGACGACGGGTTCCTCGGCGAAGAGTACGGCGATCAGCCCGGGACGTCCGGGTTCCGCTGGGTCATCGACCCGATCGACGGCACGCGGTCGTTCGTGCGGCACATCCCGATCTGGGGCACGCTCGTCGGCCTGGAGTACAAGGGCGAGCCGATCGCCGGGGTCGCCTACGCGCCGGTCCTCGGGCAGGTGTACCGGGCGCTCCGCGGCGACGGGGCGTTCATGAACGACCGCCGCATTAACGTCGCCAGGACCGACCAGCTTTCCGACGCGCTGATGTGCTACTCGAGCCTGAACTGGTTCACGAAGGTCGGCCGCGAGGCGGCGTTCCTGGAGCTGGTGCGGCGGACGCAGCGGCAGCGCGGGTTCGGCGACTTCTACGGCTTCTGCCTCGTCGCCGAGGGGGCGTGCGACTTCATGATCGACCACGGCGTCCACGAGTGGGACGTGTCCGCGCTCAAGGCGATCGTCGAGGAGGCCGGCGGCACGTTCACCGACTGGGCCGGTACGCCGACCACGAAGACGCCCGACGTGCTCGCCAGCAACGGCCGCCTGCACGCCGCCGTACTCGACATCCTCCGCTGATAGTAGAGGGCAGAAGTCAGCGGGCGGAGGGCAGACAGACCACATCTGTCCTCTGCCCGCTGACTTCTGCCCCCTACCTCCCGTTGCCAATACGCGGTCGGTGGCGAAGAATGACAGCACGGCCGGGGCGCCGCCCCGGTCGTCCCGCCCCGCCTTCCCCTCCCCTCGTTGGAGCTGCCCTCCATGCGTCGTGTGATTTGCCTCGCCGCCTTCGTCGGCGCCGCCGTTCTACCGGCGGCCGTCGCGCAACCACCCGCCGGCTGGTCCACCGTGAAGGGCCAGATCACCTTCCCCGCCGGCGCCCCGATCCCCGAGCGGAAGGCGCTCGACGTGACGCAGGACAAGGCCCACTGCCTGAGCAAGGGGCCGATCCTCGACGAGACGCTGATCGTCAACGCCAAGAACCGCGGCGTCAAGAACGTCGTCGTGTGGCTCCGGCCCGACGACGAGGATCCGAAGTCGAAGCTGACGGCCGAGCAGATCAACCCCGCCGACAAGAACCGCAAGGCGGAGACGATCGACATCGACCAGCCGTGCTGCATGTTTGTCAACCGAATCACCCTCGCGCGGGCGGGCGACACGCTCCGGGTCAAGAACTCGGCGCCGGTGGCCCACAACTTCTTCTGGACGAGCGGGAGCAACGGCGACCAGAACCCGACGATCCCGGCGGGCGGCGAGTTCAAGGTCGGCCCGCTCAACCCCGAGACCGCCCCGATCAGCTACAAGTGCAGCATCCACCCGTGGATGAACGGCTACGTCCGCGTCTTCGAGCACCCGTACTACGCGGTCACGGACGCCGACGGCAACTTCACCATGCCGAACGCCCCGCAGGGGAAGTACCGCATGGTGGTGTGGCACGAGAAGTCGGGGTTCCTCAACGGCAGGGCGGGGCGCTTCGGCACGCCGATCCAGATCGCCGGACCGGTCACGCAGCTGAAGGCGATGGACTTCCCGGAACTGGCGAAGTAACGCGCCGCACGGTTCCAACAAACGCCCGCGGACTTTCGTCCGCGGGCGTTTGCGTTTCTACGAACCCGCCGTTGCACGTCCGCGGGTACGGGTCGAGAATGCAGGCGGTCCCCTCTCCACCGGAGCCTTCCTATGCGCCGCCTCTGGGTCTGCCTGACCACCTTCGTCGCCGCCGCAATACTACCGACCGCCGCCGCGCAGCCGCCCGCCGGGTGGTCCACGGTGAAGGGGCAGGTCGTGCTGAAAGCCGGGATGCCGATTCTAGAGCGAGCGCCGCTCGCGGTGAATCAGGACAAGGAGCACTGCCTGAGTAAGGGGCCGATTCTCGACGAGTCGATGATCGTCAACGCCAAGAACCGCGGCATCAAGAACGTGGTGGTGTGGCTGCGGCCGAACGCGATGAACGCAAAGGCCACCCTCGCGCCGAACGAGATCCACCCCGCCGATGCCAAGCGGAAGCCGGCCGAGGTCGTCATCGACCAACCGTGCTGCATGTTCATCCAGCGGATGACAGTCGCCCGCGTGGGAGACAAGATCGTCGTCAAAAACCCGTCTCCGGTGCAGCACAACTTCTTCTGGACCAGCTCGAACAACGGCGATCTCAACGTAAACATCCCCGCCAAGAACGAGTACAAGTTCGCAAAGGCGCTGGAAGCGGAGAATACTCCGATCCTTTTCAAATGCACCGTCCACCCGTGGATGTCGGGCTACGTGCGCGTCTTCGACCACCCGTACTACGCGGTCACGGACGACGACGGCAACTTCACGATCCCGAACGCCCCACAAGGCATGTACCGGCTCGTGGTGTGGCACGAATCGACCGGGTTCCTCGGCGGCGCAGCGGGGCGGTTCGGCACGCCGGTCGCCATCACCGGGCCGGTCACGACTCTGGCCCCGCTCAACTACCCGTAACCCGGCGACCGCGCGGAATCTGACCTTTCACCCACGACTCGCGGCCGGCGGCCCCCACAACGCCGTGCCGCGCCAATTCCGGCCGGCTGGTACAGGTGTAGCGGTTTGACATTCTGTAACGGCGCACCATAGTTCCTGTCGTCAGCATACTCTCCCTGTTCGTCAGAGTCCGCGCGGCCACTGCCACCACAGCCCCGGCCGCGCACGGACCGAACCGAGGGATTCGCCCATGAAGACGAAGACCACCCGCCCCACCCCGGCCACGGCCCGCTACGAGTTCGAGAAGGAGCTGGGGAGTGGGGGGATGGGGGTTGTCTACCAGGCGCTCGACCGCCGGACAGGCGACCGGGTGGCCGTCAAGGTGCTCCGGTTCCGCCCCGACCAGAACCCGACCCTGTTCCGCCGGATCGAGCGCGAGTTCCGCTCGGCCACGGCCCTCGAGCACCCGAACATCGTCCGAGCCCTCGACATGGAGTCGGACGCCCGGAGCGGGTTCCTGGTGTACGAGCTCGTCAACGGCGGCAGCCTCGCCGACCGCCTCGACCAGCACGGGCGGGTCGCCGAGGCGGACGCGGTGAAGGTCACCACGCAGGTCGCCCAGGCGCTCCACTACGCCCACTCGTGCGGGGTCATCCACCGCGACGTGAAGCCGGACAACGTCCTCCTCCTCCCGGACGGGCGGGTGAAGCTCACCGACTTCGGCCTCGCCAAGGAGGTCGAAGCCGAGGAGGAGCTGACCCGCCAGGCGAGCGGGCTCGGCACGCCGAACTACATGGCCCCCGAGCAGTTCACCGACGCCAAGTCGGCCGGCGTGCGGTGCGACGTCTACTCCCTCGCCGCGACGCTCTACCACCTCCTCACCGGCCGCCTGCCGTTCGACGGCAAGACCGACCTCGCCATCCTGACGAAGAAGCAGCGCGGGACGGACACGTCGCCGCGCCAGGTGGTGCCGGAGATCAGCGAGCGGGTGGACGTCGCCGTCCGCCTCGCCCTCCACCCGGACCCGGGCCAGCGGCCGGCGACGATCCTGGCATTCTTCAAGCTCCTCACCGCCCGGTCGCGGTTCGGCCGCGGTGGCGAGGTCCGGTTCGCCCCCGCCGGCCCCGACGACCGTCGCGCGTCCGCCCGCCACCTGCTCAAGGTCGGGACGGTCGGCGCGGTCGAGTCGGCGCTCCACGGCGGGGCGGAAGAGGCGTGGCCGCTCGTCGTCCACGACGTGTCGGCGACCGGGGTCGGGCTCACGCTGGCCCGGCGGTTCGAGGCCGGGACCGAGCTGGCGGTCGAGTTGCAGACAGGGCCGGAGGCCGCGAAGCGGTTCCCCGTCCGCGTCGTCCGGGTGCAGCCGGACCGCGGCGGGTATTGGGTGCACGGCTGCACGTTCGGCGCGCCGCTCGCCGAGGCCGAGGTCGCGGCGCTGTTGCAGTTCGCGTGACCGGGCCTACCGCGCGAGCTTGCGGCGGACGGCGGCGGCGATGAACTCGCGGAACAGCGGGTGCGGCTTCGTCGGCTTCGACCGGAACTCGGGGTGACACTGCACCGCCACGAACCACGGGTGGTCCGGGAGCTCCAGCGCCTCCACCAGACTCCCGTCCGGGCTCGTACCGCTGAACACCAGCCCGGCGGCGCTCAGCCGGTCGCGGTAGGCGTTGTTCACCTCGTACCGGTGGCGGTGCCGCTCGCTCACCACGTCCTCGCCGTAGGCCGCCCGCGCCCGGCTCCCCGGCTTCAGGTGGCACGGGTACGCCCCCAGCCGCTGCGTCCCGCCGACGTACTCGATCCCGACCTGCTCGCTCATCAGGCACACGACCGGGTGGGTGGCGGCCTTGTCGAACTCGGTGCTGTTCGCGCCGGCGAGCCCGACCACGTTGCGCGCGAACTCGATCGTCGCGCACTGGAGCCCGAGGCAGATGCCGAAGAACGGCAGCCCCGTCTCGCGGGCGAACCGGATGGCGTCGATCTTCCCCTCGACCCCGCGGGTGTCGAACCCGCCGGGCACGAGCAGCCCGTCCACCCCGGCGAGCGCCTTCGCCGCCCCGTCGGCGTGGAGCTTCTCCGAGTCGATCCGCTCGACCTGAACCTCGGCGCTGTTGGCGGTGCCGGCGTGGGCGAGCGACTCGTACACGCTCTTGTACGCGTCGCGGTGCTTCACGTACTTGCCGACGAACCCGATGCGCACCGCGTGCTCGGGCTTCCGCATCCGGGCGAGCATCGCGCGCCAGTCGTCCAGCCGCAGCGGCTGCGTGAGGGGCAGGCCGAGCTTGTCGGCGACGAGCTCGTCCACCTTCTTGTCGGCGAACCCGAGCGGCACCTCGTAGATGCTGAACTCCTTGTCCTTCTCCTCGATCACCGCCCGCGTCTCGACGTTACAGAACAGCCCGATCTTCTCGATGTCGTCCTTCGGGATCTCCTTCTCGGTGCGGCAGATCAGCACGTCCGGCTGGATGCCGATCTTGCGCAGCTCCATGACGCTGTGCTGCGTCGGCTTCGTCTTGAGCTCCCGCGCCGCCTTCAGGTACGGGACCAGCGTGAGGTGGACGAACAGGCAGTTCTGCTTGCCGACGTCGAGCGCGAACTGGCGGATGGCCTCGAAGAACGGCATCCCCTCGATGTCGCCGACGGTGCCGCCGATCTCGGTGATGACCACGTCCACGTCCGGCGCGACGAGCTTCGAGATGCACGCCTTGATCTCGTTCGTGACGTGCGGGATGACCTGAACCGTCTTCCCCTTGTACTTCCCCTGCCGCTCCTTCTGGAGGATCGTCTGGTAGATCTTCCCGGTGGTGTAGTTGCAGTCGCGGTTGAGCGGCACGTCGGTGAACCGCTCGTAGTGCCCCAGGTCGAGGTCGGTCTCGGCCCCGTCGTCGAGGACGTACACCTCGCCGTGCTGGTACGGCGACATCGTGCCCGGGTCGACGTTCAGGTACGGGTCGAGCTTCTGCATCCGCACCCGCAGCCCGCGGCGCTCGAGGAGCAGCCCGATCGACGCCGAGGTCAGCCCCTTGCCGAGCGAACTGACCACGCCGCCGGTGACGAAAATGTGCTTGGCCATGTCCACCTCGGGGCGGGTGAACGGAGAAGGGCCGGCGCTGCCGCCGGCCCCGTTCAACCCCACCCCCTCACTCTAGCGGCCCGGCCGCCGGCTTCCAATGACGGTAGCCCCTCACGCCGCGCGGCGCGGCCGACCCTGGCGGTACGCCCGCACGAAGGCGGCATAATCGGCCGGCGTGTCCACGCCGCGGTGGGCGTGGGCGACGCGGCCGACCTGGATCGCTCCGCCGGTGCCGAGCACGCGCAGCTGTTCGAGCTTCTCCGCCTCCTCCAGCGGGTGCGGCGGCGTCGCCGCGAGGCGCAGCAGGAACGGGCGGCGGTAGGCGTAGACGCCGAGGTGCTGGAGGAACCGCGCCGGCCGCGCGGCGAGGTCCGGCTCGCCCTCGCGGACCATCGGGATCGGGCTGCGCGAGAAGTACAGCGCCCGGCCGCGGTCGTCGCACACCACCTTCACCACGTTGGGGCTCCGGTACGAGTCCGCGTCGGGCAGCGGCGTGGCGAGCGTCGCCATGTCCGAGCCGGGGTCGGCGGCGAGGAGTCCGACGAGCAGGTCGATCGCCGCCGGGTCCATCTGCGGCTCGTCGCCCTGGACGTTGACGATCACGTCGGAGCCGAGCCTGGCGGCGACCTCGGCGACGCGGTCGGTGCCGGACGGGTGATCGGCGCGGGTCATCGCCACGTTCCCCCCGAACCCCTCGACCGCCTGCCGGATGCGCTCGTCGTCGGTGGCGACGACGACGAGCGACGCGGTCTTCGCGGCCGCCGCCTGCTCGTAGACGTGCTGGATGAGGTACTTCCCGGTGTCGCGGAGGAGCGGCTTGCCGGGGAGGCGCGACGAGGCGAAGCGGGCGGGGATGACGACGGCGACGCGCATCGGGTCCGACCTCCGTGTCGGGAGAGCTGTGGAGGCGGGATTACACCTGATGCGCGGGGTGCGTGCAAGCCCAGGGACGGTCGCCCCGGACCCGCGGAGGGGTCAGCGTGGTTTGTTCGGCGGGCCGTTGCCCTGGAGGAACGCGGTCACGCGCTGGCGGAGCTTGCGGTGGGCGGGACTCTCGCCCTTGGCGAGTTGCAAGGCGTCGCGGACGTTCAGCCCGGGGTCGGGGAACGGCAGCCGCGCCAGCGCGTCGTCCAACGTGCCGGTCAGGGCGTAGCGCGTGTCGAACCCCGGTGCGACCTCAATGCCGAACCGGCGGAGGGTTTCGAGGTCGCGGTAGAACCCGCGCACGTCGAGCTTGAGGCGGGAGAGTAGGAGGCGGCGCGTCTGCGGGCCGTCCCCGAGGAGGGTGAGGAGCTTGTACAGCCGGGACGCCCGCTGGGTGGTCAGGGCGGCGGGCGGCGGCCCGGCCTTCTTCCTCGCCATGACTCCTCCGACCGTCCCCGGGCGACCCCCGCCTCCGTGCGGGTCGCCGGCCCGCACGCCGGGGAGACGGTGTCCCGGGGGCGGCGCCGGTTGAAAACATGGACGTGAGTCTAGGGACGGTCCGCGGCGAAATCAAGTTTGCAGATGGGAACGGGACGCGCGGTCCGTGGCGGAGTTGTGGCCCGTCCGAAGGGCCGCCGTCCCGGGCTACGACGGCCGACTCACCCCTTCGTCCCGCGCTCGGCGCCGGTCACCGGCCGCACCGGCATCTGTTGGGCGTCGAGCCCGCCGTCCACGTTGATGACCGCCCCGGTCGCATAGCTCGCCCGGTCGGACGCGAGGAACACGTACCAGTGCGCCACGTCATCGACGGTGGCGATGCGGCGGATCGGAATCTGGTCCGTCACCGCCGCCCGCCCCGCCGGGTCGGACTTCAGTCCAAAGTCGGTGAGCGGCGTTTCGACGAGGCCCGGCGCGACGGCAACGGTCGTGAACCCGGCCGGCGCGAGCTCGACGGCGAGCTGCCGACACAGCGCGTTGACCGCGCCCTTGCTGGCGTCGTACAGCGTGTGCAGCGGCTCGGAGCGCGTCGCGTTCAGCGACGTGGAGAAGATGATCCGCCCGCCCCGCCGCGCGGCCGTGGCGCGGCGCACGACCTCGCGCGTCAGCGCCAGCCCGACCCAGACGTTGAGCCGGAAGATGAAGTCGAAGTGGTCGCGGGTGAGGTCCGCGAGCGGCGGCTCCTTGTAGGTGCCGACGTTGTTGACGAGCACGTCCACGCCGCCCATGCCGTCCCACGCCTCGGCGACGAGGCGCTCGGGCTCGCCGTCGGCGAGCAGGTCGGCGCGGGTGTAGCGGGCCGCCGGGTAGTCGCTGAGGAGCCGCTGGACCTCGCGCAGGCTTTCCAGCGCGTGCTCGCTGGTGAGCGTGACCGCGGCCCCGGCGGCGAGCAGCGCCTGCGCGACGCCGAGCCCGATCCCCTGGCTGCTGCCGGTCACCAGCACCCGCTTCCCGTTCAGCATCTCTCGTCCCCGTGCGAAGCGGAGGAGTCTACGGGAGCGGGGGAGTGAGAACAGGGTCGCCTGAACTCCTCGCCTCCTCCCCTCCCGCAGACACCTCCACCGTTTTCCGTAGCGTACCACCCGCCCCGCCGGGAGGACACCATGCCGCCGCTCCGCTCCACCGACGCCGCCGTGCTCCTCGCCCCCGAGTCGGGCGAGGACGGCTTCCTCCCCGAGGGGCCGCGGGCGGTCACGCTCGACGGCCGCCCGGCGCTGCTGTGGGTGAACATCCAGACGGCGCCGGACGCGACGCAGGGCGCGCTCCACGTCCGCTACTGGGACACCGGCGGCACCGAGTCGTGGTCGCTCCCGGGGCGGCCGGGCTTCGCTCTGCCGACGGACCGCCCGGGCGTGCTCCTCGTCGGCCTGGACCACCGGGTCGGCACGTTCGACCTGGATTCCTACGAGTGGACGCCGCTCGGCACGGTCCCCGACCCGCACCCGCGGACGATCATCAACGACGCCGAGGTGACGCCGGACGGGCGGGCGGTGGTGTTCGGCACGAAGGACACGCGCTTCGCCGAGCCGCTCGCCGGGCTGTACCTGCTGACGCTCGGTGACAACCGGGTGTCACGCCTCGCCGGCGGGCAGACGTGCTCCAACGGGAAGGTGTTCGCCGCCGGCCCCGACGGGCTGACGCTGTTCGACATCGACACGCCGACGAAGACCGTCGCCCGCTACCATCTCGACGTCGCGGCGCGGCACCTGGAGGCGGCCGGCGTGGCGCTCGACCTGCGGACCGAACCCGGCTTCCCGGACGGGATGGTGGACGCCGGCGACGGGACGGTGGTGGTCGCCTACTACAACCCCGAGCCGGTCGCGGCGGGGCGGGCGGTGCGCTACGACCTGCGGACCGGCGAGGCGCTGGAGGAGTGGCGGGCACCGGCGTCGCCGCGGGTGACGTGCCCGTGCCTCGTACAGCGGGCCGACGGCGTAAAGCTGGTGCTCACGACCGCGACCGAGGGGATGCCGGCGGAGCAGCGGGCGCTGTGCCCGGACGCGGGGAGCCTGTTCGTGGCGGACACGCGGTTCGCGCGCGTGCCGCCCGACGCGATCGTCAAACTGGGGTAAGCCTTGCACGCCGCGGGTGACGGTCAGTTCCCGACCGTCATCACCACCTGATCGCCGGTCTGCACCGCGCGCACCGGGAGGAACGCGGCGACGCGGCCGGTCCACGGAAAGGTCACGTCCGGTGCGGCGGCGACGACGCGGCCGGTGCCGGTCGGGCCGGACTGGCGGATTTCGAGCGACATCTTCCGCCGCACGTTCGTCATCCCGGTTGCCGGCGGCGGGAGCGGCAAGGCCAGCGAGGCACGCGAGCCGGCGGTGGCGAACACGCCGGTGACGGTCCCGGGCGGGTTCGCCACCGTACTCGTCCGCTCCTCGGTCAACTGGACCGGCACCAGCACGTCCGCCCCGCCCTTCCCCGCCCACTCGCCGCTCACCGTCGCGCTCTTCCGGTCGGCCGCAACCTCGACGCGCAGGTTCCGCACGCCGGGCACGTCGGCAGCGCTCGTGGCGGTAACGAACGCGGCGCCGTGGCGGGCCGGGATCGAACGGGTGAACGTCGCGCGGCGAGCGTCCTTCGGCGCCGGGATCGCGAGCGTCTCGCTGCGCGTGTGTCGCTCGACGCGGGTGCCGGTGTCGGCCACGCGCAGCACGGCGACCAGCGTCCCCTCCGTCGGGGCGGACACCTTCACCGCCTGGGTCCGCTTCGCGGCGGCGGTGGCGTTGTGGGCGACGAGTTGGATCGGCCACGCGCCGGGCTTGTCGAACGTCACCAGCCGGTCGATCCTGCCGCCGCCGGCGACTTCGAGCCGGTCGTCGCCGAAGTCGAAGACGCAGCTGTCCGCGTCCGTCACGTCGGCGGTCAGGCGAAAGGTCGCCGGCGCGACCGCGGCCGGGCTCACCGGCAGGACGGTGAACGTGGCGATCCGCGGGAGCACCGCCGGCGCGGTCTTCCCGCCAGCCCCGACCTCGACAGCGACGGTGCGCTCGTTTTCGTCCGCGGTGAAGTTGCGGACGACGAGTTTGACGCTGTAATTGCCGGCCTTCGCATACGTGTGCGTGACGGCCGGCACCGCCGGGGTGAACGGCTCCAGCGGCGCGCCGTCGCCGTAGTCCCACCACCCGGTCTCGCCGGTGGCGTGATTCTGACAGGTGACGGCGAGCCCGTCGGCGGCGACGGAGAAGTTTGCGACCGGCAGCGACGGCTTGACCACCTTGTCGATGACCGCAGTGGTATACGTCGCCGCCGCCCCGCCGCTGAGGCCAAGGGCGCCGACGACTCCCGCCTTCAGCCACCCGCGAATCTTGCCCGCCGCCATCGCCGTGCCCTCCCGGGTTAGCCCGGGGGAATAGCACGACGGCGCGAACGGGGCAAGGTGAACACTGAGGAGAGGGGGACAAGACCGTGGTACGCACTGCTCCCTCCCCACTCCTCAGTGGATCAGATGCGGGGCAATTCCCACCCGCGCCGGTACTCGCGGGCGAGGTAGCGGTCGGCGTCGGGCGAGTCGGTGCGGCCGGTCTCGGCGTTCCAGACGATCGGGCGGCCGGCGCGGTAGGCCACGTTGCCGAGCAGCACCGCCTCCGCCAGCCGGCCGGAGTAGTCGAAGTTGCACGTCGTCGGGCCGTTGCTCTTCACCGCCTCGGTCCACTCGCGGTGGTGGCCGATCGACGCCGGGACCGACCGCGGCGGGGCCACGAAGTCGCGGGCGAACGCCTCGGGGAACACGCGGTACTTGCCGTAGTCGGCGAGGAGCTTGCCGCGGTCGCCCTCGAACAGCACGCCCGAGCCGAACCCCTCGTGCCGCACGCTGCCGTCGAGCGCCGGGCCGGGGACGCCGTGGTACCACGTCAGGTGCACCTCGCCGCGCCCCTGGACCGCCGGGAAGCGGTAGTCGACCTGCATCACGTCCGGGACGGTGTTGTCGCCCTCGTAGGTCTTCCGCCCGGTCGCCTCGACGCGCGTCGGCAGGCCGAGGTTCAGCGCCCACGCCGGCAGGTCCATGAAGTGACAGCCGAAGTCGGCGAGCTGGCCGCCGCCGAACTCCCACCAATACCGCCAGTGGAAGTGCGGCCACGGGCGGCTGGCGTTCTTGTGCGGGCTGTTCGGATGGTCGGCGTCGAACAGTTCCGTCGTCGCCGGCCCGGCCCACAGGTCGATGTCGAGCTTGGGCGTCGCCCGCGGCCCCTTCCGCACCCCCGCCGGCGGCTTCGAGCCGAGCCACACGTGGACGCGCGTGACGGCCCCGAGCAGCCCGGCGCGCACGACCTCGACGACGCGGCGGTAGTTGTCGCCGGCGTGGATCTGCGTCCCCATCTGCGTGACCAGCCGCCGCTCGACCGCGAGCTTCCGCATCAGCCGGCACTCGGCCACCGAGTACGCCAGCGGCTTCTCGCAGTAGACGTGCTTACCGCGCGTCATCGCCAGCACCGCCGGGAGGCAGTGCGAGTGGTCCGGCGTGCTGATGACGACCGCGTCGAACCGATTCGACGCGCGGTCGAACATCTGGCGGTAGTCGACGAAGTCGGCGGCCATCGGGAAGCGCGTCTTGGCGGCGCCGAGCCGCGCCGGGTCCACGTCGCACAGGACCGCGACGTTCTCGTGCGCGACACCGGCGAGGTTCGCCCCGCCGCGGTCGGCGACGCCGATAACGGCAAGGTTGAGCCGCTCGTTCTGGCCGCGTGCCCGGACGTACATCGGGGCGGCGAGTGCTGCGGGGGCGGCGGCGAGGAAGCGCCGGCGGGTGGTACGGTGCGACATGACGGCCCGGTAGGTGGGAGACCGGGCACTCGGCCCGGACACCGCCGAGTATACGCGGGCGCGGGCGGCGGGAGAACGGAAGAACCAATCCCGGGAGAGGGCGGCACGTGGGCAATCGTGCCGCCCTCGATCCCGGGTGCTCCGTGGGCGAAGGCGGAGCGTGGCTCGGCGGTCAACGACGGAATCCATCCGGGGGAGCGTGGTACCGGGCGACGTACCACGCTCGACCCCGGCGCTCCCCGGGCGAAGGCGGAGCTTGGCTTGGTTGGGTGAACTCGGCGGGTTTTGCGGGAGGACACCCCTTATTACGCGAACGCGGCGCCAAACGGGACAGAGATTTCCTGGTTTTGCGCAACACGCTTCCCAACTTGGGCTTAGCCGCCGGAACCATCTTTTCGCGGCTGAGCGACTCAAGCTAATGACACGTCGGCGTTTCGGACGGGGTGCGGGGCTTTCCGACACCGACCGCTGGCGGCCGGCCGCGACGACCGACATAATCAGCCCCACGGCCCACGTTCCGCGACCGGGAGTAGGACATGGCGATCGAGCCGCTGGCGATCGGGGTGTGCAGCTGGTCGTTGCAAGTGACGAGCGTCCCGGAGCTGAAGGGCTTCATGGACCGCCTCGGAATTGAGGTGGTGCAGATCGCCTGCGGCGACCCGCACCACGCCTCCTGGGCCGAGGGCGACGCGATGCCGGCGGCGGCGGTCGCCGCCGGGTTCCGCATGAGCGGGGCGATGCTCGGCTTCCCCGGCGAGGACTACACCACCCCGGCGACGATCGAGAAGACCGGCGGGTTCGGTGACCCGGCCACGCGACCCGAGCGGATCGAGCGATTGAAGTGGGCGCTGGCCCGCACCAAGGCGCTCGGTCTGACCGACCTCATGCTCCACGCCGGCTTCATCCCCGAGCTCGACTCGCCGGACCGCAAGCCGTTCCTCGACACGCTCACCACGGTCGCCGAGCTGGCCGGCACCGCCGACGTCACGGTGGCGTTCGAGACGGGGCAGGAGTCGGCGGCGCTGTTGCGGCGGACGCTCGACGACCTGAAGTGTCCGAACCTGAAGGTGAACTTCGACCCGGCGAACATGCTGCTGTACAACATGGACGACCCGCTGGCGGTGCTCGACCTGCTCGCCCCGGACATCCGCAGCGTTCACATGAAGGACGCGAACCGCCCGCCGCAGTCAGGTGTCTGGGGCGAGGAGGTGCCACTCGGGACGGGGCAGACGAACACGGCGGGGTTTGTGAAGGCCCTGAAGCGCGTCGGCTACCGCGGCCCGCTGTGCATCGTGCGCGTGGTCGGCACGCGGGCCGAGCGCTTCCGCGA
>JAFKFQ010000426.1 GCA_017308215.1 bacterium | reverse complement strand
CCACCACCGCGTCGGCGTCGAACTCGTCCGCCGCGGCGGCGACCGCGCGGACACGGTTCGGGTCAGTGCCCCAGTAGTTGCGGAACTTCTCCTGGAGCCAGTTCAGGAACGGCGCCGGGCCGCGCGGCGCCGCGCCGGGCGGCGGGAACGTGCCGGACCAGCCGAGCGGCAGGCCGGCGACGGCTTCCGGCACCGGCGGCGCCGCGGTGAGGAGGCCGACTCGGTGCCCGAGCGCGGCGAGCGCGCGCATCATGTGGTAGGTGTGAACGTCGTGCCCGCTCGACCGCGGCCAGGCGAGCGAGTCCTTCACGAACAGCAGGCGGAGGGTGGTCATGCGCCCCTACCCCTTCGCCGCGGCGTAGCGGTGGGTCGGGACGGGGCGGCCCGGGCGAAGGCTCTGACTCGTGCGGAACTCCACGCTCACGCCCAGCTTCCCCGCCTCCTCGGTCACCACGCGGCGCACCTCCGCCTCCAACGCCGCCGGGTCGATCGCCGCACGGGCGTTCACGATCAGGTCCGCCGCCGTCGGCCGCACCCCGCTCGGGAGCGACAGCTTCGGCGCCGTGTCGCTGCTCACCACGTTGCCGACGCCGAACGCGCCGGCGTCGTCCATGCCGATCAGCTTCAGGTGCGCCACCTCGCCGCCGAGCGCCGCACACGCCGCCGCCAACTGTGTCAGCACCGCCGTCAGCAGCGCGTCGAGGTCGAACGGCGCGGCGGCGGTGAGGCGCGCGGCGGCGTTCAGCCAGCCGAGCTCGGCCTCGCCCTCGGCGTAGGTGTCGTAGTCGATGTCCAGGATCTTCCGCCCGAACCCGCCGGTCCGGTCGAGGAACGCGAGGAGCTCGTCGAACCCGGCGCCGGTCCTCGCTGACACGCGCAGCACCGGCGTGCCGGGAAACTGCTCGCCGACCAGGCGCGCGAGTTCGTCCAGCTCGGCGGGTGCGAGCTCGTCCACCCGGTTGAGCACGATCGTGTCCGCCTCCTCCAACTGCTTCTTGAAGATGTACGCGGCCTTCGGGCTGAACCCGCCGGCGGGCAGGTTCTTGAGGATGCGCGCCCCGTGGCTCGGCTTGAACAACACCGGGTACGGGGCGACCGCGAACTCGCCGCGGTACAAATCCCGGAGCGGCTGGATGACGGTCGCCACAAGGTCCGTACAACTCCCGACGGGTTCTGCCAGGATTACGTCGGGGCGTTCCCCGACAGAGAGCGCGCCGACCTTGCCGACAAGGTCGTCGAACCGGCAGCAGAAGCACGCCCCGGGGACTTCCTCGGTCGTCAACCCCTGGGCGCGGAACGTGTTGGTGTCCACGAGGTCGTGGGCCTGGTCGTTGGTGACGACGCCGACCCGGTGGCCCCGCGCCTGGTACATCCGGGCGAGGCGGCCGAGGGCGGTGGTCTTCCCGGCCCCGAGGAAGCCCCCGACCATGACGAAGCGGACGGCCATGCGCGGTCCCCGTGCGTGAGTGCGGCCGGGATAGCATAGCCCCGGCGCCGGCCGGCGGCCGCGAACGCCTTGTCACCCGGGCTGGCGTCTTGATATCCAAACTCACCCGACGGCCCGGCGTGGGCGCCGGGCCGCGATCGCCCGACCTCTCGCCCGGGACGCCCGCCGCGTGACCGACCAACCGCCGTCGCACCGCCCCATCCGGCTCGTCACCGTCGCCCCCGGGCACTTCCACGCCGCGCTCGTGCAGAAGCGCACGCCCCCGGGCGTCCACCGCCGCGCCCACGTCTACGCCCCGCTCGACGACGACCTCGTCGCCCACCTCGCCCGCGTCGCCGCGTTCAACCGGCGGCCCGACGACCCGACCGCGTGGGAGCTCGACGTCCGAACCGGCCCCGACTACCGCGAGCGGTTCCTCCGCGAGCAGCCGGGGAACACGGTGGTGCTGTCCGGGCGGAACCGGCCGAAGGTCGGACTGATCCGCGACGCAGTGGCGCAGAACTTCCACGTCATCGCCGACAAGCCGTGGGTGGTCGAGGCCGCCGACCTGCCGGAGCTCGATGCCGCGCTCGCCGACGCGGAGGCCCGCGAGGTGCTCGTTCTCGACGTGATGACCGAGCGGCACGAGGTCGCCAACCGGCTGCTCCGGGCGGTGACGCGCGAGCCCGAGGTGTTCGGCGACTGGCTCGGCGGGTCGCCGGCGAACCCGGCGCTGGCGCTGACCAGCCGCCACTTCCTCAAGAAGACCGTGGACGGCCGCCCGCTCGTCCGCCCGTGGTGGTGGTTCGACCCGGGGGTCGCCGGCGAGGGGCTCGCCGACGTGGGCACGCACCTCACCGACCAGGCGCTGTGGATCGTCTCGCCCGAGCGGCCCGTCGCGGCGGGGACGGAGGCGGTCGTCCACGACGCCGACCGCTGGCCGCTGGCGCTGACACGGGCGCAGGTCGCGGAGGTCACCGGGCGGCCCGACGCGCCGCCGGAACTCGCGCCGCGGTTCGTCAACGACACGCTCTACTACGCCGGGAACCACACGGCGTGGCTGACCGTGCGCGGCGTCCACGTCCGGCTGACGACGTGCTGGGAGTACGAGTCGCCCGGCGGCGACAGCCACGAGGCGGTGGCGCGCGGGACGGACGCCACGGTCGCGGTCCGGCAGGCGCCGGGGTCGGCGCCCGAGGTGCTTGTGACGGCGACGGCGGTGGCGCACGCGGAACTGGTGGCGAACCTGCGGGCCGCGTGCGCCCGCTGGCAGGCAGACTTCCCGGGGCTGGCGGTCGAGGACCGCGGGGATGAGGCGCGGCTGGCGATCCCGGCGGCGCTGCGGACCGGCCACGAGGACCACTTCGCGGCGGTGATGACGGAGCTGGTGGGGTACTTGCAGGCGCCGCGGACGGTGCCGGAGTGGGAGCGGGTGAACGCGCGGACGAAGTACCACCTGACGACGCGGGCGGTCGAGCTGGCCCGGGCGCGGCGGCCGTTCTGAAAACGGCCCGGGCAACGCCCCGGGCTACCGGATCTCAGGCCGTTGGCCTGAAATCGAACAACTCCTCTTCACCCCGAAGCGGTGGGATTCGATGGCCTGGGACGTTGCCCTAGGCGGGCGACTCAGTCCGCCTTGCCGGGGGCGATGATGTCGCCGATGGCCTGGCCGGCGAGCTTGCCGGTGATGACCACGGTGCGGTCACGCACCTCGCTCTTGAGCGACTTGCTCGACTCGACCAGCGGCTTCAGCTTCGGGTCGTTGGCGGCCAGGAACGGCAGCGCCCCCTTCACCGTCTGGAGCAGCTCGGTCACCGTCTTGCCGGCCTCCTCGGCCGCGTCGTTGTCCTTCATCCCGAGGCCGATGTTCAGGTCCACATCCTTCTCCACCCGCACCACCAGCGTCGCCGTCTGGAGGTTGCCGAGCGAGTTCTGGATGCCGGGGTTGGCCGCCGGCCCCTTCAGCTTCACCTTGTCGAGCCGGCCGCTGGCCAGCGCGGCGACCCACAGCGTCGACTTGTCGTCCATCCCCTTGATGAGGGTGGTCAGCTCGCCGCCGAGCTTGGTCTTGCCCGCCGCCGGGACGGCGAGGGCGTCGGCGATCCCCTTCTTGTCGCCGGACAGGATGACGCGCTTCTCGTCCACCACGGTGCCGTACAGCGGGTTGCCGTTGTCCGGGGTGTACTTGAACATCACGTCCTTGCCGTCCTTGACCAGCGCGAAGTGGTCGGCGTCGGCACGGGTCTGGGCCTCGGCGGCCTTATACAGCTTCTCCGGGTCGAACGTGCCGTGGATCACGACGAGGTACTTGAAGTCGGTCTCGTCCTTGCCGGACATGCCGACGACGACCCGGTCGACGTCCTTGAGCGGGTCGAGCCCGAGCTCGCGGAGGAACTTCTGGGCGTCGTTCCCCTGGAGGGTCTGCTTGAGGTTCTCCAGCGCGTACCGCTTGACGATCTCCGACCCGAGCGCCTGCCGCAGGTTCACGGACACGACGACGTCGGCGTCCGGCGGGAGGAGCTTGTCGGGCTCGGCGGCCCGGGTGGGGGTGGCGGCGACGGCCGTCGCGAGCACGAGCCCCAGGGCGGGGCGGACGAGGCGGGTCATGAGAGCGGGTATCCTTTCACGGGGAGCGGGCCGCCGCGCGCCGGCGGCGGTCGGGACATTTTACCGGGGGCGGGGGGGGGCGGTTTCAGGGGGGGGAGAGGAGTGGGGAGTGAGGAGAACCGGTCACCCGTCTCCTCACTCCCCACTCCTCAAACCCGCTGCGCCGCCCGCGCCCGCACGAACTCGCGGCAGAACGCCGGCAGGTCGTCGGCCCCGCGGGCGGTGATCAGGTTACCGTCACGGACCACCGCCTCGTCGCGGTAGATCGCCCCGGCGGCCCGCACGTCGTCGCGGATGCCCGGGTCGCACGTCACCACCCGGCCGTCGAGGACGCCGCCGCTGATGAGCAGTTGCGCCCCGTGGCCGATCGCCGCCACCCGGCTCGACCCGTCTGACACGAACGTGCGGATCACGTCCACCGCCTCCTCGCGCTGCCGCAGCTTCTCGACGCACGGGCCGTCGGGGATCACGACCGCGTCGTACTCGGCCGGGTTGACCTCGTGGATGCGCACGTCCGGCTCGACCCGGTAGCCGTGGAGGCCGGTGAGGGCGTGCATCAGCGGCGACGCGAGGTGGACGGTGAACCCGTCCTCGCGGAGACGGTACCACGGCAGAAACAGCGTCAAATCCTCGAACCCGTCGGCGACCAGGATCAGGGCTTTCATGGGTGTTTGGGAGAACTTGGGGCGTAGGGGCGGGTGGCGGGGGAAGGAATTCTACGTCACGAATGCGGGCGGCGAAAGGCCGATCAGCGGACCCGCTCCCACGTCTGGCGGAGCAGTACGGCCGGCGGCACGGCGCCGCGGAACTGCCAGTCCCACGACTCGCTCTCCAGCATGCACCGGGGCATCCGGGCCGTGTGGGCCGGCCGCCGCACCACCCCCGGCAGGGCCGCCAGCCACACCCACACCGCCCGCGACGACCGCAGCGCCCGCCGCACCGCCGCCAGGCACGCCTCGGACGTGAGCCGGTAGTCGTCCGTCCCGTCCTCGCAGTGGACCAGCCGGAGCCACCCCGCCGCGCAACGGGCGAGTTGGTCCCGCGTCGGGTACCACCCGCCGTAGGCGTGGGCCAGCCGCGCCCACTGGAACTCCGCCGACCCGCGCGGGAACGCCGAGGGTGGCTTCAGCCAGTCGCGCGGGTCGGGCCGGTCGCGGAAGTGGATCGCGGTGGTCACGAACCTGGCGCCGGGGCGGGCCGGGTCGAGTACCTAGGCGACGGTCTCGAACAGGCCGCGGTAGACGGCGTCGTCGCGCCCGGCGGTCGCGTCGGCCGGCTACACGAAGTGTTCGAGCGACCCGTTGGCGATCACCGCGTCGAACCGCCCGTCCCACTCCGGGCCGAGGTGCCGGTAGTCGGCGAGCCGGACGTTCAGCCCCGCCCGCACGCCGCGCCGCACCTGCTCGGGCGAAACCGTGATCCCACACGCCGCCGCCCCGCGCGCCCCTGCCGCCCGCAGGATTCGGCCGTACCCGCAGCCGATGTCGAGGAGCCGGGCGCCGGCCGCGACGCCGGCGCGGTCGGGCAACACCTCGGCCTGCCGCGCCTGCGCGGCCTCATACGGGCGGCCGGCGTCGCCCTCGTACATCCCGTCGGTCAGGTCGGTGAACCCGAGGGCGGGGAAGAAGTCGTCGTACACCGAATAGCACGCGACGATGGTCGGTGCGGTCGGATTGGCCGGGTTCATAGGCGCCCCCTCCGCAAAACGGGCCGCCATTGGCAAGCGGGGCACGCGGCGCGCCCGTCCCGCACGGGGGTGGGTCAGGAGAACGGGAAAAAGGAGATGCCAGGGTCAGCCGGCGCGGGCGAGCGTCCAGCAATCTAACGGGCGTACACCAGATTTCTGTCTCTCCATCCGCGCTCCGCACTTCACCTAGACTCCCCCACCCGCCGCCGGTATACCCGCACCCCCTCATGCCCGACCGGGCGCGGGGGCGGTCCACGGGGCGGGTATGCGGGCTGTCGTGCGGAGCTGGCTCATTCGCGTGCGCCCGGGCGCGACCCGGGAGGCCGACCGGCCGGCGCCGGGGGGCATCCCCGCCGCCCGGGCGTGGCTCATCCGCGGGTTGATCCTGGCCGGGGTCGCGACCCTGGCCGTCGCCGGCTGGGTCGCCACCACCTGGGTCAGCCCGGAGCGCGTCCGCGCCCAGGTGCTCGCCGCCCTCGCCGAGCAGTTCGAGGGCGTCGAGGCCCACGTCGGCTCGGCCCGGATGCGCATCCTCGGCGGCATCGCCGTCCGCGACCTCAAGCTCGTCCGCCGCGGCGACCCGGCCGACCGCCCGTTCCTCGTCGTCCCCGTCGCCGTCCTGTTCCACGACAAGGAGCAACTCAACCGCGGCCGGCTCGTCATCCGCAAGATCGAGCTGGAGAACCCGGCGTTCAACCTGGAGCGCGGCGCCGACGGCCGGTGGAACGTCGCCGACGTCGTCCGCCCCGGCCCGGCCGACCGCCCGGTGCCGACGTTCGTGGCGCGGGGCGCGACGCTCACCGTCACCGACCACTCGCCCGAGGCGCTGCCGGCGGTCAAGCTCACCGACGCCCGCCTCACGCTGCTGAACGACCCGCTCCCGGTGCTCACGCTGCACGCCCAGGGGGCCGCCGACCTGTTCGGACCGGTCGAGGTCCGCGCCCGGGTCAACCGCATCAGCCGGCAGGCGGCGGTCGAGCTCAAGCTCGCCGCGCTGCCGCTCGGCGACCTGGCCCCGGCGCTGGCCGAGCGGTACGCCCCGGCCGCCGCCCCGCACCTCGGCAAGCTCGCCGCCGCCGCCGCCGTCCGCGCCGACCTGATGTTCAACCCGGAGCAGGCGCCGGCGTGGCGGCACGACGTGCTGGTCGAGGTCAAGGACGGCCGCCTGGAGCACCCGGACCTGCCGTGGCCGGCCGAGAAGATCGCGGTGAAGGTCCGCAGCACCGACGGCCGGGTGAAGGTCGAGGAGGCGACCGCCAAGGTCGGCCCGGCGCACGTCCGCGTCGCGCTGGAGACGCGCGAGCCGGGCTCCCCCCCGCCGCCCGCGGCGGCGCCCCCGGACGCGGGCGACCCGCTCGCGGCGTTCGAGGAGCACGTCCAGAAGGCCGACGTGTCCGTCGCCGGGGTGCCGCTCGACGACGCGCTGTTCGCCCGCCTCGGCAAGGCCGGCGCGGCCGTGAAGCGGATGTTCTCGCCGGCCGGCACGGTCGACCTCGGCTACCGGTTCACCCGCGAGGCGCCGGCGTGGAAGCGCGAGCTCGAGGTCCGCCCGCGCGGCGTCACCGCCTCCTACGAGAAGTTCCGCTACCCGGTCACCGCGGTCGAGGGGTCGGTGAAGCGGACGCTGACCGCCGGCGGCGAGCCGAGCACCGTCGTGGACGTGCGCGGCAAGGCGGCCGGCGAGACGGTGACGGTGAAGGGGCAGGTGTACGGCCGCGGCGACGACCCGGGGATCAGCCTGCGGGTGGCCGGGAGCAACATCCCGATCGACGAGAAGGTTATCGCGGCGCTGCCCGACGAGTACCCGGACGTGATCCGCCAGTTCCGCCCGACCGGCCGGGCGTCGTTCACCGCCGACATCAACCAGAAGTACGGCGTGAACCTGGCCGAGAACGAGTTCCGCATCGACGTGGCCGACGGGACCATCAACTACGTCCTGTTCCCGCTCCGGTTCGAGCGGGTGAAGGGGAAGGTGGTGGTGCGGGTGGCGGCGGTCGAGCCGCGGCCCGGGGCGGTGCCCCCGCCGGACCGCGACGAGTTCGTCCTCGACGGGTTCACCGCGACGCACGGCCCCGGCACCGTCTGGCTGAACGGGGCGAAGCGGACGGTGCCCGGCACCGCCGACCGGAAGCTCGACCTGCACGTCGGCGGGACCGGCTGCCCGGTGGACGGCGACCTGAAGGCCGCGCTGGCGGCGCTCAAGCTCGACGAGGTGTGGACGAGCTTCGCCCCGCGCGGCACGCTGGCCTTCTCGGCCGACGTGGAGGTGATGGACCGCGCCCCGCCGCCGGGCGCCCCGCCGCCGGCGAAGGGCGCCGCGGCCTTCGACCCGGCCAGCGACCTGAGCCTGACGTTCAACTTCTACGGCCCGGCGGTGACGCCGTCGTTCTTCCGGTACGACCTCTCCGACCTGTCCGGCTGGCTCCAGTACCGGGCCGGGCGGGTGGACCTGCGGCACGTCGCCGCCCGGCACGGCGAGAGCCGGGTGCGGCTCGACGCCGGGGAGGTGCGGTTCTACCCGAAGGGCGTGGTGTGGGCGAACCTCGGCAAGCTGGAGGTGAAGAACCTCGTCGCCGACGACGCGCTCCTGACCGCGCTGCCGGCGTCGCTGCGCGGCGGGGTCGAGGGGCTGAAGCTCCGCGGCCGCGCCGACCTGGAGGTGAAGCACCTCGTCGTCCTGACCCCGCCCGAGGCGCCGACCGGCGTGGCCGCGCCGCCCCCGGAGCCGTCGCCGCTGGCCCGCGCCCAGGCGCCGGCGGCGCCGCCCGCCGGCGCGGGGCCGTCGCTCGCCCCGCCCCCGCCGCCGGACCCGATCGTGTACTGGGACGCCGAGCTGAGGCTGGCCGGGGCGTCGGTCGACACCGGGGTGGGCTGGGAGGAGGTGTTCGGGGCCATCGCCTGCCGCGGGCGGTACGAGGGGACGCACCTCGGGCTCGTCCGCGGGAACGTCTACCTCGACCGCGCCGTCATCGCCCGCCAGCCGGTCGGCACCATCCAGGGGCGGCTCCAGGTGCTCCCGCAGCTGCCCGACCCGGCGCGCCCTGGCTATTACCAGCCGCCGACGGCCGAGTTCCTGAACCTGACGGGCACGCTGTTCCACGGCACGGTCGGCGGCGAGGCGCGGGTGGTGCTGGCGGAGCCGGCGCGGTACGACCTGTGGCTGACGGCGACCGACGTGCAGCTCGAAGAGGTCGCGCGCCACTACCGCCTCAACCGCCCGGGGTCGGACGCCGACCTGACCGGGATGGCGCAGGCGCAGGTGCGGCTGTTCAACCGGTACGACCCGCGCACCAACCAGTGGGCGCTGGAGGGCACGGGCCGCATGGACGTGCCGACCGGGCGGATGTACAACCTGCCGGTCCTGCTCGACCTGATGAAGGTGCTGAAGCTCCAGACCCCGGACCGGACGGCGTTCGAGGAGGCGCACGCGGCGTTCCGCCTGAAGGGCGAGCGGGTGTACGTGGACCAGCTCGACCTGATCGGCAAGGCGGTGTGCGTGGGCGGGGCGGGCGAGCTCGACATCTCCGGCGACAACCTGCGGCTGGAGTTCTACACGCTCGGGTCGCAGATCCTCGCCCGGCTGGTGAACACGCCGGTGGGCGACCTGTCGGCGTTCCTGAGCCGGAACCTGTTCGTGATCCGCATGACGAAGGAGAACGGCGGCGAGATCCGCTACCGCCCCGAGCCGGTGCCGCTGGTGACCGAGCCGGCGCGGGCGGTCGTCGAGCGGTTGAGACGCCTCCGAGAAGCCAGACCTTGAACGAATAAGCACGAAACTCGAAATCCGAAACTCGAATCGAAGCCGGCGGCTTCGAACTTCGTGCTTCGGATTTCGGACCGATTCCTGAGGGCTTCCCGTGTTCGGCACGACCCTGAACCGGACGATCTTCTCCGAGCTGGTGCGGGTGTTCCTGCTCGCGCTCGGGGGGCTGACCGGACTGTTCCTGCTCGCCGGCGTGGTCCAGCAGGCGAGCCAGCTCGGGCTCGGGCCGGCGCAGATCGTCGCCATCATCCCGCTGTTCGTCCCCAGCACCCTGCCGTACACGATCCCGGCGACGACGCTGTTCGCCGCGTGCGTCGTGTACGGCCGGCTGGCGCACGACAACGAGGTCGTGGCGCTGAAGGCCGCCGGCGTCCACCTGTCCACCATCATCCGCCCGGCGCTGCTCCTCGGGGTGCTCACCACGGCCGCCACCGGCGCGCTGTACTACGCCGTCATCCCGCAGACCCAGGTGCGGCTCCAGGAGGAGGCGCTGCGCGACCCGGAAGAGGTGATCTACAACACGCTCCGCCGCGACCGCTGCCTCCGCCACCCGACGTTCCCCTACGTGCTGTTCGTCCGCGACGTGCAGGGCCGGCGGCTGATCGACGTGGTCATCAAGAACCGGGCGAAGATGACCGACGCGAAGGGCGAAGAGATGTACATGGGGTACGACGTGGTGTTCCGGGCGCGGGAGGCCCGGCTCCGGGTGGACGTGGCCGAGGGCATCCTGTGGATCGACCCGGACCAGTTCGCGGTCCACAACCCGTCGATCAACGGGCGGAACACCTCGACGAACCCGCAGGCGCTGCGCATCCCGGACTTCCTCAACCCGGCCGACGCCCGCACCCGCCCCGGGGCGATGACGTGGGAGGAGCTCGGCCCGCGCGTCGCCGAACTGGAGCGGCAGCGGGAGGAGAAGGCGGCGGCGCTGGCCGCGGCCGACCGCGCCCCCGCCCCGCCGACCGACGCCGCCGCCCGGCTGGCGTTCCAGCACCGGGCGGGGCTCCAGGCCCAGTTGGACGGGCTGAAGCGGCAGGTGCGGAACGTCGAGGCCGAGTACTACATGCGGCCGGCGCTGGCGGTCGGGTGCCTGGTGTTCGCGCTCATCGGCTGCCCGGTCGGGCTGTGGGCGAATCGGGCCGACTACCTGAGCACGTTCGTCATCTGCTTCCTGCCGACGGTGTGCGTCTACTACCCGCTGCTACTGGCCGGGTCGAACATGGGGAAGGACGGCCGCCTCCCGCTCGGCCTCGGGTGCTGGCTGGCGAACATCGTGATCGGGGTGTGCGGCGTGGTGCTGGCGTGGCGCCTCCTTCGTCGGTAAATGACGAAGGCCGAATGACCCACCAATGACGAAGGAAGCACGAAGCACGAATGCCGAAGGTGGCGTGTGGTCTCGCCGTTTCGTCATTCGGGTTTTTGCATTCGGGCTTCCTTCGTCATTGGTGGGTCATTCGGCCTTCCTCATTTCGGGGCAACGTACCCCGGCGGCGCCACGACGACCTCGAAGTCCGAACCCTTCACCCGCCGCAGTTCCTCGTGCATCGGCGCGATGCGGTCGTCGGCGGAAATGCTCATCCCCCACTCGATGCCGTTGTCGGCGACGAACATGCCGTAGCGCTTCAGCGCTTCCAGAATGGTGCGCGTGTTCCGCGTAAACCCGGACGTGTCGAAGTCGGCCCGCAGGCGGAACCGCTCGCCCATCCGCGGCAGGTCCGGGTCGGTAAGTCGGCTGGCGAAGTGCGTCGCCGGGTAGACGTAGGCCCGCTGGCTGCGCCGCACCGAGACCCGCAACGCGTGGTCGATGGCGCCGCGCTGGAGTTCGTCGTGCCGCACCACCGCGGGGAAGATCGGCAGCCCGGCGGCGTCGGCACTGGTCCAGGTGTCGGGGCGGAGTTTGTTCGAGGCGAGGTCGAACACCGAGGCCTGCGCCGCCTTCCACCCGCCCGGCGTGCGGTAGGTGCTGAAAAACTCGTACAGCTTGCGGTTCACCGGGTCCACGACGATGGCGTGCCGGTCGCCCCCGCGCTTCAGCTTGTCCTCCTGCACGTCGCGGAGCGACACCTTGAGCCGTTCGTCGCGGAGGTAACCGCCAGGCCAGTCCTCGATCGGCACCTCGTCCGGGATCGGGTAGGGGCCGGGATCGCTCTCGTCCTTGTACTCCAGCGACAAGAGCGGCACCCGCGGTTGGTCCGGCGGGACGATGACGAACGCCATGTCCATGTTCCCGCGCAGCGGCTTCTCGGCGCCGACCGTGGCGACGATCTGCTTCGACCGCGGGTGAACCGGCCAGCCGGTGACAGGCGTGTTCCACGGGTTGTCGGTCGGGAAGATTTCGAGTGCGGCGCAGACGGCGTCGGCGGCCGGCGTGTTGAAGGCGACGACGCGATCGACCTTCGGCATCGGGTGCGCCTTGAGGCGCGCCGCGCGGTCGGGCGCGGCGGGCTGGGCGGCGGTCCGCGGCGGGGTGAGGGCGAGCGCGGCCGCGAGCGTGGCGACGCCGCCGGCGACGAACAGGGCGAGCGGGCGCATGGCGACTCCGGGGGAAGGCGTGATTGTGACACCGCACAACCTTCACCCCCGGGGCGCCGAAGCGGCGCCTCCGGGGCTGTGCTATTTAACCCCTTCGGGGTAAAGGGGAGCGACTGGTTTTTACTCCGAAGGGGTTCGATTCCTCAGCCCCGGGTCGCCGCTTCGGCGGTCCCGGGGCTGCCTCCGGCGAAGCGCGTGCCGCGTCATCGCTACAACTGCGTCTCGGCCACCTCCAGCGCGCGGAGCAGGCTCATCGCCTTGTTCACCGTCTCCTGGTACTCGGCCGCCGGTCGGCTGTCGGCGACGACGCCGGCGCCGGCCTGCACGTCGCACGTCGTCCCGCGGATCACCATCGTCCGCAGCGCGATGCACGTGTCCATGTTGCCGCTGAAGTCCACGTACCCCACCGCCCCCCCGTAGGGGCCGCGGCGGTGCGGCTCCAGTTCGTCGATCACCTCCATCGCCCGCACCTTCGGCGCGCCGCTCAGCGTCCCCGCCGGGAGGGCGGCGCGGAGCGCGTCGAACGCCGTCAGGCCGTCGCGGAGTTGACCGGTCACTGTGCTGGAGAGGTGCATGACGTGGCTGTAGCGCTCGACCGCGAGTAGGTCGGAAATCTTGACGCTGCCGATCTGCGCCACCCGGCCCACGTCGTTGCGGGCGAGGTCCACGAGCATGATGTGCTCGGCCCGCTCCTTCGGATCGGCAACGAGCTCGTCGGCTAGTTGTTTATCCTCGTCGGTCGTGGCTCCGCGGGCGCGGGTGCCGGCGAGGGGGCGGTTCGTGACCTCGCCGTTGTCCACCCGGCACATGATCTCCGGTGACGCGCCGACCAGCGTACACCCGCCGGCCCGGACGAAGAACATGAACGGCGACGGGTTCACCACCCGCAGTGCCCGGTACACGTCGAACGGGTCCGCCGTCGTCTCGGCGCGGAACCGCTGGCTGAGTACCACCTGGAAGATGTCGCCGGCGTTGATGTACTCGACCGCCCGGCGGACGATCTCCTCGAACTCGCCGCGGGTGAAGTTGCTCTCCACGCGGTCGAGCACGTCCTTCCCGGGCTCGGCCGTCTTCGCCGGGTTGATGTCGGTGAGCGGGAGGTCGCCGCCCGGCCGCGACAGCTGCGCGACGAGCTTGTCCACCTCGCGGCACGCGGCGTCGTAGGCGGCGCGGGTGTCGCCCTGCCCGTGCGCGACGACGAGGATCGTCTTGGCGACGTGGTCGAAGATCACCATCCGGTCGTAGAGCGCGAACGACAGGTCCGGGAGACCGCGGTCGTCCGGCGGGGCGTTCGGCAGGCGTTCGACGTAGCGGACCGTGTCGTAGCCGGCGTAGCCGACGGCGCCGCCGCAGAACCGCGGCAGGCCGGGGAGGTGCGGGGCGCGGAGCGTCGCCAGCTGCTCCTCCAGCACCCGCAGCGGGTCGGCCGCCTCGCCGTCGGCCCAAGCGCCGTCCCAGTTCCGGGTGCGGGTCTTCGCCCCGGACGCCTCGAACACGACGAACGGGCCGGCGCCGAGGAAGCTGTACCGCCCGACCCGCTCGCCGCCGACGACGCTCTCGAACAGGAACGCCCGGTCGCCGTCGTCGATCTTGCGGAACGCCGACACCGGGGTGAGGGCGTCGGCGGTGAGCCGGCGGTAGACCGGGACGACGGTGTGCGTCCGGGCCAACTCGGCGAACGTCTCGAACGGCGGGAAGTGCGGCATCGGCGGCTCGGGGACACGAAACGGTTCCCGGTATTGTGCCGACGCGCGGCGGCGGCGGCCAACTACGGCGTGTCGGGCACGAGGCCGCGGAGCTGGTAAAGGTGGATCAGCCCCCGGTCGGCGACGCGCTCGCCGGCGCCGAGTTCGGCCACCGACACCGGCAGGCCGGTGCCGTACCCGCCCTCGCTCACCGCCTGCACGGTCGGGAAGTACTGGTGGTAGTCGTTGCAGTAGCCGAGCACGAACAGGTGCGGCAGCCGCGCCCGGCGCTTCAGCCCGAGCGCGTGTTCACAGAAGAATTCGCCGCTCAACCCGACGAACCCGACGCGGCCGTCGAGGACCGCCGTCGTCACCGTCGGGCGCACGCCGTCGGCGTACTCGCGCTCGAAGAAGCCGATCAGTTCCGGGAAGAAGGCGTCGTTCAGCGCCCCGCGGACGAACGGGTTCTTCACGTTGAGCGTCGCCCGGAACCGCAGTTCCTCGCGCCGCGCCTTCAGCGACTCGCCCGACTTCTCGTAGCGCAGATCCTTCAGGAGCGACAGCACGCTGTCGCCGAGGAGGCGGCCGAACTTGTCGGAATCGGGCGGGGCGGGCGGCGGGTTCGGGGACAGGTCGCCGGCGGCGCCCTGGAGGAACAGGCACGGGGCGCCGCCGGTCGCGGCCTCGACGTGTTTCGCCATCGCGCCGGGGAAGTCGGGCGAGAACTTCAGCAGGTTCGCGGGCAGGATCGTCGGGTGCGCGGCGAAGTTGACCGCGTGGGCGATCGCCTTGCCGCTCGTGTCCTCGACGCGCAGCACGAGCAGTTCGCGGTCCACCGGGGCGTCCTTGCGGCGGCTCTGGCGGTTGCGGTTCAGCCCGACCTCGGTCGACGCGACCGCGTACCGCGCCGGCACCCGCGCCGCGTCGGCCGTCTTGATGAGCGTCACCAGCTTGTCTTCGAGCTCGCGGACGTAGGGCCGCTCCTTCGGCCACGTGTCGAGCTCGATGACCGGGCCGTGGTGCGTGTGCGACGCCACCAGGAGCAGCTCCGCGAACCCGTCCGCCTTCAGACCATTTCTGATGCGGGCCATTGACGCGCGGGTCGGCGCCCGCCCCAGGTCGAGGCTGACGAGCGCGACCTTGCCCGCGCCCGACTTCAGCACGAGGGCGCGGGCCGCGAGCGGGTCGCGGGTGCCCTCGGCGGGCTTGTCCTTGCGGGCGGCGTAGCCCCACATCGGGTAGCCGGGCGGCGGGGTGATGTCGGCGGCCGCGGCGCCGGCCTCGAACCCGGCGCGGGCCGTGAGCGCGCAGGCCACCAGAACCGCCGCCGCGAGCGCGTGTCGCATGGTCCCCTCCGGGTTCGTCGGGAATAGAACATACCCCAGCGTTACCTCCCCACGCCAGGAGACCTCATGCCGGAAGCCGACCCGATCGTGTTCGAGGCCGCCGCGTTCGCCGCCCGCGCCCACCAGCACCAGCTCCGCAAGGACGGCAAGACGCCCTACGTCAGCCACGTCTTCCGCGTCTGCCTGGTGGTGCGGCACGTGTTCGGGTTCGACGAGCCGGAGATGCTGGCCACGGCCCTCCTGCACGACACGATCGAAGACACCGCCACCGACTGCGACGACGTGGTCGAGCGGTTCGGGCCGGTGGTGGCCGGGTGGGTGGCGGTGCTGACGAAGGACATGCGCTTGCCGCACGACGAGCGCGAGGCGGCGTACATCGCCGCGCTGGCGCAGTCGCCGTGGCCGGTGAAGGTGTGCAAGCTGGCCGACGTGTACGACAACCTCACCGACTGCGCCCACTTCCGGCCCGAGGGCCGCCGCCGGACGTGCCACAAGTCGCGGACGTACATCGACGCGGTGCGCGACGGCCTCCCCGAGAAGGGGCAGGCGGCGCTGGCGCGGGTCGAGGCGAAGCTCGCCGAGGTGGAGGCGGGGCTCGGGGCGGCGTAGTCCGGGAAGCCCGTGCACAAGCCGTTCGACGCCACCCTGACGACGCTCATCGTCGATCACCTCGGCGACTGGGCGGCGTTCGTCGCGGCCCGCGCCGGGCTGCCGGTCGCCCCGGCCGAGCCGCTCGACACCGACCTCTCGACCACGCTCCAGGCCGACCGCCTGTTCCGGGTGAACGCCGCGCCGCCGTTCGTCCTTCACCTCGAACTCGAATCGACCGGCCGCCTCGGCATCCCGGTCGAGTTACTGCGGTACAACGTGGCGGCGCTCGGCGCGACCGACCTGCCGGTGCATTCCGTCCTGGTGCTGCTCCGGCCGAAGGCGAACGCCACCGACCTGTCCGGTTCGCTCGACCTCTCCGGTGCCGACGGCCGGCCGTACCTGACGTTCCGCTACACGGTGGTGCGCGTGTGGCAGGAGTCGGTGGCGGCGTTTTTGACCGCCGGCCCGGGGCTAGCGCCGCTGGCGGTGCTGACGAACGAGGCGGCCGCCGACCTCGGCGCGGCCCTGGAGCGGTTCCGCGACCGGCTGACCGAGCCCGACGTGCCGCCCCACCGGGCGAAGTCGCTATTCGGGTCCAGTTTCATCCTGTCCGGGTTGCGGTATGATGGGGAGCAGGTCGAGGCGCTCTACGAGAGGCTGAGCATGACGCTGGAAGACTCGACGACGTACCAACTGATTCTCAAGCGCGGCGAGACCCGGGGCAAGGCGGCTGGCGAGGCCCAGGGCCGGCTCGACGAGGCACGCCGGCTCGTGGTGCAGGCCGGCACCAAGAAGTTCGGCCCGCCGCCGCCCGCCGCGCAGTCCGCGCTCGACGCCGTGGCCGACCGCGAGCGGCTGGAGCGAATTCTGCTCGCCGCGTTCGACGCGACCGGCTGGGACGACTTGCTCGCCTCCCCGTAGCCCGCCCGCCCCACCCCCGCACCGGCACTTCCACGATGCCCGACTTCCCGTGCCGTCGGTCCGCCCGGCCGCTCACCCGCCGCGACCTCCTCGCCCGCTCCGCCAACGGGTTCGGCGCCGCCGCGCTCGCCACGCTCCTCGCCGACGACGAGGCGCGCGCCCAGCCCGCCGCGGCCGCCGACCCGTTCGCCCCGAAGCGGCCGCACTTCGCGCCGGCGGCGACGAACGTCATCTTCCTGTTCATGGACGGCGGGCCGAGTCAGGTTGATACGTTCGACCCGAAGCCGGCGCTCGAGAAGTACCACGGCCGCCCGTTCCCGGCGCGCGTCGAGCCGACGCAGTTCAACAACGTCGGCGCCACGCTCATGAGCCCGTGGCGGTTCCGCAACTACGGGCAGAGCGGCCTGCCGGTGTCCGACCTGTTCCCGCACGTCGGTGCGTGCGCGGACGACCTCGCCGTCATCCGGTCGATGGTGGCGAACTTCTCGGAGCACACCAACGGCAACTACTTCATCCACTCCGGGGCCGGCCAGCAGGGGCGGCCGAGCCTCGGCAGCTGGGTCACCTACGGCCTCGGCAGCGAGTGCCGCGACCTGCCCGGGTTCGTCGTGCTGGGCAGCGGCATGATCCCGCCCGGGGGCGCCGACTGCTTCGGCAGCGGGTTCCTGCCGGCGTCGTACCAGGGGTCGATGTTCCGCCACGGCGCGCAGCCGGTGGCCGACCTGACGCCGCCGGGCGGGGCGAACCCGCGCACACGGGCGGCCCAGCGCGACCTCATCCGCACGCTCGACGCCCGCGCCCGCGAGCGGTTCGGCGCCGCCGACGCGGTGGACGCCGCCATCGCCAACTACGAGCTCGCGTTCCGCATGCAGACGGCCGTGCCGGAACTGACGGACCTCGCCCGCGAGACGGAGGAGACGAAGACCCTGTACGGCCTCGGCGACCCGAAGACGGAGGTGTTCGGCCGGCAGTGCCTGATCGCCCGGCGGATGGTCGAGCGCGGGGTGCGGTTCGTCGAGCTGCTGTGCCAGAACCTCGGGTTCGACCGGTGGGACCAGCACGCCAACCTGAAGACCGGGCACGAGGCCAACGCCCGCGCCGTGGACAAGCCGATCGCCGGCCTCTTGACCGACCTGAAGCGCCGGGGGCTGCTCGACCGGACGCTGGTGATCTGGGGCGGGGAGTTCGGCCGCACGCCGGTGGCACAGGGCTCGGACGGGCGCGACCACAACCCGTTCGGGTTCACGATGTGGCTGGCCGGCGGCGGGACGAAGGGCGGCACCGTCGTCGGCGCGACCGACGAGTTCGGCTACCACGCCGTCCAGGACAAGGTGCACGTCCACGACCTGCACGCGACGATGCTGCACCTGCTCGGCTTCGACCACACGCGGCTGACGTACCGCTTCGGCGGCCGCGACATGCGCCTCACGGACGTCCACGGCGAGGTGGTGCGGGGCGTCCTGAAGTGACCAAGGCCCGACGACCCACCAACGACCGAGGAAGGCGAGCCGTGCCTTCCTCGGTCGTTGGTGGGTCGGGCCTTGGTCATTCCGGCCCTAGAAACCGGGGCCGCCCATCATCCCGCCGCCGGCGCCGATCTTGTCGCGGGAGAGCAGCGCTTTGTCGTCGCCGCCCTTCGGCGGCCGCTTCTTGTACGGGGCCGACGGCGGGTTGTTGAACCGGGCCTCGTCCGCCGGGAGGACCATCTCCTCCTTCGGCGTGTAGGCGATCCCGTGCCTGTCGTGGTGGCAGCCGACCGCCGCCGCGACGGCGGCCGCGAGCCCGGCCGCCGCCAGCGCCTTGCCCCGCATGTTCATCCCCGGGCGTCCGTGCCGAGCGGTGTGGAGTCGCGGGCCGTATAAGCAGGCGGCGCGGGCGGTGCAAGGCGAAGTGCGGCGAGGGGCCGCGGGCGGCTACTGGCCGGCGAGCTTCTTCAGGTCGTCGAGGTTGGCCTGGCAGTACGGGCAGCCGACGACGGTGAGGTGGAAGGTGACGTAGTCGAGCAGGTCCGGGTCGCCGGCACCGAGGAGATAGCCGCCGAGCTGGTCGCGGCCCGGGCAACTGACGCGCTCGCGCCGCCAGATCGCCCCGACCGTGTGCTCGCCGCGGTCCTCCTCCTCGCGCACCTCGTCCAGCCGCACCCGCACCTCCGCCGACGCCCGCACCAGCCGCTCGACCGCCGCCAGCTCGGCCTCCGGCAGCGCGTCGTGCAGGTAGTCCCGCAGCATCTGGCGGGTCACGTCGGACGGTTGCATCGGGTGGTTGGTGGTTGGTGTTTGGTGTCTGGTATACGCGGTTTGGCGGCCTCCGGGGCCGGTCGAACCGCGAAACACCGAACACGAAACACTACGGTCGCGGCTCGACCGTCCAGCTCAGCGGTGTGGTGCGGGCCATCGCCGACAGGCCGCCGAGGGTCTCGCGGGCCTCCGGCGGCAGCAGCGGCATCACCCCGCGCACCGCCTCCGCCGCCCGACGCAGGCGCGGCCGCGACTCCGGCACCGGCAGCTCCTTCTTCTGGATGCCGGTCACCGTCAGCACCGCCCCGCCCGGCCCGGCCTTGTCGCGCAGCTCGTTCCGCAGTGCCGGGATCTGCGACCCGGCGACGAACGCCAGCAGCTCCAACTTGCCCGCCGCCGCCTCGTCCGGGTCGTCACCGGCCCGCTTCTTCTTGGCAAACTCACGCAGCGCCGCGGCGGCCTGCTTTTCGTCGGTGTTCTCCAGCATCTCGCGGAACCGCTCGACGCCGCGGCGGCTGAGAGTCACTTTGTAGCCGTTCGACAGGGGCGCGAGTTCGACCATCGGGCCGACGACCCGCGGCGGTGGGGCGACCTCGGGCGACACGTCCGGCTCGGCGGAAAGAGCGACCGCCACAAGGATTAGCAGCATGTCCCGTCTCCCTCCAGGTGGGCGGGCGGCTCCCCGAATTGACGAATCGCTCGTAGTCAAATTCCGGCACCGGAAATCCGGTCGCCGCCCACCACTTTATGCTAGGGCTGCGGGTTTGTCCCATTTACACGACTTGTAGCGGCTGCTACAAATTAGTCTGCTGGATGCATTGCCCCGGTCGCGCCGTCGCCCCCACGCCGCGCGACCGTCAATCAGGTGGAATTGCCCTGGTCGTTCGGTCGCACCGGACCGGTCTGACGCACTCCGTGTTTCCCCTCGGGTCGACGCCACCGGTCGATCCCCGCCGGAGCCCCGTATGAATCGCCTATCGCTCACCGCCGTTGTTGCCGTCGCCGCGACCCTCGGTGCACCGGCCGCCGCCCGCGCCGACTTCATCCTGGACTCGTTCAACTCGCCGAGTCCGGGCACGCTGTACTTCGTCTCGTTCAGCAACACCAACCCGTACACGCAGATCGACAAGGGGATTGCGCCTGGCGTGGACCGGACGGTGACGGTGAAGGTGAACGAGCCGCCGCTCAACCCGACTTCTGCCAACGGGACCATCGGTGGCGGGACGCTGGTTGTGAATTCGGACACCGCCAGCAGCGTCACGACCGAGCTCAGCTACGCCCTGAGCGGGGCGGCCGGCAACCTGTCCGGAGCGACCGGCCTGCAACTGGGGTTCCTGAGCTTCGACGTCGGCACTGGTTTCTCGACCACCCCGATCACGATCGACATCGTGACGGCCACCGGAACGCTGACTACCACGATGGCGGCCCCCGGGAGCACGGTCCCGTACAACCAGTCGTTCGCGGCGGGGCGTCGCCGCAGACGGCGGTGGACTTCGCGCTCGACGAGATTCAGGTGCGGGCGGCGCCGGCGCCGCCGGCGCTGCTGCTGGCCGCGATCGGGTTGATCGGCCTGCTCGGCCGCTCTCGGTTGCGGCGGCCGGCCGCCTGACCACCGCAACACCCCAGGCGATTCAGACGAGCCGACACGGGGCGCCGGTTCGCCCGACACCGCACCTCGCACCGGGCCGTGGGTGTTCACAGCCCCGGTGCATTTTTCCGACGGAGTACAGAGTACTGACCGAAAGTCGCGCAAAAAATCGGAATCCTGTTGCAAATGACCGGTGCCGGCGGCAACATGGGTGGATACTATGAATTCGAGGCGTGCAGTCTCTCCCATCCCGTCCTTGGCAGGTACGCGCGCCCCGCTTCCATAGTGCTGGCCGGATTCGTGCAACGCTCTCCCGGTTGCGTCGTCAATCTTCCGGGGACCGTGTTTCACCACCCCATCCGGTGTCGGGCCTGACGAGGCTGATCGGGCCTCTTACTCGTTTTACCGTCCTGTCAGTTTTCAGCCGGTCCCCGTCTGCCTGGAGCCCCGAATGCAATCGTATCTCTCCCGACCCCGCCGTGGATTCACGCTGATCGAGCTGCTGGTGGTGATCGCGATCATCGCGATCCTCATCGGGCTCCTGCTCCCCGCCGTCCAGAAGGTGCGTGAGGCCGCCGCCCGCAGCACCAGTCAGAACAACCTCAAGCAGCTTTGTCTTGGGATGCACAACTACCAGGACTCCGTGGGCAGTTTGCCCGGTGGTGGGAACTCTCTGCACGCGGCCCCGCTGAACGGACGGGTCGGCCCGTGGTCGTACGCGATCATGCCTTACATTGAACAGGGGCCGTTCTACGACCAGTTCGCCGCGTTCGAGAATACCGGCTCGCCGCAGAATTACACGGTTAACAACCCGACCCTGCCGGCGCAGTTCCTCAACCCGCTCAAGGTGTTCTTGGAACCGTCCCGCGGTCGGTCTGGGGTCGGGACCAATACCGGCGCGAGCATGGGGCCGTTGACCGATTACGCCTTGAATGTGAACGTGACCGGGATGGGCAGTGCGACCGACGCCAATCAGATCAACCGGGGGTGCTGTGACTACAACAACCGGATCCGCCTCGAGCAGATCCCCGACGGCACGTCGAACACGATCCTGATCGGCACCAAGGCCGTCAGCCGGGCTGAGTACCAGCGGAACACGGGCAACAGCTGGGACGAGACGGTCATTCGCGGGCAGGGCGGGGCAAGCCGCTCCTCGGGTAATTATCGGCAAGACCCCGCGACCGGTAACCTCGACTACTGGGGAGCCCCGTACTCCTCCGGGGCACTGATGGGGTTTGCCGACGGGAGCAACCGGATGATCCGGTACTCGATCGCCAACCTCACCAACCAGCAGTGCGTGACCACGACCTGTGGGACGGTCAACCCGTTTGCCCTCCTGCTACACCCGGGCGACGGCCAGACCAACCCGAACCTGGACTAAGCCACTCCGGCGTGACCGTTCCCTCGCACCGACCCGCCCGGCACCGGGCGGGGCTCGTTCATCTGCTGCTTACGCAGGCCTGTCGTCCTCGGACCGGGACATCCGCCCGACCGAGGGTCTTAGGAATAGGTCGGCACGCCTTCGAAGACGATCTGGGTCGCACC
>JAFKFQ010000658.1 GCA_017308215.1 bacterium | reverse complement strand
GCCAGCGTGGTCCGGTAGTCGCGCCGGGCGGCGTCGAGGTCGCCGGTGTAGCGGACGGCTCGCCCGAACTGCCTCGCCGCCCCGGCCAACCCGCGCACCGCCTGCACGGTCGCGGGGTCGAACCCGCCGCGGTCGGCGATCAGGTCGCGGAGCGCGTCCGCTTGGTCCTCCAGGGAGTCGGCGAGGCGGACGACGGCGGCGCGGAGGCGGGCCGGGTCGCGGTCCCCCTCGGCGAGCGCGGCCTCGAGCTGCTGGTCGGCGTACCGGACGCGCGCCAGCGCCGGGCCGGCGGCGGCGCGGGCCGCCGGATCCTGGCGGACGAGCGCGGTGAGCCGCGCCAGCTCCCGGTCGAGGTTCTCGTGGGCGACCTCGGCGCGGCGGTCGGCCGCCCGACGAGCCGCCCGGGCCACCGCGGCGGCCTCGCCGGCCGCGCGGTCCGCCGCGGCGCCGACCGCGGCCCGGGTGGGCGGCGGCACCTGGGGCGCGCTCGCCGCCGCCTTGAGCGTGCCGAGGTCGAGGCCGATCTGGTCGGCCCAGCGGGCGACCGTGGAGTTGCGGAACTGGTCCGGGGACACACCGCCGAACGGCCGCAGGGCCGGCGGCGGTGCGGGCGGCTGGGCCGGAACCGCAGCGACGAGCGTGAGGAGCGGGGCGAGGGCCGTGCAGGTACGAGTCATGTGGAGCCTCACGCGACGGGGCACGAGGCCGCAGGTGCAAAGGGGATACCGGTCGCCCCGCCGCGTGCCACCCTCCACCTCCAAGGTGTGCTATGCGGGGCGGGGACGGCCGTCTCGGGAGAGGGTCGTGTCCGTCCTACTTCTTGGAGCGGGCATCGGATCGATCCGTCCCGTCGTGACTCGTTGCCGGATAAGGCTTCCGTCAATCAGGCGGTTGCCTATTAACCACCGGGTCGGGGCTGTTAACCCGCAGCTCTTCGCTCTCCTGAGACTCCGAGACATTTTCCCTCCACGGAATCCCTCAACCGGCCGCCCGGGGAACCTCTCGGGGACGAGCAATCAACCGATCTGACTCGACTCGGCGTCCCGGAACGTGAAGCTCTGCGGGAAAAGGCCGAGGAACGCGGGCACCCCGGGGTGCTCGCCCCGGGGTTTTGCTGTTAACCAGGTTGTCGGTGCGGGTTCCCAACCGATGGGATCCGCCGCTCACCCCAGGAGTTCGGCTCGCACCCGCCCGGGGCCGGCGGCCGGGTAGGGGCGGCCGAGCCGGTCGTGAATCTCGGCCTCGGGGCCGACTCCCAGGACGTGGCACAGCGTTGTCACCACGTCCTTCGGCGACACCGGCACCTCGGTCACGTCACCGGCGACCTTGTCCGTTCGCCCGACCACCCGGCCGCGGGCGAACCCGGCCCCTGCGAACGCCGCCGAGTACGCCCGCGCCCAGTGGTCCCGCCCGCCGCCCGCCACGTTCTGCACCCGCGGCGTCCGCCCGTGCTCGCTCAGCACCACCACCGCCGTGTCGGCCAACATCCCCCGCGCCTCCAGGTCGTCGAGCAAAGCCACCAGCGCCGCGTCGAGGCCCGGCCCGAGTTCGTTCTTCAGCCGCGGCGTCTGGTGGACGTGGGTGTCCCACCCGGTGTTCACCAGCCCGTACTCGTCCCAGCAGACGGTCACGAACGTCCCGCCGGCCTCCAGCACCCGCCGGGCCGCCAGGCACGACTGGCCGAACAGCGTCATCCCGTACCGCTCCCGCACCCGCGCCGGCTCGCGCTGGACGTCGAGCGCGGCCATCAACTTCCCCGACGTGACGACCGCCCGGGCCAGCGCCCGGTGTCGGTCGAACGCTGCGGTCGCCGGCGCCGCGTCCGCCGCCCGGCGGGCGGCGTCGAGCTGGTCGAGGAGGGTCCCGCGGCCGTGGAGCCGGTCGAGGGTCAAGGTGTCGTCGGCCGGCCCGGTGTCGAACCGGTCGGTCGGGCGGACGCCGAGGTACGGGTCGGCGACGAGCGGGGTGGGCGACCCGGGGGCGCCGGAGTCGCGGGTGACGTAGCGGGTGCCGGTTGCCCGGAACTCGGCCCACACCGGGTCGTAGGCCGGGCCGAGGAACCCGCCGTAGGGGCCGGGGCGGGACGGCCCGCGCTTCGACCCGAACGGGAACGGGAGCCAGTAGTTCCGGGGCACCGCCGGCGGGGCCGGGTCGGCCCGGGCGGCGAGGTGGTCCACCACCGCCCCGACGAACGGCCAGTGCCGCGGGTCGCGGACGCTCCCCTCGAGCGGCAGGTCGGTGGCCGGAACGCCGGTGAGGGCGAACGCCGTCCCGTGGATCGGGCTCTGGTGGCCGAGGGACCGGACGACGGTGAGCCGGTGGAGGTTGGCGGCGATTCGGGGCAGCACCTCGCCGACACGCACCCCGGGCAGCGACGTGGGGATCGACCCGAGCGGGCCGCGGACCTCGGCCGGGGCGTCCGGCTTCGGGTCGAACGTGTCGAGCTGGCTGGGCGACCCCCACAGGTACAGGAGGACGCACCGCTTCGCCGATCCGAACGCGCCAGCGGCCGGAGGCACCGGGGTGGCCGCGGCCGCGCGCGACCAGCCGGGGAGGGTGAGCCCGAGCGGGGCGAGGGCACCGACGTGGAGGAGGTCACGGCGGGTGAGTCCGTCGCAGAACCGCTTGTGTGAACCGAGGACGCGGAGCATGCGGTATGGGGGGCGGGGCGGCCGGCAGGCCGCGGGTGTCGGGTGGGGTGTGAATGATACCACGCCGCGGGCGCAGAGGCGACCCCGGCTTGGGCCTGTGAAAGCTTGTCGAGTGCCGCGGCGTGCCATGGGGCTGATAAGAGGCACGGACAATACCCCCGAAACGCCTTGAAAACCGGGGTGACCAGGGGTTTTGTCCGAGCCTGTAAGGCTCGAATGGGCGGGGGTATTGGCGTACTCACGAGTACACTTAACGCGATCCGTCGCCCCATTCTACGGCCGTCATGCCGGCGGGCATCAAGCCCAACGCGCGGTGGCAAACCCGGGCCACCCGGCAGGGCTACCGCACTACGACTGCTGGGATTCCTTGTAGTACCTGCAGCATGTAGTCGTCGTCCCATCCGGCCTTAAGCCGCTTCGTCACCCCACTCTGCTTCCCGGGCGCCCGCCGCGTCAGCGACACCGCCACCTTGCGGATCATCG
>JAFKFQ010000425.1 GCA_017308215.1 bacterium | reverse complement strand
TGAACGCGCTGGCCCGCGACGCCCTTGCCCTCCTCCGCCGCACCATCGACCCGCGGGTCGAGGTCCGCTTCGCCCCCGCCGCCGACCTCCCGCCGGCCGCCGCCGAACCGGTGGAGGTGCAGCAGGTGCTGATGAACCTGTGCCTGAACGCCCGCGACGCCATGCCCGACGGCGGCGTGCTGGCGGTCGAGACCGGCCGCGCCGCCGCCCTCCCGGACCGCCCCGGCCCGGCGCCGGCCGGCGGGTTCGTGCGGCTGACGGTGACGGACACCGGGGTCGGCATGCCGGAGGACGTGCGGGCGCGGGTGTTCGAGCCGTTCTTCACGACGAAGGACGTGGGCGCCGGGACCGGGCTCGGGCTGGCGGTGGCGTACGGGGTCGCGGCCGCCCACGGCGGGGCGGTGACGTGCGCCAGCGAGTCCGGCCGCGGCACGCGGTTCGACTTCTACCTGCCGTGCGCCGCCGCCCCGGCGCCCGAGCCGGCCGCGGCCACCCCCCCGCCCGCGCCCGACGGCGGTCTGGGGGAACTGGTGTTGGTGGCCGACGACGAGCCGGCGGTGCGCGAGCTGGCGAAGGTGGGGCTGGGGGCGCACGGGTTCCGGGTACTGGCCGCGGCCGACGGGGCGGAGGCCGTCGAAATGGCGCGACGGGCCGGGGCTGAGCTGCGGGCGGCGGTGCTGGACGCGACGATGCCGCGGATGAGTGGGCGGGAGGCGTTCGAGGCGATCCGGGCGTTCGCCCCGGCGCTGCCGGTGCTGTTCGCCAGCGGGTACGACGCCGCCCCGCTCCCGCCCGACCCGCCGCCGCGGACCGCGTTCCTGCCGAAGCCGTACACCCCGACGCAGCTCGCCGCCGCCGTCCGCCGGCTGCTCGACGAGCCGGCGTGATTATTCCGTCGGCTCCACGCTCACCGCGAGCGGCTGCGCCCCGCGCGGCGCCGAGGCCGGGTCGGGGCCGCAGGACCGGACCTGATCGGCCTTCAACTCGGCGACCTCTCAGCTCGACGCAGCGCTCGACCGTGTACCCGAACACCTTCCGCAGCACGGCGGTGACGAACACCATGCCGTTCAGGTCGTCGTTGTGGAGCACGACCGCGTACGGCGGCTGGTGGCGCGTCCGCGTCTCGGTGTCGCGGTATCGGGAAGGACGTCCGGTGTCGCGGTGGCCATGCGGGAGAGTTCTCCGGGCGGGTCGTTCCACTCTACACCGTCCGCCGGCCGGACGCACCTTCGATGACCCGTCACCGGCGGCGCGGGCGCGGCGGGCGTGGCGGCTGCGCCGCCGGCGGCCGCAGCTTCTTCGGCGCGCCCGGCCGCTTCCGCTCCGTGATCGCGGTCCGCCCGGCCGGCTGCTGGTGGTAGTCGAAGTCCGGCAGCGTGACCCGCGGGAGGCGCTGCCCGAGCTGCCGCTCGATCCGCCCGAGCGACGGCTCCTCGGCCGGCGACACCAGCACGAACGCGTCCCCCGTCGCCCCCGCCCGGCCGGTCCGCCCGACCCGGTGGACGTAGTCCTCCGGCACGTCCGGCACGTCGGTGCTGACGACGTGGGTGACGTGGTCCACGTCCAGCCCGCGGGCGGCGATGTTCGTCGCCACCAGCACCTGGAAGGCGCCGCGGCGGAACCCGTCCATTGCCTTCGTCCGCTGCGCCGGGCTCCGGTTGCTGTGCAACTCCCCGACCGCGAACCCGTCCGCTGCCACCACCTTCGCCAGCTTCTTCGCCTCGTGCTTCGTGCGCGTGAACACCAGCACCGACGGCATCTCGGTCGCCCGCAGTAGGTGCCGCAGCAGCGCCGTCTTGAGGTGGGCGGGGACCGGGTACGCCGCCTGCGTGATGCCGACCGCCGCGGCCGTGCGCCGGCCGATCTGCACGGTCGCCGGGGTCCGCAGCAGGTCGTCCGCCAGCCCGGCGATGACCGGCGGCAGGGTGGCGGAGAAGAGGAACGTCTGCTCGCGGGCGGTGAGCTTCGACACGATCCGCTTCACGTCCGGGAGGAAGCCCATGTCGAGCATCCGGTCGGCCTCGTCGAGCACGAGCGCGGCGACGCGGTCGAGGCGGGCGGCGCCCTGGCGCATCAGGTCGAGGAGCCGGCCGGGGGTGGCGACGACGAGGTCCGGCCCGGCCCGCAGCGCCTTCTCCTGCGGGCCGATCGACTTCCCGCCGACGACCAGCGTGGCACGCAGCTCGGTGAACCGCGCCAGGTCGCGGGCGACCGCCTCGATCTGCTCGGCGAGCTCGCGGGTCGGCGACAGCACGAGCGCGCGCACGCCGCCGCGCGGGCCGGCGAGGAGGTGGTGGAGGATCGGCAGGAGGAAGCCGGCGGTCTTGCCGGTGCCGGTCGGGGCGGTGGCGAGGACGTCGCGGCCGGCGAGCGCCGGTGGCACCGCCCCGGCCTGGACCGGGCTCGGCTCGGTGTACCCGAGCGCCTTGACGGCGCGGACGAGGGCCGGGTGGAGGCCCAGGGCGGTGAACGGCATCTCGGCTCCGGCGCGGTTCGGAAGGAGTCATTGTACGGGGCCGCGCCCCAGTCACGGGCGGTCGTGCGGGGCAGGCGCCCCCGCGGATTCCGGTATCCGCTCGGCCCGCGGCCGCCGATAATGACGGGGATGCCCCGGAGCGCCCGGGCGGAGGATCGCCGATGAGTCGGCAGCAGAAGTCGCGGCGGGTGGAGAGCTGGGTCGTCTACCAGTCGGCCGGGACGGGCGACGCGGTCGGGCCGAACGCGGTCTGCGAGCAGGCCGAGTGGGAGGCGATGGAGGCGGCCGCCCCCGGCCGGAACCGGCTCATCCGCGCCGGGATCGTGACCGAGGGCGAGGCCGAGCGCCTGGCCCGCGGCACGTCCGGCGACCCGGTCCCGCGCACGGGCAAGCCGAAGTGAGCGGGCCGGCGGGTCAGAGCGGCGGCCACTGGGCGGCGAGCCCCTCGCGCTCGATGTCGCGGACCTCGGCCTCGGACACCCCGAACCGCTCGGCGACGGCGGCGCGGGACCGGGCGACGGGCATCCCGCTGTCCTGGGCCTCGACCACGGCCAGGAAGATCTCCTTGCGGCGGTCCGGGGTGATCTCGGTCGTCTCGTCGTCGGGCATACGGCTGGCTCCGAACGGGTACGGGCGCGCCGGGCGGCAGGCGCCCGTAGTCTATCGAGTGGGACCGCCCCGGACGTGAATTCCCGGATTCGGGTCGCACCGGGGACGAAGCCGGGTGTAGAATGCGGCGCGGCACCGGTCTTGCAGTTGACACCGGGCCGGTCCACGCTACCCTCTTGTTCGGGCGCGGGTCCGCGCCCAGCCTTCACCCCCCCGCAGCAGGTTTCATGAGCGCTCGTCCTTCCCCGCCCACCCCGCCCCGCCCCCGCACGACCTCCCCGACGGCTTTGGCTTTCCAGGCGTCCACCGCCGGCTGGTACGCCGCGTGGAAGGCCCGCAAGGACGCCGCCGCGGCCCCGGCCGCTGCGCCCGAGACGCCTGAGACGCCGGCCACCCCGCCCGACGACGCCTCCGAAGCGCTGGCACGCTGGCTGACCAGCGGTCAGTAGGCTCCGGGATGACGCCGCGCGACCCGGTCAGTTCGTTCACGCACTTGTTCGCCGCGGCGTGGGCGGTGTACGCCACGCTGGTCCTCGTCCGCCTCACCCCGTCCGGGCAGGGGCGCCGCGCGGCCGCCGTCGTGTTCGGCCTGTCGATGGTCCTACTCTACCTCGCCAGCGGGGTGTTCCACGCGGTCCCGTACACGCTCGCCGCGCACCCGGCCGAGTACCGCCTGTTTCAGGCGGCCGACCGGTCGGCCATCTTCATCCTGATCGCCGGTACCAACACCCCCGTCATCGTGACGCTGCTCGCCGGCCGGTGGCGGCGGTGGTGGCTCGTCGGGATGTGGGGACTGGCCGCGGTGGGCGTCGCGTCACTGTGGCTGCTCCCGCAGGCGCCCGACTGGGTGATGGTGGCGCTCTACGTGGCGATGGGCTGGCTCGGCGGCGTGCCGGTCGTGCGGTACTACCGGGCGGTCGGGTGGCGTGGGATGAATTGGGCGGTCGCCGGCGGCCTCCTGTACACCGCCGGCGCCGTCTGCGACCTGCTCAAGTGGCCGGTGCTGGCCGACGAACCGGTCCGGGTCGGACCGCACGAGGTGTTCCACCTGGCGGTCGTCGCGGCGGGCGGCGCGTTCTTCGTGTTCGTCGCCCGCCACGTTCTCCCGCACACCCCGCACGACCTCGGTCGGCGGTAACGTCACCGTACCGTCGTCACCACCGGTGTCTGCTCGACGTTACCGGCCGCGTCCTCGGCGCGGGCCTCGACCCGCGTCGTACCGGCGTCGAGCGCTACCTCCCAGTCGGTGAAGTTGGCCGACGTGGCGCGGGCCGCGCGGCCGTTCACCGTCACCTTCGCCACCGTGCCGTTGTCGATGCAGGTGCCGCGGACGACCAGCTTGCCGCCCTCGCTCGCGACGCGCGTCACGACCGTCGCCGGCGGCAGGTCGTCGGCCACGGCGGGCGGCGACGGGAAGGGCACGTCCGTGACCTCGGCGACGCGCGACTCGTTCCCGGTCAGCGGCGCGGCCTCGCGGAACGCCGCCGGGTCGGCCTTGTACTCGCCCGACTTCATGCTGACGACCATCGCCGTGCGGCCGGCGCCGAACCAGTCGTGCAGGTAGACCGGAACGCCCTTCGCCGTCTTCGGCGTCGGCCGCGGGCCGCCGCCGAGGTTCACCACCGCCCGCTGCTTGGTCGTGTCGCTCCAGTTCACCGTCCGCACGTTCCGCAGGTGCGTGACCGCGGCGCCGGTCGGGTTGTCGTCGCTGATCTGCACCAGCGGCATCCCGCCCGAGCGGCAGCCGTCGAACGTCAGGCCGTCCACCACGAGCCGGCCGTACTGCACGCTCAGGTCGTCGTGGCCGCGGTTGAACGGCTCCGTGTTCGTCTGGCTGACCAGCACGTTCTTGTAGTAGTGCCCGTCGTAGTTCGGGTGGTACACGCCGTAGGCGACCTTGTGGAGCGTGAGGTTCTCGACGCGCAGGTTCGGCACCTGCGGGCGGAACCCGTAGTGCACGTCCCACACCTTCAGGTTGCGGACGACGAACGGGTGCCGCTCGTCCGGGCCGACGCGGTTGACGCCCTCGCCGAGGTTGACGCCGTACAGGCCGTGCGTGCTGTGGACCTCGTTGTCGTCGAACCGCACGAACGGCAGCGTCCGCGGGTCGGTCGCCTTGCGCGTGCCGTCCGGCTGGCGGATCGGGAAGACGAGCTTGAGCGCGCTCGTCGGCGTGGCCTCGTACCGGAACCCGTACTCGCCGCACTCGACGGCGACGTTGCGGGTGAAGCTGTTCAGGCTGCACGTCCACCAGAACCCGGCGCCCTCGTTGGCGTCGAACGGGAGCACCTGCTGCGGCAGCCGCTTGCCGCGCTTCACGTCCACGGCGAGGTTGCGGTCGATCAGGTTGTACGTCTCGGTGCCGTCCTCCAGGAAGTAGCCGTGGCCGACGCTCTTGTACCCGACGTTGTCGCGGACCACGAGGTAGTCGGTGCCGTGGATGGTGAGCCAGCGGTTCTGGCTGTCCCAGATCGAGTTCCCGACCACGACGCTGCCGCGCATGGTGTCGCGGCACAGGTGGAAGTGGAGCGCGTACTTGCCGAGGACGTTCGGCTTGCCGAGGTGGCGGAACTCGGCGTAGGTGAGCGACCCGGTGCTGCCGCGGTGGTACATCGTGTGCCCGCGGACGCCGGCCGGGTCGGCGCTCTCGACGACGACGTTCCGGCTCAGGTTCGCCACCTCGCCGCGGTAGTCGCCGTCGCCGAGGTGGGTCATCGCCAGCGGTTCGGCGAACGTGACCCGCGTGCCGTCGATGGCGGTGATCGTGCGCTCCTCGGTGACCGAGCGCGTCTTGGCGACGCCGTGCGTGTTGGTGCCGGTGACGATGACCCGGTCGCCGACCTTCCACCCCGCCGCCGGCTCCGCGAGTGTCACCGTGGTGTCGCCGGCCTTCGCCGTCGCGCCGAGCTTCACCCATGGCCGCGCCACCGGCTGCCCGTGCAGGTCCATCCGCCCGCCGCAGTTCACGACTGCCGGGCACTTCTCCTTGTCCATCCCCGTCACGTGGTGGAGGCGGATGAGCGCCGTCTTCCCGGCCGCGACGGGCCGGTCCGGCGTGCCGACGACCAGCTCCGGGCGCGGCGCGTCGGGGGCGGCGGGCGGAGCGTGGTCGCAGTCGAAGCCCTCCTCGCTGTAGCGGTCGCCGGGCTCGATCTTGAGCAGACCGATGTTCAGCACCGTGTCGCGGTCGGTGGCGAAGACGAGCGACCCGGACACGCACACCGCCCGCACGACGGCGTCGGACTTCCCGTCGTAAGTGACGGTGTGGCCGGTGCGGACGAGCACGCGACTGCCGGCGCCGGGCACCGCGTTCCCGACCCACGTCGCGGGGTCGGACCACGCGCCCCCCTTCGCGGACTCGATGACGGGCGGTTGCTGGGCGAGTGCCGCGGACGGCAGGCACAGGACGAGAACGGCGGCGAGGCGCACGGGAGAGCTCCGGGGAAGGGAAGGGCGGGGCGGGGGTGTGGGAGGCCACGCGCCAGTGTCGTGCGGGACTCGGCGGCGGTCAACCGCTATTCTGCCCGGAACGATTCATCCGCCCCCAGGCCGCGCCCATGACGGACGTGTCGATCTACGACATCCCGGTGACCGCCATCGACGGCACGGTCGGCACGCTCGCGCCGTACCGCGGCCGGGTGATGCTGATCGTGAACGTCGCCAGCAAGTGCGGGTTCACGCCGCAGTACGCCGGCCTCGAAGCGCTGTACCGCACCTACCGCGACCGCGGGTTCGTGGTACTCGGCTTCCCGTGCAACCAGTTCCTGCGGCAGGAGCCGAACGACGAGGCGGCGATCGCCGAGTTCTGCTCGCGCGACCGCGGCGTCACGTTCCCGGTGTTTGCGAAGGTGAAGGTGAACGGCCCCGACACGCACCCGCTGTACCGCCACCTGAAGGCCGCCCGCCGCGGGCTGTTCGGCACGCGCGCGGTGAAGTGGAACTTCACGAAGTTCCTGGTGACCCGGGACGGTGAGGTGGTCGGCCGCGTGAGCGCGCTGACGCGCCCGGCGGCGCTCGCGGGGCGGATCGAGAAGCTGCTCGGGTAGCCCCGGCGGTTGATGCACATCCGTGGGGCCGGTTTCCAACCGGCCATTATCCGGCCGGTTGGAAACCGGCCCCACGGATACTGATCCGGTATCAGTCCTCGACCGCGGTCACCCGCCCGATGACCGCCGCCGCCTCGACCCACCCGTTGGCCTGCCCGAGGTTGTTGCCGATCAGCAGGCGGCCGTCGCGGATCTCCCGGACGAGGTGGAGCAGATACCCGCCCTTCCAGCCGACCATGACCGCGTCGTCCACGCGCACGTCCGCCGGATCGACGGGTTCGAGCGTGACCAGTTGACCGTGCTCGATCCGCCCGCGCATCGACCCGCCGCCCGGCCGGACCTGCACCGTCCGGCCGGCGAGCAGGGCGTCCCGCGCCGTGATGACCCAGCTCATCGTGACCTCCGGTGGTTCCGGCACGCCCGGGGAAGGGGCTCTGTCACGGAGGGCGCGGGGCCGGGAGCGGGTTCGCGCGGGCGGCCGGTCACCCCTCGACCACGGCCGTCGCCTCGATCTCGATCAGCCAGTCGGGGACGACCAGCGCGGCGACGCCGACCAGCGTGCTCGCCGGCGGGCGGTCCGGGTCGAGGTACTGGCGGCGCACCTCGCGCACGACCGGCACGAGGTCCGGCTTCAGGTCCACCACGAAGTAGGTGATCTTCACCACGTCGCGGAACGTCGCGCCGGCGGCGACGAGGGCGGTCTTGAGGTTCTCGAACGTCCGCTCGACCTGGGCGCGGAAGTCGCCCTTGCCGACGACTTCGGCCTTCTCGTTCACGCTCACCTGTCCGGAGACGTGGACCGTCTTCCCGCCGGTCGCGGCGACGACGTGGGTGAAGCCGTTCGTCGGGTTCAGCCCGGGCGGGTTGATAAACTCCTTCGGCATGGGCGGGCTCCGTAAGTGTGTGTCCGCGGTCGATTGTAGGAGGCCGACATGCCGGTGCCGGTCGATCGCCTGACCGCGGCAGACGTTCCCGCGGCGACCCGTACGCTGGCCGCGGCGTTCGCCGACTACCCGCTGCTCCGCGCCGTCGCGCCACACAACCCGCTCTCCGCCGAGGCGTTCTGTGGAATGCTGGTGCGGTACTGCGTGACAGCGGGAGCGGCCGACGCGACGGCGGACCGGGCGGCCGTGGCGTGCTGGCTGCCGCCCGGCTGCGGGGCACTGTCGCCGCTCGGGCTGGCGCGCAGTGGGGCACTCGCACTGGCGGCGGAACTGGGCCTGTCGGGCACGGTGCTGCTGCTGCGGCTTGCCCACCAGTTCGAGCGCCTCGAACGCCGGCACGTCCCCGGCCCACACTGGTATCTCGTCCTGCTCGGCGTCGAGCCCGCGTCACAGCGCCGCGGGCTGGCGCGGGCCGTCCTCCGCCCCGGGTTTGACGCGGCCGACCGCGCCGGCCAGCCGTGCTACCTCGAGACGCAGGACGGCGCCGACGTGCCGATCTACCAGCGCCTCGGGTTCGAGCTGGTCGGCCACCGGCGGGTGGCGGGCGGGTTGTGGAACTGGGAGATGCGCCGCGACCCCCGCGACCGGGTATAACCGCGGCACCCCTTCTCCCCGCCGGAGCCGGCCGTGCGCACCACTTTTGTGATCTGTGCTGCCGTCGCCCTCTTCACTCTCCCGGCCCACTGGTCAGGCGCCGACCCGCCCGTCGGGCGTGCGGCCGCACCCGGCGAGGTGGTCGTGTTCGAGGCCGGCAGGGACGGGTACAAGTCGTTCCGCATCCCGGCCGTCGTCGCCGGCGCGAAGGGGACGCTGCTCGCCCTCTGCGAGGGGCGGAAGAACGGCACCAGCGACACCGGGGACATTGATGTCGTGCTCCGCCGCAGCACCGACGGCGGTGCGACGTGGGGAGCGCTTCAAGTCGTCGCGGACGACGGCGCCGACACCGTCGGCAATCCGTGCCCGGTCCTCGACCGCACGACCGGCCGCGTGTGGCTCCCGCTCACCCGCAACCCGGGGGCGAACTCCGTCGCCCAGAACATGACCGGCGGGTCGCGTGAGGTGTTGATGTGCCACAGCGACGACGACGGGGCGACGTGGTCGCGGCCCGAGAACATCAGCGCGAGCGTGAAGCGGCCGGGCTGGACGTGGTACGCCACCGGCCCCGGCGTCGGCGTCCAGTTGCGAGACGGGCGGCTCGTCGTGCCGTGCGACCACCGGACCGCTGACAGCGGGACGGACTCGTTCTCGCACGTCGTCGTCGCTGACGACCACGGCAGGACGTGGCGGGTCGGCGGGGTGGCGGCGGCGAAGACGAACGAGTGCCAGGTGGCCGAGCGCGACGACGGCTCGCTGCTGCTGAACATGCGCAGCCACCACGGGAAGAACCGCCGCGCGGTCGCGGTCAGCACCGACCGCGGCGACACCTGGGGCGAGACGACGTTCGACGACGCACTGGTCGAGCCGACGTGTCAGGGGAGCCTGATCCGCGTGACCGGCGAGCCGGGCGGGAGTCGTTTCCTGTTCAGCAACCCAGCGAGTACGAGGCGCGAGACCCTCACGCTCCGGCTCAGCCGCGACGGCGGGCGGACGTGGCCGGCGGCGCGGGTGCTGTACGCGAAGGGGGCAGCGTACTCGTGCCTGGTCGCGCTCCCCGGCGGGCGGGCCGGGTGCCTGTACGAAAAGGACAGCTACCGCTCGATCGCCTTCGCCCGCTTCGGCCTCGACTGGCTGGCCGCGGGGCGCGACGGCGTCCACCCGTGAGTACCGATCGGTGGTCATTCCGGGGTCATTCGATCGCCGGCGCCGCGGACGGCACGCCCGTTGCGTTCCCCCGTCACCCGTTCGGTGACCCCGGGGGAGGACGGGCCGATGCGACGGTTCTGGGTGATCACAGTGGCCCTACTCGGCACCGCGGCGGTCGCCGTGGCGGACGACGCCGCGATCACGAAACAACTGCTCGGGCGGTGGACGACGTGCGTCACCGGCGGGTCGTCCACCGAGCCGGACGGCACGATTCGCTACGACAAGGGCGGTGTGTTCACGGCCGAGGGGCAGGTCAAGCTCGGCGGGAGCGAGACGGCCGACGTGCGGCTGGAAGGGACTTGGAGGGTCGAGGACGGGACGATCGTCCACAAGGTCACGAAGTCGTCGCACCCGGGCCTGGCACCCGTCGGCGGTGAGCTGCGCGAGAAGGTGGTCTCGATCGACGAGAAGACGCTGACGGTGAAGCGTGGCGTCGGCAAGGAGCGCGAACGAAAGCGGATGGAGTGACGCGACCCGGAAACGCGAACGGCCCCGGCAACCGCCGGGGCCGTTCGCGTTTCCGCGGCACCTTCGTGAAGCGAACGGCGCCCGCCGTCGTTACGATTGAGGGAAAACAGAAGCGTCTCGATGAGAAGCGGGCGGTGAAGCGAGCAACCCTGGAACACGTGACCACCCGGCGCGTTTTCGTGGCCGTGGCGGTCGGGCTGACGGTCGCCGGGACGGCGTATGGCGTCGCCTACTACGAGCAGCGTGGGCACCCGAACTATCTCTGGGAAGAAGAGCACACCGGGTATGCCCTGGACCGCATCCGCGAAGCGGTCACGGCCCACCGGCGGGCGACCGGACAGTTCCCGGCGCACCTCGGCGATCTGGAGGACGTGAAAGCCGGCGGGTGGGGCCGTACCGACGCCGACGGTCGGCTGCTGGATCTGTGGGGCAATCCCTACCAATACCGGGTCGAGGGGGACGCGGTCACGGTGTACTCCTTCGGCCCGGACGGCCGGCCCGGCGGCGACGGGCGGGACGCCGACATCCACCCGAAATCGACCAGAGTTCCCCGGCCGCCACCCACTTTGCGGCAGTTCACCTTCACCATGCCGACCGAAGGCGTCCGTGTGACCTGCATTCTGTCCGGGCTGTGTGCGGCATTGGTGTGCCTCCTGCCGGCCCGGCGACTGACCGGCGTCGCGTTCCTCGCCGCGGCGACGGGGACGGCGGTCGGCGCCGTCCTCGTCGCGGTGGTGCTCAGCTACCTGCACATCCCGACGGGGCACTGACCCGTGCGCTTCCGCTACCTCCGCGATCCGCTCTTTGTCGCGTGCGTCGCGGTGTATCTGGTCAACCGGTTCGTCCTGAAGCCGGCGTGGGAGGTGGAGTTCGTCCACGCCCACCTCAACGACCTGATCTGCGTCCCGTTCTGGGTGCCGGTCATGCTGTGGGGCGAGCGCCGGTTGGGCCTGCGGAGCCACGACGGGCCGCCGGAGCCGGTCGAAATCATCATCCCGCTGGTGCTCTGGGCGTGGGTGTTCGAGGTGATTCTGCCGCGGACCGCGGCGTTCGGGCGGTACTGCGTGGCCGACCACAGGGACGTGCTCTACTACGCCGCCGGGGCGCTGGGCGGGGCCGTGTTTTGGCGGTGGTGGTACGGCGCTGCCGAGACCGGCACCGCCGCGCCGGAGACTGCCGGTCCGTGACCCGCGTCAGCCGATCAGCTCGCGGATCGGCGTGCCGCGCGACAGGACGAACGGCCGCCCGCCCTGGTCGTGCGCCTCGGCGCCGGGGTCGATGCCGAGGAGGTGGTACATCGTCGCCGTGAAGTCGGCGGGCGGGATCGGCGGCGTGGACGGCCGCGCCGCGATGCGGTCGGACTGGCCGACCACCTGCCCGCCGCGCACGCCACCCCCCGCGAACACCACGCTGAAGCAGTCCGGGTGGTGCTCGCGGCCGGCGTTACTTCGGGTGATCTTCGGCGTGCGGCCGAACTCGGCGGCCACCACCACCAGCGTCTCGTCCAGCCTCCCGGTGCGCTCCAGGTCGGTCATCAGCGCGTGGAAGGCGCGGTCGAACGGCGGAACGAGGTCGTCCTTGTGGGCGGTGAAGTTGTTCCAGTGCGTGTCCCACGCGAACCCGTTGATCCCCTGCGTGCGCTGCCAGTTGCACTGCACGAGGCGCACGCCGGCGCCGAGCAGCCGGCTGCCGAGCAGCACCGACTGGCCGAACAGGTTCCGCCCGTACCGCTCGCGCTCGGCGGTCGGCACCGCCGACAGATCGACCGCCCGCCGCACCGCCTCTGATGACAGCACCTCGACCGCCCGCGCCTGCCCGTCGCGGATGGTGCCGCTCATGGCGAGCGAGTTGAGCGGCGCCGTCTCGGCGTTGAGCTGATCGACGAGCGACAGGCGCCTGCGCACCACGTCCGGGGGTTCGTTCGCCACCAGCGGCAGGTTTTCGAGCTTGTAGCCGTCGTCGTTCGGGTTGCCGCCGGTGAGGAGCGGGTCGAACCGCGGGCCGAGCGACCCGGCGAACTGGCCGGCGCGCCGCCCGCCGGCCACGTCCATCCGGTGCGGCACGAGCGCCCACGCCGGCAACGGGCCGGGGCCGGGCGCGAGCTTCGACACGACGGCGCCGACCGGCGGCATGTCCTGGCGGTTCATGTTGTTCACGTCTGGCACGCTCCCGGGGTACGGGTAGCCGGTGAACATCCAGTACGACCCGCGGCCGTGGTCGTTGTGGTCGTGGCAGAGGGTGCGGACGACGGCGGTCTTGTGCGTCCACTGCGCGGCGAGCGGTAGCAGTTCGGAGAAGCGGACGCCGGGGAGGCGCGTCTGGATGGTGGCGAACTCGCCGCGGATGTCGTCGGGCGCGTCCGGCTTCGGGTCGAACGTGTCGAGCTGGGCGGGGCCGCCGGACAGGTACAGCACGATGCAGCTCTTCGCCCGCCCGAAGCTGCCGCCGCGCCGCGCCGGCGTCGGGTTCGCGCGCGTGAGCGCCGGGAGCGACAGCCCGCCGAGCGCGAGGCCGCCGATACGAAGCAACTCGCGACGGTCGAGCGCGGACTGGCCCCACAGGCGGATCATGGCGGGCGCTCCGAAGTGAGTCTGGCGGGTCGGGGGCGTGAGCCCCCCGGATTCTGGCGGGGTTCGGGCGTGCATTCAGCCAAAGGCGAGTGTACCATACCCCTTATCCCGCCTGCCAGACACTCCGCCGGTTTCCCACCACCCCGCCCGTCCGATGCGACCCGCACTCGCCGCCGCCGTGTTCGTTCTCGCGCTCCCGGCCGCGCGCGCCGCGGACCCGCGCGTCGGCCTCCGCCCGGCATACGGGTCGGTGCCGCACACGCTCGTCGAGCGCGTCACCCCGCCGGTCGCCGAGCGCGGGAGGACGACTCGCGTTGTGTTCGTCGGCCACGGCTTCGGCGACGCGCTCGATGTGTGGAGTTCGCTGCCGGCGGGGGGGCTGAAGGCGACACCGATCGAGAGCCGGCCCGACCGCGTGGTCTTCGACCTGACGCCGGCGGTCGACGCGCCGGTCGGCGTGTGCGGACTGCGGGTGGCGACACGGCACGGCCTCTCGAACCTGCACCTGTTTCTGATCGACGACCTTCCGGTACGGCCGGGCGCGAGTGACGGCCCGCTGTCACTGCCGGCCGCGGCGTGGGGCACGCTGCGCGAAGGGGCGCTCGACCGCTACCGCATCACGGTGGTCGCCGGCGAGCGCGTGAGCTTTGAGGCGGTCGCTAGCCGGTTCGGCAAGGACGCGGACCCGCTGGTGACGATCCGCGACGCGGCGGGGAAGTGGGTCGCCGAGCGCGACAACGACCCGGGGCTGGTCTTCGATTCGCGCTTCGCGCACACCTTCGCCGCGGCCGGCGAGTACGTCGTCGAGGTCCGCGACGCCCGCTTCCACGGCGGCGAGAGCCACCACTACGTCCTGCGCGCCGGCCGCTTCCCGGCGGGGCGCGTCGCGCTGCCGGCGGCGGTCGAGCCCGGGTTCCTTGAGCAAGTCACGCTGCCGGAGGTGGACGGGAACGAGTTCGCGGTCGCGGCGGCGCGGGCGGCACGCGGCCCGTTCGACGCGGTGGTGAAGCGGCCCGGCGACCACGGCTCGGCGTGGGTGCCGCTCACGACCTCCGGCGGGCCGGTCACGGTCGCCGGCCCGTTCGACGCGGCGCGTGACACCGGGCTGTCCCAGCTCACGTCGCCGGCGGCGACGTTCGCGTACATGGCCGGGCCGGCGCGGGTCAACCCGTTCCTGGCGCTCGACCGCTCGCTGACCGCCGGCCGCGCCCAGGCGGCGCCCGCGGTCGTGCCCGGCACGCTCTGCGGCGTGCTGCGGACGCCCGGCCGCGCCGACACGTTCCGCCTCCGGCTGGCGAAGGGCGAGAGGCTGTACTTCCGCGCCGAGTCCGCGGCGCTCAACTCTCCCGCCGACCTGGAACTCCTCGTCACCGACCGCACCGGCCGCGAGCTGCGCCGCGCCGGCGCGCAGAAGGATGAGGTGAACTTCGACTTCACCGCCCCCACGACCGGCGACTACGGCGTGGTCGTCCGCGACGCGCTGCGCGACGGCGGTCCGGCGTTTGCGTACCGCGTCGCCGTCCGCCGCGACCCGTTCCCGCCGCAACTCGCCGCCGAGGTCGAAGGGCTCACGGTCCCGCTGGGGTCGTACCAGCCGGTGCCGATCGTAGTCGCGCGCAACGGCATGAACGGCCCGATCAAGCTCGCGCTCGTCGGCGGGCCGCCGGGTGTGCGGCTCGCGCCGAATGAGATTCCCGCTGCGGCGAACGCCATCGTGTGCAAGCTCGAAGCGGACGCGACCGCACCGGTCGGTGTGCATACGGTCCAGATTCTTGCGGATGCCGGCGGCGAATGGACGGTGGCCCGGACGCAGCCGCTCATCGACCGCAAGCTGGAGAACATCGACCTCATCCCGATCGCGCTGCGCGAGGACCAGCGCCGCGTGCCGCCCGCCGTCGCCGACCGGCTCGCGGTGCAGGTCACGCCCCCGGCACCGTTCACGTTCGAGCTGCCGGACGCGGTCGTCACACTGCCCCGCTACCAGAAGGCTGCCGTACCGGTCGTCACGACGCGCGCCGCGGGCTTCGACGGGCCGATCACGTTCACGGCACGCGGCGGACAACTCGCCGATAAGGGCGAGGGGCGCACGCGCGTGTACGCCGAGTTCCCGACTGCGGCCGCGATGGACACGCGCGCGTCCGGCGTGGTGGCGTCGAAGATCCTCTCGAACCTCGGCAAGACGCGCATCGAGGTGACTGCGACCGGCACGCACGCCGGCCGCCGCGTCGCGCTCACGCGCGCCCTCGAGCTCGACCTGACGACCGCGTTCCACATCAGCACCAGCCAACCCAAGGTGACACTCGCGCCCGGTGAGTCGGCCCGCGCGACGCTGACCGTCGGCCGGGTGAAGTCGTTCGACGGGCCGGTGACGCTCCGCTTCCAGTCGATGCCGGGCGTGACGCTGCCCGAGACCGTGACGGTGGCGAAGGGCGCCGACGCGGCGGAGATCGCCATCACGGCGTCGCCGGACGCGCCGCCGCGCCAGCAGAACCTCACCGTGACGGCGATGGGGGACGTGGACGGGTTCGAGGAAGAGGTGCGGTCGTCACCGCTCATGGTCGAGGTACGAGCCGCCGCGCCGAAGAAGAACTGACCGGGGGGTCGTCATGCCGCGCCCGCTCGCCGCCGTCGTGCTCACCCTCGCCGCCGCGCCCGCGGGGGCCGGGGAGCCGGTTGAGTTCCGCCGCGACGTGATCGCCGCGCTGTCGCGCGCCGGGTGCAACTCGGGCGCGTGCCACGGCTCGCCGCAGGGGAAGAACGGCTTCCGCCTGTCGCTCCGCGGCGCCGACCCGGACCTCGACTTCGCCACGCTCGTGAGGGAGCAGGGTGGCCGCCGCACAAACCCGCTCGCCCCAGACGACAGCTTGATCCTGCTGAAGGGGAGCGGTCGCCTGCCGCACCAGGGCGGGCGGCTGTTCGGCCCGACCGACGCCGCCTACCGCACCCTCGCCGCGTGGATCGCCGCCGGCTGCAAGGACAGCGCCCCCGTCGCCCTCGCTCGCCTCGAAATCCGCACCGGCGACTTCCAGAAGACCGACCCGCCGGCGCGGCAGCTCGCTGTCATCGCGCACTTCCAGGACGGCACCGCCCGCGACGTGACCGACCTGACGGTGTTCACGTCGAGCGATCCGACGGCGCTGCCGGTGTCGGTCGGCGGGCGGGTGACGTTCCCGCGCACGGCCGAGGCGGCGGTCCTCGCCCGCTACCTCGACGCCATCGGCAGCGTGCGCCTCGCGCGCGTCGAGCCCGACCCGGCGTTCACGTTCCGCGCGCCGGCGCCGGCGAACGTCGTCGACCGGCTCGTGTTCGCCAAGCAGCGCGAGTTGCAGTTGCTGCCGGCCGTAGTGTGCTCCGACGAGGTGTTCCTGCGCCGCGTCTACCTCGACGTGACCGGCACGATCCCCACGCCGGATGACGCCGCCGCGTTTCTCGACTCGACCGAGCCCGACAAGCGCGCCAGGCTCATCGATTGGCTTCTCGCGTCCGATGAGTACGCGCTGTTCTGGGCGACGAAGTGGGCCGACGTACTCCGCGGCAGCCCGACGACGATCAGCGACCGCGGAGTCCACAGCTTCCACCGCTACCTCGTGCGCACCGTGGCCGAGGACCGGCCGGTCACCGACTTCGCCCGCGACCTGCTCACCGGCCTCGGCAATACGCTGCACCGCCCGGCGGCGAACTTCTTCCGCGTCAGCCGAACGCCCGAGGAGGCGGCGGAGGCGACGGCGCAGCTGTTCCTCGGCGTGCGGGTGCAGTGCGCGAAGTGCCACAACCACCCGTTCGAGAACATCACCCAGGCCGACTACTACGGTCTGGCCGCGTTCTTCGCCCGCGTGCAACTCCGCGGCGCACAGTTCGGGCTCGACGACGAGGTGGTGTTCCTCGCCCCCGGCCGCGAGCTGAACAACCCGCTCACGCGCCGCCCGCAGCAACCCGTGGCGTTCGGCGACCGGCCGCCGGCGCTCGGCCCGGACGACGACCGCCGCCGCGCCCTCGCCGACTGGCTCGCCGCGCCGGGGAACCGGTACTTCGCCCCGTCGGTCGCCAACCGGGTCTGGTTCCACCTGCTCGGCAAGGGGATCGTCGACCCGGTGGACGACTTCCGCGACACGAACCCGCCGTCGAACCCCGAGCTGCTCGCGGCGCTGGCCGACGACTTCGCCCGCAACGGTTACCGCCTCAAGCCGCTCATCCGCACCGTCCTCAACTCGCGCACGTACCAGCTGGCGAGCACGGCGCCGCCGCAGTCGCCGCACGCCGCCGAGCCGGACCGCTACTTCGTGAAGGCCGCGGTGCGGATGCTCGCGGCGGAGCAGGCGCTCGACGCGGTGTCGGGCGCGACGGGCGTGCCCGAGGAGTTCAAGGGCTACCCGCGCGGCACGCGGGCGCTCGACCTGCCCGAGGGCGGGGTGGCGCACCCGTTCCTCCAGGCGTTCTCGAAGCCGGTCCGCGACGTGACCTGCGAGTGTGCCCGCGAAGACGACCCCGGCCTGCCGCAGGTGCTGCACATGCTCAACAACGCCGGCGTGGTCGGGAAGGTGCGCTCGCCCGCCGGCCGCGTCGCCGGCTGGCTGCGTGCGGGGAAGGACGCCGACTGGATCGTCGAGCGCGTCTACCTGGCGACGCTCAGCCGGCGGCCGACGGCGCGCGAGCGCGAGCTGGTGGCGCGGCACCTCGCCGCCGCGCCCGACCGCGCGGCGGGCCTTCAGGACTTGCAGCACGCGCTGCTGAACACGAACGAGTTCCTGCTGCGGCACTGACCGCGAGGTTCGCGTGCCTCTCGCTCTCCGGTGCGTTGGCGTCGTCTTGTTCGCGCTCGTCGCCGGTGTCGCACTCGCCGACGCGCCGGCCGTGCCGCGCTTCCCGTTTGCCGAAGATGCCGCCAAGAAGTACCAGGCCGATTACGCCGTTGCGGCGGGCCTGCCGGTCCACGTCACCAACTCGCTCGGCATGAAACTCGTGCTGATCCCGCCGGGCGCGTTCGAGATGGGGCCGAACGGGAGCAAGTACCGCGTCACGCTCGCGCGGCCGTTCTACGCCGGCGTCACCGAGGTCACGCTCGGCGAGTACCGGCGGTTCAGGCCGGGGCACCGGATGGACGGCGCCGACCCGGAGTTCAACGCCGCCGACCGCCCGGCCGCGCTAGTCAGCTGGACCGACGCCCGTGCCTTCTGCGACTGGCTCACGGAGCAGGAAAAGGAGACGGGTCGCGTCTACGCGCTGCCGACCGAGGCGCAGTGGGAGTGGGCGGCGCGGGCCGGCACGGCGACGACGCGGTACTTCGGCGACGCGGACAAGGAGCAGGCGAAGTACTCGTGGTTCAACGTCACGTACACGCCGAACCCGAAGGTGGAGTCGAACGGGCGCGGGCGGCAGCCGGTGGGGAAGCTGCCGCCGAACGCCTGGGGGCTGCACGACACGCTCGAGAACGTGTGGGAGTGGTGCGCCGACCGCCGCTCCGACCCGGCGACCGGCGAGACGCGCGACCCGGTGATGCGCGGCGGGTCGTGGCGGTCCGGGGCGTTTCACTGCACCGCCGTCGCGCACGACCCGGGTTCGCCCGGCACAAAGGGCGACAGCATCGGCTTCCGCGTCGTCTCTACGGTCACTTCGTCCCGAGCGCCTTGAGGACGTGCGCGGCGACCTGTTCGCCGAGTGCCGCCGAGCCCTTCGCGGTGAAGTGGACGCCGTCGTTCGAGAACAGGTCGGGGTGGTCGGCGACGGCCGCGAACAGGTCGTTCACCGGGATCGACTCCTTCGCCATCACCGCCGCCGCGGCCGTGTTGCGGGCCTTCACGCGCTCCGTCTTCGCGTCCACCTGATCCGTCTTCCCCGACACGCGCACCGGCGTCGTGTGCGCCCACACCAGCTTCGCCCCCGGCGCGCCCTTCCGCACCGCCGCGACCAGCTCCGGCAGCGCCTTCGCGTACTCGGCCTCGGTGTAGCCCCAGCCGTGCATGCCGTTATTGAGGTGAACGACGTCGAACTTCGCCTGCCCGAGCACCAGCCGCACCTCGTCGAGCAGGCCGGGGTCGCCCAGGCTCTTGCTCGTCGCCAGCCGGCACACCACCGTCTTCCCCTTCAGCCGGTCCTCGACCGTCTTGTAGTACCCGCGCGTGATCGAGTCGCCGACGAGCAGCACGCGCGGCTGGTCCTTCACGGAGTTGCCGGGAATCCACACGTCGAGCCACTCGATGTTCTCGCGCACGACGCGCGGCGGGTCGTCGGCCGGTGCGGCGGCGGCGACGAGGAGCGAGACAGCGAGCGCGAGAAGGGTGCGGACCACAGCGGGTCTCCGGTGGGGGTGGTATCTTCGCCCCCGCCGGCGCGGGCGTCGAGGGGGTAGGCCGCGTACAATCACGGCGGTCCGTGAAGTCGAATCCGCCCCCGAGGACTTCCGATGCGACCGGCCGCCGCCACGCTCCTCCTGCTCGCCCTCGCCCCACCGCTGCCGGCCGCGGAGCCGACGGCCCACCGCGGCCTCGCCTACGCCGGCACGAAGAACGAGAAGCAGACGCTCGACGTGTACGCCGAGCCCGGCGGGAAGGGGCGCCCGGTCGCGGTGTGGGTCCACGGCGGCGGGTGGCAGGCGGGCGACAAGAAGGACGTGAACCGCAAGCCGGTCGCGTTCGCCGAGAAGGGGTACGTGTTCGTGTCGGTCAACTACCGGCTCATCCCCGAGGCGACCATCGGCGAGATGGCGGCGGACGTGGCGAAGGCGGTGCGGTGGGTGCGTGAGCACGCGGCCGAGTACGGCGGCGACCCGGACCGGCTCGTCGTCACCGGGCACTCGGCCGGCGCGCAGCTGGCCGCGCTCGTCTGCACCGACGACCGCTACTTCCGCGCCGAGGGCGTGCCGCCCGCCGCCGTCCGTGCCTGCGTTCCCGTGGACGGCGACACCTACGACGTGCCGCTGCAAATCCGCACCGTCGAGCAGCGGCGGGCGGAGATCTACCGCCGCAAGTTCGGCGACGAGGCGGCGCAGAAGCACCTGTCGGCGGTCACCCACGCGGCGAAGGGGAAGGGCATCCCGCCGTTCCTTATCCTCCACGTCAAGGACCACTCGGAGGTGACCGCCCAGTCGAACCGGCTGGTCGCGGTGCTGGCGGACGCGGGCGTGTCGGCGCGGGCGTACCCGGCGACCGGCAAGACGCACGTCTCACTCGACGCCGATCTCGGCACGCCCGGCGACGAACCGAGCCGCGCGATGTTCGACTTCCTTGCCGCCACGCTGAAGAAGTAGCCCCTGACCCCCAACCGATGAGACCGCGATGGAGTACGTCAACCTCGGCCGCACCGGCATCAAGGTGTCGCGCGTGTGTCTCGGGTGCATGACCTACGGCACGCCGGCGTGGCGGCCGTGGGTGCTCGACGAGGCCGCCAGCCGGCCGTTCCTCCGCCGGGCGTGGGAGGCCGGCGTGAACTTCTTCGACACCGCCGACATGTACTCGGACGGCGTGAGCGAAGAAGTCCTCGGCCGCGCGCTGAAGGAACTGGCGATCCCGCGGCAGCAGGTCGTCATCGCCACGAAGGTGTACCAGCCGACGGGGCCAACACCGAACGAGCGCGGCCTGTCGGCGAAGCACGTCCGCCACGCCATCGACGCCAGCCTGCGCCGCCTCCAACTCGACTACGTGGATCTGTACCAGATCCACCGCTTCGACCCGACGACGCCGATCGAGGAAACACTGACGGCGCTCGACGCCGCGGTGAAGGCGGGGAAGGTGCTGCACGTCGGCGCGTCGAGCATGTTCGCGTGGCAGCTGGCGAAGATGCTGCACACGTCCGACCGGCTCGGGCTGGCGCGGTTCGTGACCATGCAGAACCATTACAACCTCGTCTACCGCGAGGAGGAGCGCGAGGTGAACCCACTCTGCCGCGACGAGGGGCTCGGCCTGCTGCCGTGGAGCCCGCTCGCCCGCGGGTTCCTCGCCGGCAACCGGAGCAAGGCCGACCACGGCGAGACGAGTCGCGCCAAGACCGACGACTTCGCCCACAAGCTGTACTACCGCGACGACGACTTCGCGGTGGTGGACCGGGTGACAGAGATCGCCACGAAGCGCGGGGTGCCGAACGCACAGGTGGCGCTCGCGTGGGTGCTCCACCAGCCGGGGGTGACGGCGCCGATCGTGGGCGCGTCGAAGCCGCACCACCTCGACGACGCGCTCGCCGCCGTTGCGCTGAAGCTCGACGCGGCGGAGCTGAAGGCTCTGGAGGAACCGTACCGGCCGCACCCGGTTCTCGGGCACAACTGAGCTGGCGGCCGGTGTCGGGCCGCGCGACCGGCCGGACGGACGGGCGCCCCCGGGGTGGGGTGGGCAGGCAACGGGGCCGGTAGACTGGGGTTGAGGTGTCGGGTGTGGCCCCACCGTCCCTGTTGTCGGCCCGGACCGCGGCAGGAGTTTCGGACTCGGCGCACACACCCGGACTGTGTCTTCCTCCCCAGTCCGT
>JAFKFQ010000424.1 GCA_017308215.1 bacterium | reverse complement strand
GGCCGGGTCTGGAAGGGCACCGCCTTCGGCGGCGCGCGCGGGCGCACCGACGTGCCGAAGATCGTGGACTGGTACATGGAGGGGAAGATCAACATCGACGATCTGATCACCCATGTGATGCCGCTGGAGCGCATCAACGAGGGCTTCGACCTGATGCACGAGGGCAAGTCGATCCGCTCCGTCGTCGTGTATTGAAGCCGCCGCGCAACCGTCATCGGCGCGTCATCGGAGGGCGCTAACGGGGCCACCCAACTGTCCGGAGCCCCCGCCATGCGCCGTGTCTTCCCTCTGATCGTCCTCCTCGTTGCCGTGCGGCCGGTGGCCGCACAGGAGAAGCGGGTCGTCACACCCGCCGACTACGGCAGCGTCGCGACGGCCACCGAGGTCGCTGTATCGCCGGACGGCACGATGGTGGCGTACTGTGTCGCCACCTGGGACGAGAAGGCCGACAACCGCCGCACCGACCTGTGGGTGACGACGACCGACGGCAAGGGAACGCCGCGCCGCCTCATGTCCGAGCGCGCCAACGACCGGCACCCGAAGTGGGCGGCGGACGGCTCGGCGGTCTACGTCCTGCGCAACCGCAAAGCCGGCGACGCGAAGGCGCCTCCGCTCGACGGCACGGCGCAGGTGTGGCGGGTCGCGGTGGACGGGAAGGCGGCGCCGGCGGCGGTCACGAAGGTGAAAGGCGGCGTGATCGCCTTCGACTTCGCGCCGAAGGCCGACGCCGTGTTCTACACGACCGACGCGGACGTGACCGACCCCGACGACTTCCTCAAGCTGCGCGAGCGCTACCCGAAGATCGAGTACGGCCACGGCACGCGGAAGGTGTCGGAGCTGTACCGCCTCCCGGCCGCGGGCGGCGAGGCGGTGAAGGTGCTCGCCGAGAAGCGCTACGTCCGCGAGTTCGCCGTCACCCCCGACGGCCGGCGCGTCGCCATGATTACCGCGCCGGACGACACCGTGATCCGGTCCGAGGGCGACTCGCGCGTGGACGTATGGGAGAGCGGGAAGGTCACGACCACCGACCAGAGCTGGAAGACGACCGCCGCGTCGCCGTGGCCGTGGCTCGAATCGCTCGCGTGGAATGAAGCCGGGACGCGGCTCGCGTACTGCACCATCTTCGACGCTTACCCCACCGAGATCGTTGTCTGCCGGCACGGCGACGGCGGTTGGCCGGCGACGCGCCTGCCGCGGGGGGATCGTCTCCAGGTTCGCGGCTACGGCTCTCCGCTCCGCTGGGTCGGCGACGCGGTCTACTTCGTGACCGACAAGGACGGCTTCAACGACATCGCGGGGCTGCGCACGGACGGGTCGGGCGGGTCGGGGAATTCCGTCGTTGGAGTGGGTGGTGTGGTCTTCGCGTTTGACATTTCCCCCGAGCACGGAACGTTCGTGGTGCGGGGTAGCCCAACCGGGCTGGCGGAAGTCGTCGGCCCGGGCAAGGACGGCAAGCCGGTCGTACTCACCGACCTGAACCCGCAGGCAAAGGGCTGGGCGCTGCCGACCGTCGAGCACGTCACCTGGAAGGCGCCGGACGGGGCGAGCGTCGGCGGCGCGCTCGAACTCCCGCCCCGGTACAAGAAGGGCGAAAAGAAGCTGCCACTGGTCGTCGCCATCCACGGCGGGCCGACGACGAGCAGCACCGCGGCGATCCAGTTCGACCCGCACAACGGTCGGCTCTACTTCGCCGCCGCCGGGTACGCCGTGCTCGCGCCGAACTACCGCGGCTCGACCGGCTACGGCAACAAGTTCGTCACCGACCTCGTCGGCCGGGAGAACGACCTCGACGTGAAGGACATTCTCGCCGGCATCCGCCACCTGATCGACGCCGGCATCGCCGACCCGGACCGCGTCGCGGTGATGGGGTGGAGCAACGGCGGGTACCTCACGAACTGTCTGATCGCACTCCCCGACCCGCCGGTCCGCATCCGCGCGGCGAGCAGCGGGGCGGGCATCCTCGACACGGTCGCGGAGTGGGGGTTCAACGACGAACCGGCGTATCCGCGGGTGTTCAAGACCGGCCTGCCGTGGGAGCGGCCCGACCTCTACCGCCGCACGTCACCGACGTACCAACTCGGGAACGTGAAGACCCCGACGCTCATCCACGTCGGGGCGAACGACGACCGCTGCCCGCCGGGGCACAGCCGGATGCTCTACCGGGCGCTCCGCGAGAACCTGAACGTGCCGACGCAGCTGTGCGTCTACCCCGGCGAGCCGCACGGCCTCGGCAGGCTCTCGCACCGCCGCGCCAAGATGGAATGGGATCTCGCGTGGTTCGACCGCTACCTGCGGGGCGAGGCGCGGTGAGCGGACTGTGTTCGTCGGCCGAGCCTACGCGGCCCGACGCCCCGCCAGCGCGAGCAGCGCCGCGCCGAGCGCGGCGCTCGCGGTCGAGCCGACGAGGATGCCGACCTTCGCGGCGTCCAGGTGGGCCGGGTCGTCGAACGCGAGGTTGGCGACGAACATCGACATCGTGAACCCGATCCCGCCGAGCGCCCCGCCGCCGGCCATCACCCTCCAGCCGACGCCGGTCGGCAGCGCCGCGACGCCGGCGCGGACCGAGACGAACGCGAATAGCACGATCCCCACTGGCTTCCCGATCAACAGCCCGAGCGCGACCGCGACCGCGACCGGGTCGGCGACCGCGGCCGGTTGGACCGCCACACCCGCGTTCGCCAGCGCAAACAGCGGCATGATGACGAACCCGACCCACGGGTGGAGTCCGTGTTCGAGCCGCGCCAGCGGCGACAGGCCTTCACGCGCCGCGTAGCCGACGGCGCGCAGGGTGTCGAACCGCTCGTGTCCCTCGCCGGGCGCCCGCGCCGTTGCCTCGGTCAGCACCTCGACCAGCGTCTTGTCGCCGAGCCACGCGCTCGCCGGCGTCATCAGCCCGAGCACCACGCCGGCGATCGTCGGGTGAACGCCAGACCTGTACACGGCGAGCCAGATGCCGGTGCCGACGACGAGGTACACCGGCACCGCCCGCACGCCGGCGCGGTTCAGCCCGTGGGCGAGGAGAAACCCGCCGGCGGCGAGCGCGAGCATCCCCCACGCCAGGGTGCCGCTGTAGAACGCGGCGATCACCACGACCGCGCCGAGGTCGTCGGCGATGGCGAGCGACAGGAGCACGATCTTCAGCCCGAACGGCACCCGCCGGCCGAGCAGCGCCATCACCCCGACGACGAAGGCGATGTCAGTCGCCATCGGCACGCCCCACCCGCGGCCCGCCGCGGTGTCACCCTGGAGTACGAGGTAGATGCCCGCCGGCACGACCATCCCGCCGAGCGCCGCGGCGACCGGCAGCGCCGCCTTCCGCGGGTCGCGCAACTCGCCGGCCACCACCTCGCGCTTGATCTCCAGCCCGACGACGAAGAAGAATACCGTCATCAGTACGTCGTTCACCACGAAGTGCCCGAGCCCGCCGCCGAGCCGCCACCCACCGACCTCGAGCCAGACGGGCGTGTGCCAGAAGTGGTGGTACGCGGCGGCGAGCGGCGAGTTGGCCGCGGCCAGCGCGACGAGCGTGCAGGCGAGCAGCACCACGCCGCCCGCCGACTCGATCGCCAGGAAGCGGGCCAGGGGGCGGGTGAACCGACGCACCAGGGCGGGCGGGAGCTTGTCGCCGAGGCGTGAGGTGTGACCCACGGAATCCCGCCGGGAATGGAAGACTGGCACCGGCCGCGGGCGGTCGTGCAGTGTGGATAATAGCGGTCGCGCCCGCCCTGGTGTCGGGCTGGGAGGTGATTCGCCGCCGGGGCCGCGTCATTGGGCGGCGGCCGCGCCCCGCAGACGGGCGACGCGGCCGGTGACCCACTGGACGGCGACGTAGAAGACGGGCGTGAGGAAGATGCCGAACGCCGTCACGCCGATCATCCCGGCGAACACGGCGGTGCCGAGCGCCCGCCGCATCTCGGCGCCGGCGCCCTCGGCCAGCACCAGCGGCACCACGCCGAAGATGAACGCCACCGAGGTCATCACGATCGGCCGCAGCCGCAGCCGGCACGCCCGCACGGCCGCGTCGCGGGGGGTGGCGCCGTCCTCGTGCTGCTGCTTGGCGAACTCGACGATGAGGATGGCGTTCTTGCACGCCAGCCCGACCAGCACCACGAACCCGACCTGCGTGAAGATGTTGACCTCCAGCCCGGCGGCGCGCACGCCCGCGGCGGCGCTCAGCAGGCACATCGGCACGACGAGGATGACCGCCAGCGGCAGCGCCCAGCTCTCGTACTGCGCGGCCAGTACGAGGAACACGAGCACGACCGACAGCAGGAACGCCTTCGCGGCGGTGTCCTTCGTCTGGAGCTGGAGGAACGCGAGCTCGGTCCACTCGACGCGCATGCTCGGCGGGAGCTTATCCGCCGCCGCGCGCTCCAGCGCCGCGATCGCCTCGCCGGAACTGACGCCCGGCGCCGGCGTCGCCGAGACCGGCGCGGCGGGGTAGAGGTTGTAGCGGTACACCATCACCGGCCCGGTCACGTCGTCGCGCACCTTCAGCAGGCCGGCGAGCGGGACCATGTGGTCGGTCCCCTCGGGCATCCGCGGGTTGCGGACGCGCACGCGCTTCAGGTCGTCGACGCGGCGGCGGTAGTCGGCGCGGGCCTGGACGTTCACCTGCCACGTCCGGCCGAACCGGTTGAAGTCGTTCACGTACAGCGACCCGAAGTACACCTGCAGCGCGCTGATGACCTCGGCGACCGGCACGCCGAGCACCTGGGCGTTCACCCGGTCGATTTCGAGGTACAGCCACGGCGTGTCCGCCTTGAACCCGCTGAAGGTGTCGCGGAGCTCGTGGCCCCCGCCGGCCGCGTCGGCGACCTGCTTGCCGATCTGTTCCAGGTCGGCCGGGTCGGTCGCCCCGGGGTCTTCGATCACGAGCTTGAACCCGCCCGCCGTGCCGAGCCCGTCCACGGCCGGGGCGCCGAACACGTTCACCCGCGCCCCGGGGAGCCTGGCGTTGAACTCGGACTGGAGCCGTGACGCGATCGCCTCGGCGCCGAGGTGGTGCTCGCGGCGGTTCGGGAAGTCGTCGAGCAGCACGTAGAGCGTGCCGAAGTTCGGCGCGTTCGCCCCGAGCAGCACCGACTGCCCGGACACGCTGACGGTGTGCTTCACCCCCGGCGTCTCGCGGGCGACCTCCTCCAGGAGCTTCATCTGGCTCGCCGTGCGGCCGAGCGAGGCGGCGTCGGGCAACTGCACGTTCACGAGCAGGAAGCCCTTGTCCTGGTCCGGGATGAACCCGCTCGGGGCCGTGGCGAGAGCGTGGTACGTCAGGTACAGCAGCCCGCCGTAGCCGACGAGGACGAGGGCCGCGACGCGGAGCATCCCGCCGACGACGCGGACGTAGGCGCCCGTGGCGGCGTCGAACCCGCGGTTGAAGCCGGAGAACAGGAGCCCGAGCGTCCGGTTCAGCACGACCCGCAGCGCGTACCCCGCCGCGGCGCCGGCGAGCCCGGCGGCGAGCGGGAGAAGCCACTCGGCGAGTGGCTCGACCCAACCCCGTGCGGCCGCCGGCAGGTGGGGCAGCGCGGCGTGCAGCTGGTCGGTGAGGAACGCGTAGGCGAGCGCGGCGCCGGCGAGCGGGAAGGCGACGCGCGGCAGTGGCTCGCCCGCGGTCGCGTGGGTGTGCGGCTTCAGGAGGATGGCGCACAGCGCCGGGCTGAGCGTCAGCGACACGAACACGCTCAGCAGCGTGCTCACCGCGATGGTCACCGCGAACTGGCGGTAGAACTCGCCGACGATACCGCTGATGAACACGCACGGCACGAACACCGCCGACAGTACCAGCCCGACGGCAATGACCGGTCCGGCGACCTGCTCCGTGGCGCGGACGGTCGCGTCGCGCGGTGCCATGCCGTGTTCGATGTGGTGCTGCACCGCCTCGACCACGACGATCGCGTCGTCCACCACGATGCCGACCGCGAGGACGAGCCCGAACAGCGTGAGGTTGTTCACCGTGTAGCCGAGGGCGGCCATCGCGGCGAACGTGCCGACGATCGCCACCGGCACGGCCGCGAGCGGGATGATCGCCGCCCGCCAGCTCTGGAGGAACACGAGCATCACGACCGCGACGAGGCCCACCGCGTCGCGGAGGGTGCGGAACACCTCGACGATCGACTCGTCGATGAACGGCGTGGTGTCGTAGACGATCGCGTAGTCGATCCCCTCCGGGAACTTGGAGCGGAGCTCCTCCATCTTCTCCTTCACCCCGCGGGCGGTGTCGAGCGCGTTGGTGCCGGGGAGCTGGTACACCGACAGCGCGACCGACGGGCGGCCGTCGAGCGTGCAGGTCTGGTCGTAGTTGAGCGCGCCGAGCTCGGCCTCGGACACGTCGCGCATCCGCACCACGCGCCCCTCGGCGTCGGTCTTGAGGATCATGTCGGCGAACTGCTCGGGCACCGCGAGCCGGCCGAGGGTGTTGATCGTGTACTGAAACGCCTGCCCGGTCGGCGCTGGCGGCTGCCCGACCTGCCCCGCCGCGACCTGCGCGTTCTGCGCCTGCACCGCCTTCACCACGTCGTCGGCCGACACGCCCTTCGCCGCCATCCGGTCGGGGTCGAGCCACAGGCGCATCGAGTAGTCGCGCTGGCCGAGGTAGGTGATGTCGCCCACCCCCGGGAGGCGGGCCAGTTCGTCGCGCAGGCGGATGGTGGCGTAGTTGCTGAGGTAGAGCAGCGCCTCCTGCCGCCGCGCCTCGGCCGCGTCGCGCTCCCGCTTCGGCGCGTCGGCCGGCGGGTCGGGGAGCTGCGCCGTCGAGTACAGGTTGATGATCATGAGTTGGCTGGGCGACTTCTTCTTCACCAGCAGCCCGCGGCGCGTCACCTCCGGCGGCAGCTTCGGCGCCGCGAGGTTGACGCGGTTCTGGACGAGCACCTGCGCGATGTTCAGGTCCACGCCGGGCCGGAACGTGACGGTCAGCGTGTAGGTGCCGTCGTTGGTGCAGGTCGAGGACATGTACATCATGTCCTCGACGCCGTTCACCTGCTCCTCGATCGGCGCCGCGACCGTGTCGGCGACGACGCGCGCGTTCGCCCCGACGTACACCGCCGACACCTCGACCGTCGGCGGCGTGATCTCCGGGTACTGCGCGACCGGGAGTGTGGAAAGCGCCACCACCCCGGCCAGCACGACGAGCGTCGAGAGGACGGTGGCGAAGATCGGCCGGTCGATGAAGAACCGCGTGAACATGCGGCGCGCTACGCTCCGAAGCGGTTGCGGGAGATCCGGCGGACGCCGGCGGCGGCCTTCGCCGCGCACAGGGCGGCGGTCGGGCGGACGAACTTCAGCGCGATCATGTACATCGCACCCTGGCTGGCTGCGATCACCCACGGGTGGGTGAAGACCCGCGAGCGCGTCAGGCGGTCCACGACCGCGAAGAAGACCGGCGTGAGGAACACGCCGAACACCGTGACGCCGATCATCCCGCCGAGGACGGCGATGCCGAGCGCCTGGCGCATCTCGGCGCCGGCGCCGGACGCGACGGCGAGCGGCAGCACCCCGAGGATGAACGCCACCGAGGTCATCATGATCGGGCGGAAGCGGAGGGCGCAGGCGTCGAGGACGGCGGTGCGGAGGTCGGCGCCGGCGTCGCGCCGGACCTTGGCGAACTCGACGATGAGGATGGCGTTCTTGCACGCCAGCCCGATCAGCACCACGAACCCGACCTGCGTGAAGACGTTGATGTCCTGCTTGAAGATGCCGAGCGCCCCGAGCGGCTTCGCCGCCGGCGCGATGGCGTGCGCGTCGATCCAGGTGCCGCCGTCGAGCAGTCGCGCGCCGAACCCGCCGCCCCAGTCGGGCGTGACCCCGGCCTGCCGCACCGTCTCGGCGGCCGAGCCCGGGTCGGTCGCCCACACGGCGGCGAGCGAGCACGCCACGCACACCGGCACCACGAGGATGACCGCGAGCGGGAACGCCCAGCTCTCGTAGAGCGCGGCGAGGATGAGGAACACGAACGACACCGACAGCGCGAACACGAGGACCGTCGTCTGCCCGCGGAACGCGAACCCCCCGGGCAGCCGCAGCTCGGCCCGGCTGGCCATGTCTTCGAGGTACATCAGCTCGGTCCACTCGGCGGCCATCGTGCCGGCCGGCAGCTCGTCCTCGGCGAGCCGCTCGACGAGCGCCCGGGCGTCGCCGGTACTCACCCCGGCGGCGACGTTCCCGTTCACCGCCGCCGCGGGGTACGTGTTGTAGCGGGAGATGACGAGCGGCGCGGCCTGCACGCGCACCGCCGTCACGGCCGCGAGCGGGATCATGTGGCCGTCGCGACTGCGGACCCGGAGCTTGCGGATGTCCTCGAGCTCGTTGCGGTACTGGTGGTCGGCCTGGACGTTCACCTGCCACGTCCGGCCGAAGCGGTTGAAGTCGTTGACGTACCGGCTCCCCATCCCGCCCTGGAGCGTGGCGTACACGTCGGTGAGCTCGACCCCGTGCGTGAGGCACGCCGCCCGGTCCACGTCGAGGAAGACCTGTGGGCTGTTCGTCTTGTACACCGTGAACAGGCCGTTCAGCTGTGACTGCTGGGCGGCGCGGTCCACGAACGCCTTCGTGGCGCGCTCGAGCCCGTCCGCGCCGACGCCGCCGCGGTCCTCGATCATCACCCGGAACCCGCCGGCGCGCCCGAGGCCCGACACCGCCGGCGCGCCGAACACGTTCACCTGTGCCCCCGGCACCTTCCGGGCGTAGAGGTCGGCGAGGTCCTTCGCCACGCGGGCGGCGTACAGCTTCGGGTCGCGGCGCTCGGGGAAGTCCTTCAGGATGATGAACATCGACCCGAAGTTCGACCCGTACGCGCTCAGCACGAACGAGTTGCCGGCGATGCCGTTGATGTGCGCCACCGGGCGTTCCTTCTTCACCCACGCCGTCGTGCCGTCCTTCTCGACCCGTTCGGCGCCGTCCTCGCCCTCCTTCGCGGCGACGGGCACCTCGTACTCCAGCGCCACGCGCGCGAGCTCCTGGAGGACGTCCACGGTCCGGTCGGAGGCGGCGGCGTCGGGGAGCTGGATGCTGGCGATCAGGTAGCCCTTGTCCTGCTGCGGGATGAACCCGGTCGGGAGCTGGCGGTAGCCGTACACCCCGGCGGCGATCAGCCCGCCGTACCCCGCCAGCACCAGCAGCGGGACGCGCAGGCCGAGGCCGACCGCCCGCACGTACACGCGGTTCGACCAGCCGAACACGCGGTCGAAGCCGCGGCCGAACAGCGTCAGCGGGAGGAGCAGGCGGTCCACCTGGCGGCCGAGCCACGTCGCCGGCGTGCCCCGGTTCTTGGGCCGCAGTAGGAGCGCCGCGAGCGCGGGGCTGAGCGTCAGCGAGTTGAGCGTGGACAGCAGCGTGCTGACCGCGATGGTGAGCGCGAACTGCCGGAAGAAGCTGCCGACGATGCCGGACAGGAACGCGCACGGGATGAACACCGCCGCGAGGACCACGCCGACCGCCACGACCGGCCCGGCCACGTCGTCCATCGCGCGGACGGTGGCCTCGCGCGGCGCGTAGCCCTGGTCGAGCTTGTGCTGCACCGCCTCGACCACGACGATGGCGTCGTCGACCACGATGCCGACGGCGAGGACGAGCCCGAACAGCGTGAGGTTGTTGACGCTGTACCCGGCGACGAACATCGCCGCGAACGTGCCGACGATCGCCACCGGCACCGCGGCCAGTGGGATGATCGCGGCCCGCCAGCTCTGGAGGAACAGCAGCACGACGAGCGCGACGAGCACGATCGCGTCGCGGAGCGAGTAGATGACCTCCTTGATCGAGTCCTTGATGAACGGCGCCGTGTCGTAGCCGATCTCCCACTTGATCCCGGGGGGGAACTCGTGGGCCAACTGCTCCATCTTCTCGATGACCTGCTGGGACGTCTCGACGGCGTTGGCGTTCGACATCAGGAAGATGCCGAGGCCGGTCGTCGGCTTGCGGTCGAAGCGCGAGTTCACGTCCTGCGCCTTCGCCCCGAGCTCGACCCGGGCCACGTCCCTCACCTTCACCACCTGCCCGGCCGCGCCTACCTTCACCACCACCTCGCCGAACTCCTCCTCGGTGGTGAGCCGGCCGACGCCGGAGACGGTGAACTCGAACGGGGTGTGCCCCTCGCCGTCCGCCTGCCCGACGCGGCCGGCGACGATCGACAGGTTCTGCCCGCGGAGGGCGGCGACCACGTCGCCCGGGGTGAGCGAGAGGGTGGCCAGCCGCTCGGGGTTCACCCACACGCGCATGGCGTAGTCGCGCTGGCCGAAGATGGTCACGTCGCTGACGCCGGGGATGCGGGCGACCTCCTCCTTCACCCGGAGCGAGGCGTAGTTGCTGAGGTAGAGCTGGTCATAAGTGCCGTCCGGGCTGTTCATGCTGATCGTCATGAGCAGCTCGGGCGACCGCTTGCGCGTCGTCACGCCGGTGGCACGTACCACGTCGGGGAGCTGCGGCATCGCCAGCGCCACGCGGTTGAGCACGCGCACCTGGGCCATGTTCAGGTCAGTGCCGGGGCGGAACGTGACCGTGAGCGTGTAGCTCCCGTCGCTCGTGCATTGCGAGGACATGTACAGCATCTCTTCGACGCCGTTGACCTGCTGCTCGACGGGGGAGGCGATGGTCTGAGACACGACCCCGGCGCTGGCCCCGGGGTAGTTGCAGTCGACCTGGACGGTGGGCGGGGTGACGGCCGGGTACTGCGACACCGGCAGCACGGGGGCGGCGAGCGCCCCGGCCAGGGTCACGATCAGCGACAGGACGGCCGCGAAGATCGGCCGGTCGATGAAGAAGCGGGCAATCATTCGGTCGGGGGCCGGGGGCGGGGGGTGGGTGTTCGCACGGAGCGTCGGGTCACGGGGCGGCTTTCGCCTGCCCCTTTCCGCCCGCCCCCGACCCCTGGCCGGCGGCCGCCTTCGGGTTCACCTTCAGCCCGGCGCGGACGCGCTGCAGGCCGCTGACCACCACGCGCTCGCCCGCCTTCACGCCGTCCTCGACCACCCGCAGCCGCCCCTCCTGCGGGCCGAGCGTCACGCGGCGGTACTGCGCCTCGTCCTTGTCGTTCAGGACGAACACGAACCGCTGCCCCTGGTCGGCGCCGATCGCCTCCTCGGGGACGAGGACGGCCGGGTGCTCGCGGCCGACCGGGAAGCGGACGCGCACGAACATGCCCGGCGACAGCAGCCGCGGGGCGTTGACGTCGGCGCCGGTGGCGGCGGCCGCGCCGACGAGCGCCGGCAGGCCGCTCCGCTGGAGCGTCGGGTTGCGCATCTCGCCGCGGAACCGGAGCGTGCCGGTGCCCACGTCGAGCTGGTTGTCGGCGAACGTGAGCGGGGCGGTGAACGAGAAGCCGTCCTCGTCGGCGAGGCCGACGCGCACCGTGATCGGGTTCTCGCGGGCCGACGGGACGCGGCCTTCGGCGACGAGCCGGCGGATGCGGAGCAAGGTGCGCTCGTCGATGTCGAACACGACGTAGATCGGGTCGAGGACGACGAGGCGCGTGAGGATCGTCTCGTTCTCCTTCACCACGTTGCCCGGGTCCACCATGCTCTTGCCGAGCCGGCCGGTGTAGCGGGCCTTGATGCGGGTGTAGTCGAGCGTGGTGGCCGCTTTCTCCAAGTCGTACTCGGCCACCTTCACCGCCGCCTCGGCGGCCTGGAACTCGGCCGCCACCTTGGCGTACTCGTCCGCCGAGATGACGGAGCTGTTCTTCGACTTCTCGGCGGTCGTGAGGAGCGCTTTGGCGAGGTCGCGCTTGGCCCGGGCGAGCTTGAGGTTGGCGTCCGCGCCGTCGGCCTGGGCCTTGTAGAACCGGGCGTCGAGCTCGAACAGCGGCGTACCCTCGGGGACGAAGGCGCCGTCCTTGAAGTGGACGCGGTCGAGCAGCGCGGTGAGCTGCGGGCGCACGTCCACGACCTTGTACGCCTCGGTGCGGCCGGTGAAGTCCTCGTAGTCGGTGACGCCGCGGACGACCGGCAGCTCGACGAACACATCCGGCGCCGTGGCCTTGACCAGCGGCGGCGGTGGCTTCGCGCAGCCGACGAGGGCGGCGAGAGCGAGGCCGAGCGAAAACGCACCCGACGCGCGAACGGCGCGTGGGGGGGAGGGGTGGGTGGGGTGAAGCGTCATGTCATCCGGCGGGTGCCTGGCGTGGCGGAAGCGAATACCGGGTTGCGCTCCGACCCTTACGAGCGGGCGCCGGATTACGCGAGGATTTCTCGGACCACCTTCCCGTGGACGTCCGTGAGCCGGTAGTCGCGGCCCTGGAACCGGAAGGTGAGCCGCTCGTGGTCGATGCCGAGCAGGTGGAGCATGGTCGCGTGGAGGTCGAACACCTCGACGACCTTGTCGGCGGCGTGGTAGCCGAAGTCGTCGGTCGCGCCGTGCGTCACGCCGCCCTTGATCCCGCCGCCGGCGAGCACCGCCGAGAACCCCTTCATGTGGTGGTCGCGGCCGTTGCCGCCCTGGGACATCGGCGTTCGCCCGAATTCGCCGGTGAACACGATCAGCGTGTCGTCGAGCATGCCGAGGCGCTTCAGGTCTTGCACGAGCGCGGCGAACGGGCGGTCCACCTCTTCGACCTTCAAGCGGATGCCGTCCTTCACCCCGCCGTGGTGGTCCCAGTCGCGGTGGTAGAGCTGGATGAACCGCACGCCGCGCTGGGCGAGCCGGCGGGCGAGGAGGCAGTTCGCGGCGAACGACCCGTCGGCCCCCTTCGTGCCGTAACTCTCCAGCACGGTGCGCGGCTCGTTCGACAGGTCCATCAGGGCCGGCACGCTGGTCTGCATCTGGAACGCGAGCTCGTACTGCGCGACGCGGGTGGCGACCTCCGGGTCGTCGACGGCGGTGCCGTGGAGTTGGTTCAGGCGCGACACGGCGTCGATCACGTCGCGCTGCTGGGCCGGGGCGACGCCGGGCGGGTTGGTGAGGTAGAGGATCGGATCGCCCTGGCCGCGGAGGTGGACGCCCTGGAACCGCCCCGGCAGGAACCCCGGCCCCCACTGCCGCGACGCGATCGGCTGGTTCTGCCCGCCGCGCCCGTTCGACGTGAGCACCACGAACCCGGGCAGGTCTTGTGCCTCGGCGCCGATGCCGTACGTGAGCCAGCTCCCCATGCTCGGGCGGCCGGACACGCTCGACCCGGTGTTCATGAACGTGTGCGCCGGGTCGTGGTTGATCGCCTCGGTGCGCATCGAGCGGATGACGCACAGGTCGTCGGCGACGGCCGGCAGGTGCGTGAACAGCTCGTTCATCTCGACGCCGCTCCGGCCGTGCTTGCGGAAGCTCCACTGCGGGCCGAAGCAGGTGAGGCGTGCCCCCTGGAGCTGCGCGATCGGCTGTCCGCGCGTGACCGACTCGGGCATCGGCTGGCCGTGCATCCGCGCCAGCACCGGCTTGTTGTCGAATAGTTCGAGGTGGCTCGGCCCGCCGGCCATCACCATGAAGATGACGCGCTTCGCCTTCGGCGGCACGTGCGGCCGTGTGACGACGCCGGCCCAGCGGTCCTGCGCCGCGGCCTCCTGTGCGAACAGCGACGCCAGCGCGACACCGCCGACCCCGCGGGCCGCCTGGCCGAGGAACGTGCGGCGCTTGAGCAGATGGATGGGGTTCATGGTGGTCTCGGCGACCGGCCGGCGTGAGCCGGCCGGTGGTTGTGTCGGGTGCCTGTGGCAACGACCAGCCGGCTCACGCCGGCCGGTCGCCCGCTTACTGCCGCGTGATCGTTTCGTGGAGGTTCAGCAGGGCGCGGCACACGTTGGTCCACGCCGCGAGCTCGACCGGGTTGGTCCCCGCAGGATTGGGTCGGTCGCCGACCGCGATCAGCCGTGCCGCCGCGGCCGGGTCGATCGCCCGGCCGCGCGCGAGCAGACCGACCAGCACCTTCGTTTCCTCCGCCGTCGGCGCCCGGCTGGTGGCGCGGGTGAACGCCCACGCCACCTTCGCCGTGTCATCGGCCCCGCCCTCGGCGAGCGTCCGGGCGGCGAAGGCGCGGGCGGCCTCGACGAACTCGGGGTCGTTGAGGAGCACGAGCGCCTGTTGCGGGATGTTCGAGCGCGGGCGGTCGCACGTGCACTCCTCACGGCTCGGGGCGTCGAACGCCAGCATCGCCGGGTGGAGGAACGTCCGCTGCCAGTGCGTGTACAGCCCGCGGCGGTACACCGTCTCGCCGGTTCCCTTCTGCCACTCGCGGACGGGGAAGTTGAGCGCCGCCCAGTAGCCCGGCGGCTGGTACGGGAACACGCTCCTCCCGCCGATCTGCCGGTTCAGCAGCCCGCCGACTTCGAGGGCGTTGTCGCGGACGAACTCGGCGTCGAGCCGCCAGCGGCCCTGGCGCGCCAGGAGGCGGTTGAACGGGTCGCGCTCGCGCAGCGCCGGCGTCTCCACCGACGCCTGCCGGTACGTCTCCGACGTGACGATGAGGCGGACGAGGCGCTTCACGTCCCAGTCGGTGCGGAACTCGGCGGCGAGCCAGTCGAGTAACTCGGGGTGCGTCGGCAGCTCACCCTGCGCGCCGCTCTCCTCCAGCGACCGCGACAGGCCGGCGCCGAAGAACAGTTTCCAGGTGCGGTTCACGAACACGCGGGCGGTGAGCGGGTTGTCCGGCGAGACGGCCCATTTCGCCAGGTCGAGGCGCGTCGCGCGGGCCTTTGCGTCGGCCTTTTGGAGCGGCGGGAGGAACCCGGGCGTGTTCGGCGCCATCACCGGGCCGCTCGAATCGAGCCAGTTCCCGCGCGGCAGGATACGGACCGTCCGCGGCGCAGCGGCGGTCGTCACCAGTACCCGCGGGATGCCCGCGTCCAGCCCGGCGCGAGCCTTCTCGGCCATATTGAAGGCGCCGCGCTCGGTCTTGAGCGCCGCAACCCCGACCGCCGCGGCCCGCGCGAGCAGCGTCTTCTGTGCGGCGGCCGCGGCGGCGGTCAACTCGGCGAGGCGCTTCTCGTCGTCCGGGGCCGGCACCGGCATGCCGGGCTCGCGGCGACCGATCGCCCCCTCCTGCACATCCGCGAAGAACGCGGCCATCGCGTAGAAGTCGGCCTGGGTGTACGGGTCGAACTTGTGGTTGTGGCACTCGGCACACATGATCGTGCCGCCGAGCCACACCTGTCCGAAGTTCCGCACGCGGTCCGCGGCGTACTTCGCCTCGTACTCCCTCGCCTGGGCGCCACCCTCCTCGGTCGTTTGCAGCAGCCGGTTGTACGCCGTCGCCACGCGCTGCCAGAGCGTCGGGTTCGGGAGCAGGTCGCCGGCGAGTTGCTCGATCGTGAACCGGTCGAAGCGGAGATTGGCGTTGAACGAGCGGATGACGTAGTCGCGGTAGGGCGACACGTTCATCGGGTTGTCGCTGTGGTAGCCGATCGAGTCGGCGTAGCGCACGAGGTCGAGCCAGAACAGCGCCATTCGCTCGCCGTAGTGCGGCGACGCGAGCAGCCGATCGGCCAGCTTCTCGTAGGCGTCCGCCGCCGGGTCGGTTGCGAACGCCCGGACCTCGTCCGGCGTCGGCGGCAGGCCGGTCAGGTCGAGGGAGAGCCGGCGGACCAGCGTGACCCGGTCCGCGGGGCGCGACGGGTTCAGCTTCTCCTTCACGAGCCGGTCGCGGACGAAGCGGTCGATGGCGTTCACCGCCGGGCCGGGTGGCGGCTCCGGGCGCGTGAGCTTGGCGAACGACCAGTGCTCGCTGTACTTCGCCCCTTCGTTCACCCAGCGTTTCAAGAGGTCGATCTGCTGGGGCGTCAGCGGCGGCTTCTTGGCGCTCGCCGGCGGCATCTTCTCGCCCGGCTCGTCGCTCGTGATGCGATTCAGAATCTCGCTCGCGTCCGCCTTCCCCGGCGCGATGGCGCCGGCCTTCACGGCGTCGTCGCGCACGTCGAGCCGCAGGTCGGCCTTGCGCGACTTTTCGTCCGGCCCGTGGCAGGTGAAGCATTGCGTCGAGAGGATCGGCCGGATGTCACGGGCGAAATCGACCGGCTGCGCGGCGGCCGGCGCCGCGGCGAGGGCGGCGATTCCGATGACGAGGGGAAACCGCATGGGCACCACTCGGGGAAAGGGCGGGTGGGGGCAGGCTGGGCTAGTTTAGCGAGTCCGGCAGGCGGACGCGAGCGGTGAGTGGGCCGTGTGGGAGTCGAACCCACTTCCAATCCGTTATGAGCGGACTGCTCGACCGTTGAGCTTCCGGCCCGGGAGATGGGATTTTAGCAGAACCGGGGGACGGTCGTCCCCCGGCTTTCGGAGACGAGTCAGCGCGGCTTCAGTACGAGGTCGAACGTCGGGCGGGTGCGGCCGTCGCCGAAGGTGACGCCGGCGCGGCTGAACGCGATCCGGTCCGGGTGCGACTCGTCGCGCTCGTGCCGGCACGACACGGCCACGATCCCCACTTCCGCCAGCGGTTGTACCTCGCCGGCGTCCACGACGCCGTTCGCGTTGCGGTCGTGCCACAGCGCCAGCCCGCGTAACTCGACGCCGGTCAGCCGGCCGTCGCGGTCGTCGTCGAGGGCGCCGAGCGCGGCGTAGCCGTGTTCCCAGAACAGCCAGAACGTCACGCTGCCGAACAGCTGGAGTGCCGAATCGACCTCACCGCGGCCGGACGGGTCGTAGACCAGCCACGCCGCGTCCTTCGTGATCCACGTCCAGCGCTTCTTGATCCCCGACCCGTCGGCGTCGAACCGGACCGCGGCCGTGGCGTCCTCCAGGTCGGCGGCGCCGAGCCCGTCGCGGAGCGGCACGGCGATCGGCGTGACCGGCCGCGGCAGCTTTTTCAGCGTGTCGGCGCGGGCCTTGAGCTCGTCGATCTCACCCTTGTCCGCCACCGGGTCGAGGAGCGGCACGAGGTAGCCGACCGCCTCCGCGGTGACCGTGTGCCCGCCGAGCCCGATCGACTTCAAGTCCTTCTCCTTCGCCCACCCGTCGCGGATGACGGCGCGGTATGCGGCGACCGCCTTCGCCTTCTCGCCGAACTGGTCGAGCGCCCACGCCTGTCCGAGTTTGGCGGCCGGCTCGTCCGGCATCAGCTTGACGGCGCGGTCGTACAGTGCCACCGCCTTCGCCAGGTGCGCTTTCGCGGCGGCTTCCTTCGCCTCGTCCCTCGTCGGCGCCGCCTTGCCGAACGGCACGAGCGGCGGCTCGTAGCCGAACCACAGCCCGCCGTTCTTGCCGTCCTTGCGGACCTCCAGCTCGTCGGCGCGCCGGGCGAACGCCATCGCGTGCGCCCGCGCCAGGTTCAGCACCGCCTTCGCGTCCTTCGGGTTCTCCTTCACCGCGGCTTCGAGGTTGGATACGACCCGGTCCACCGGCACCTTCTCGGTCTCGACGCGCACGTAGCGGGCCGGGGCGGTGCCGGCGAGGACGACCGCGACCGCGGCGGCGAGGCCCGGCACGGCGGGTCGGAACGGGCGGAGCGAGAACATGGCGGCTCCCGGTCGGTGGGGGTGTGCGGGCAACGTCGGATCATATCCCGCGGCCGGCGCCGCGGCACGCGGCCGGCGGGTGGTCGTTGCGCCGCGTTACGGTAGCATTCCCCCCATCGTTCCGCCCCGAGCCCCGGTGCCCCCGTGACGGACGCCGCCCGCGACCGCCTCATCAACCCGCTCGGGGCGTTCGATTCGGCGGCGACGCTCGTCCTCCTCGCGCTCGCCGCGGTGCCGCTGTGGGCCGGGCCGTTCGTGCTGAGGTTCTGGCGGAACCGCATCCACCCCGAGACGCGGCACGACGCCTGGCGGCGCTACCGCGGCTGGACGGTCGTGGTGCCGGCGATGGCGGTGCCGGTGCTGCTCGGGGCGGCGTGGGTCATCGTCGGGGCGGCGGTCCTCAGCGCGCTGTGCTTCCGCGACTACGCCCGGGCGACGGGGCTGTTCCGCGAGAAGCTCATCTGCTACCTCGTGCTGCTCGGCATCGGCGTGGTGCAGTTCGCGGCGCTCGACAACTACTACCGCCTGTTCGTGGCCGCGTTCCCGCTGGCGATCGCCTGCGTGGCCGGGTTCGCCGCGGCCCAGGACCGGCCGAAGGGCTACCTCCAGCGCACGGCGCTCGGCGTGGTGGCGTTCGCGCTGTTCGGCAGCTGCCTCGGCCACCTGAGCTACATGGCGAACGACGCCGACTACCGCCCGAAGGTCGCGCTGGTGCTGGTCACGGTCGGGTTCTGGGACGTGGCCCGGTACGTCTCGGGGAAGCTGCTCGGCGGCCCGCTCGTCGCCCCGAACACGACGCCCGACCGGAACGTGTACGGCTCGGTGGTCGGGGCGGCCGTGGTGGTGCTGGTGGTGTTCTCGGTCGGCTGGCTGGCGTTCGACGGCACCCCGCTCGCCGCCCCGGTGCCGCTGGTCGTGCTCGGCCTGCTGCTCGCCCTCGCCGCCCAACTCGGCGACCTCATGCTCGCGGCGATCAAGCGCGACACCGGCGTGGAGAACCTCGACAAGATGATCCCCGGCCACGGCGCGCTGCTCGACCGGTTCGACAGCCTCATCCTGGTCGCACCGGTGGCGTACCACGTCATGCACTTCTTCGGCGGGCTGAACGTCGAGGCCGCGGGGCGGGTATTTTCCGGGTAAGGCCGGGATTCGGGGTTCGGGGAAGACACCGACCTGCGCGGCGACCGCCGCAAGCGTATCCTGTCCCTGAATCCCGAATCCTGAATTCCGAATCCTGCCCCAGATGGACGACTTCCAGCTCCGCCCGGCCGACGACCTCGGGCTCCGCCCGTGGGAGCGGCTGTCGAGCGTGCGGCGCGAGAGCGGGCCGGTGCTCTCCGCCGTCCACGTCGCGTGGGCGCTGCTCGCCCGCACCTACTTCGCGCTCTGGCACCGGCTGCGCGTCGTCGGCGCCGAGAACCTGCCGACCGACTTCCCGTTCATCCTCTGCTCGAACCACAGCAGCCACCTCGACGCGCTGGCGCTGGTCGCGCCGCTGCGGTTCGACCTGCGCGCGAAGACGTTCGCCCTCGCCGCCGGCGACGTGTTCTTCGACAGCGCCTTCACCACCGCGTTCGCCGCCGGGTTCATCAACGCGCTGCCGCTGTGGCGCAAGAAGCGCACCCCGCAGGCGCTGAAGGAACTCCGCGAGAAGCTGGTGAACACGCCGTGCGGGTTCGTCGTGTTCCCGGAGGGCGGCCGCAGCCGCGACGGGAAGATGGTGCCGTTCAAGGGCGGCGTGGGGATGGTGGTGGCGGGGACGCCGGTACCGGTGGTGCCGTGCCACATCACCGGCACGTTCGAGGCGATGCCGGCGGGGGTGCGCTTCCCGCGCCCGCGGCGCATCACCATCCGCGTCGGCCCGCCGGTGAAGTTCGACGACGTGAAGAACGACAAGCACGGCTGGAACCGTGTGATGACCGTCGTCGAGGAGCGGGTGAAGGCGTTGGCGGCCGACGCGGCGGAGGGGTAGGATGCCGCAATGTGTGGTGCGGCACTCCGTGCCGCAGCGCTTCTGTGCTCGACACGGCACCGCGGGCGCACCCGCACCGTTGCGGCACTCCGTGCCGCACCACACTCCCGGAGCCGACTCATGTCCCCCACTCGCCGCGACTTCCTCCGCACCGCCGCCGTCGCCGCCGCGAGCCCCGGCGTCGCGGTCGCCATCGACCCGATCCGTCGGCCCGGCCCGGTCGCCGACCTCAAGCTCAGCCTCGCCGCGTACAGCTTCCGCCAGTTCCTCGACGTGAAGAAGGGGTCGATGACCCTGTTCGACTTTATCGACTTCGCCGCCGACCTGCCGCTCGATGCCGTCGAACTCACGTCGTACTACTTCGCCGACACGTCCGATGCCTATCTGGCGAAGCTCCGTGAGCACGCCGAGCGCCGCCGCCGGCCGATCTCCGGCGTGCCGATCCGGAGCGAGTTCACACTACGAGACGACACCGCACGGGCGCGCGAGGTCCAGCACGCCAAGGACTGGACGGCCCGCGCCGCGCGCCTCGGCGCCCGCACCGTGCGCATCTTCGCTGGCAACCTCGGGAAGAACGACACGCTGGCCGACGCCCAGCGCCGTGTGGTGGACTGCCTGAACGAGTGCTGCCCGGTCGCCGAGCGGCTCGGCGGGCAGCTCGCGCTGGAGAACCACGGCGGCATCACCGACACCGCCGAACACCTGCTCGACCTCGTGCGCCCCGTCCGCAGCCAGGCGCTCGGGGTGAACATCGACACCGGGAACTTCCGGACCGCCGATCCGTACCGCGAGATCGCCGCCATCGTGCCCTACGGCGTGGTGGCACAGGTGAAGACTGAGATGTTCCCGAACGGCCGCCGCGAGGACGCCGACCTGGCGCGAGTCGTGCGCATCCTGAAAGACGGCAACTTCCACGGCTACGTCGCGCTGGAGTACGAGGCCGCGGAAGACCCGAAGGTCGCCGTGCCGCGCGTCGTCCGCGAGCTGCGCCGGCTCATCGGCTGATTTTTGACAGGATGAACAGGACGGAGCAGGATGAAAACCAAAGCAGGATTAAGGCCTTGCTTTGGTTTTCATCCTACTCC
>JAFKFQ010000657.1 GCA_017308215.1 bacterium | reverse complement strand
AAGCCCGCGGCTACCGGGTTGATTTGGTAGCCGCGGGCTTCAGCCCGCGTCGCTGGACGGCTTCGGCTTCTTCTCCTTCTTCGGCTGCTGCGGGTCGTCGGTGCCGTTGAAGCGGTTCATGCACTCCTCGATCCCGCTCGTCGCCCACACCGCCGCCGCCTGCGCCGCCCGCGCCACCGCGTCCTCGGCGGCGGTGCGCTCGCCCGGCTTGAACCGGCTCAGCACGAAGTCCACCGCCTCGCCGACGCCCGGCTGGCCAACGCCGATGCGCAGCCGGGCGTAGCCGTCGGTGCCGAGCTGGTCCTGGATGTTGCGCAGGCCGTTCTGCCCGCCGTGGCTCCCCTTCGCACGGACGCGCAACTTGCCCAGCGGCAGGTTGAAGTCGTCGCACACGACGAGGAGCTGATCGACGGAGAGCTTGTAGAAGTCGAGCGCGGCGCGGACGGAGCGGCCGCTGAGGTTCATGAACGTGAGCGGCTTGACGAGCAGGACGGCCTCGCCGCCCTCCTGCCGCTCGGCGACCAGCGCCTCGAACCGCTCCCGGAAGCTCGACGTGCCGGGCGCGGCGGCGAGGTAGTCGATCACGTCGAACCCGACGTTGTGCCGGGTGCCGGCGTACTTCGGACCGGGGTTGCCGAGGCCGACGAGGAGCTTCATGGGTCGGGGAGGATTCGGGATTCAGGATTCGGGATACAGGGCGAAAACACCGACACACGTTCGGCCGCGTGGGATCGGGGTCGGCGGGCCGAATTGTCCGGCCCCTGAATCCCGAATCCTGAATCCCGAATCCTCGCCCCGGGCTACTTCTTCTTCTCGTTCGTCTCCTCGTCCTCGGCCTTCTTCTCCTTCTTGATGACCTCGGGGCCGGCGCCCGGCTCGGCCGGGGCGGCGACGGCCGGCTCGGCGCCCGGCAGCTTCAGCTGCACGACCACCAGCTCTCGCGTCTCCAGCACCTTCACGCCCTCGGGCAGTGCCAGTTCGTGGACGTGGATCGGGGCGCCGAGCGTCAGGTTCGTGATGTCGATGCGGATGGCTTCCGGGATCTGCGTCGGGCTGCACTCGATGTGCAGCGTGTGGAGCGGCTGGTCGAGCACGCCGCCGCCGGTCGCCTTCGGGCTGTTCCGCAGCTCGACCGGCACCGTCACCTTCACCTTGTCGGACGCCGACACCCGGGCGAAGTCCACGTGCAGCAGGTGCCGCCCGAGGTGGTCCCACTGGAGGTCGCGGACCAGCACCGTCTCCTTCTTGCCGGCGATGTCGAGTTCCAGCACCCGGGCGTGCTGCACGCGGATGAGGCGGTCGAGCGCGTCGGCGGCCACGGCGATGGCGACGTTCGCCTCCTTGTGCCCGTACACGATCCCGGGAACCTTCCCGGCCTTGCGCAGCTTGTCGGCCTGGCGGGAACCGGACCCGGTGCGGGTCTCGGCGGTCAGCGTAGCGGTCTCGGCCATCACACACCCCCCACGGCCGGCTACCCTCCCGCGGCTGCCGCGGTACTCTCGCCGGCCGGACGGTTCCTGGAAATGAACGCGGAGCGGCCGAACGGGCCGCTCCGGCACCTCACACCGAGGCAAGAGGAGTTATAAATCCACTTCCGGGGAACGACAAGGGAGCGGCTTGAACGTGCAGCCGCCGGCCCGGCCGCCCCCGCCGCTGTTGGCCTGCGGGGGCGGGGTGAGGTCGGCGAGGTCCACAGGGGTGTCGTCAAACTCCCGCCACCCGCCGGGGTTGATGGTCGGCACCCGCCCACGGACCCGCACCGACGTGTACCCGGCCGCGCGGCAGGCCGCGAACACCTTCCGGGTGTGATCCACGAAGGCCTCGTCCCACACGTCCACGCGGACGCTCGGCGGCACCGGGCCAGCGGTGCGGGCGGTGGCGAGGTATTCCTGGAATCGGTCGAACCGGGTGAAAGGGACCGACTCGCCGAGCGGCCCGGCCGGGCCGACTTCGGTCGCCCGCAGCGGGATGACGCCGAACGGCCCGCCGACGCACACGTCGATCCGCTTGTTCACCGCGACCGGGGGCGTCGGCTCGGGCGGTTGGGTCGGCCGCGGCGGCAGCTCGCGCGTGAGCGCCGGACCCGGGACCGTCTGGGCCACGGCCGGCACTGCTGGCCGGGTGGCGGCTGTGACACCGTACCCGACGCCGACCAGCACGAACACCACACCGGCGACCACGGCCAGTCGCTTCACCCGGAGCCCGCGCAGGACGCCGTCGGCGAGCGCGACCGCGGCCGGCGACCGGCCCACACCCGCGACGGCAGCGCGGGCGGTGGCGGCGGCGAGCGCCAGCGGCACGGGGGCGGTGCCGGCGCCGAGGGCGGCGGCCGGGTCGTAGCCGTGGAGGCGGTTCTTGAGCTTCACCAGCCCGCGGGCGAGCAACGACGACAGCGTCCCCTCGCGGCACCCGAGCTGCTCGGCCGCGTCCCGCCGGCTCCACCCCTGGAGGTGACACAGCACCAGCGGCGCCCGGTACTTCTCCGGCAGCGCCAGCAGCGCCGCGTCCAGGTCGAGGCGGAAGTCGGTGACGGTCTCGGCGCTCGGGGCGGCGAGGGCGGCGGGCGGCTGTTCGAGGCGGGCGAACCGGCGGGCGTTGCCGCGGCGGACGGTCCGGGCGGTGAGGACGGCGACTCGATACAGCCACGGCCCGAGCGGCTGGGCCGGGTCGAGACCGGCGCCGCGGCGGGCGAGGACGAGGAACGTGGCCTGGAAGGCGTCGTCGGCATCGGCCGGGTTGGGGAGCATCCGCCGGCAGGCGAGACGGACGACGGGACCGTGGCGGCGGACGAGCTCGGCGAACGCGGCCTCGTCCTGGCGGTCGAGGAACGCGGCGAGGAGGTCGCCGTCGGGGCGGGGGTCGGCCGCGGCGGGGAGCAGCCGGGCGAGCGGGCCGGCAATGGGGCTCATGCCCCATACTTGCCTGCCGACCGGCCGCGCGTTCACGAAAATCTCAAAAAAATTCACCGTGCCGCCGGAGTCGCCGTCGCCAGCGCCTCCTGGAACCGCACGCATGCGTGGTGCGGGTACTTCGTGAACTACACCACGCGATCCCCCTCTCGGACCAGAACGAACCCGCCCGGGGCGCGCGTCAGCGGTAGCGGGACGAGAAGCTCGTTCAGCGCGACATCCGCAGCCTCGGACACGGCCGCGCGCCGG
>JAFKFQ010000423.1 GCA_017308215.1 bacterium | reverse complement strand
GGTCCACATCCCCGAACTGGTGGTGTGGCACCTCGAATCCGAGCCGGCCCCGATGGGGGCGAACTGGAAGGGGCGCAAGACGGCGCCGTTCCGCCCTGGCAAGTCGCCGGCCCGTCCCCTCTCCGCGGCCAGCTACCGCTAGCCGGAATCCGATCCCCAAGAATCCCCGCGGCAACACCTCGGCGGCCGGCCCAGCCCGGCCGCCCGGTTCCTGTCCCCTGTTGGAAGGGGCCGCCGCCCAGCCGGCCGGCACCGACTGACGCATCGGGGCGGATGCTTCATCGGTACGCGCCCGGTCACGTTCCGGGGCGGCGGTCCCACACCACGGGAGGGCATATGCCCACGGTCAAGGAACTCCAGGAAGAGCGAGCCCCGATCGGCGTCGCGATCCGCCAGATGGCGGACAAGATCAACAACGAGAAGCGGGACTTCACCGCCGAGGAACGCAAGGCGTGGGACCAGGCGAACGCCGACTTCAACCGGCTGTCCGGCTCGATCGAGGTGGCAAGGCGCGCCGAGGAGGTGGACACCGAGCTGAAGCGGCGCGACCAGAGCCCGCCCGGTTCCGAGGACACGGACGCCAAGCGGAAGGGGAAGCCGACCCGCGAGGATCGGGCCGAGGCGACCGAGGAGCTGCGAGCCCTGGCGCTCCAGGGGTGGTGCCGCCGCCAGCACAACCTCAGCATCACGCCCGAGCAGAAGCGGGCGTGCAAGCTGGTCGGGCTCAACCCGGCCCAGCGGTCGTTCGACTTCAACCTCCGCCGCCGGCCGAACGAGGAGGAGCGGGCCGAGAAGCGGGACATGTCCGCGACCATCGGCTCCGCGGGCGGCGTGACCGTTCCCAAGAGCTTCGTCAACGGCCTGGAGAAGGCGTTGAAGAGCTACAACGGCGTCCGCCAGGTCGCCGACGTGATGCGGACGGACGACGGGCGGGAGATGCCCTGGCCGAGCGTCAACGACACCACGAACATGGGCCAGCGGATCGGGGAGAACACCCAGGTCGTCAAGCAGGACGCCAAGTTCGGGTTCGTCCAGTTCGGGGCGTACAAGTACACCTCGAACCTGATCCTCTTCCCGACGGAGCTGTTGGAGGACAGCGCGTTCAACCTGGCGGCCGAGATCGGGCCGATGCTCGGCGAGCGGATCGCCCGCGTCCAGGAGCTGGAAGACACCGTCGGCACCGGGAACGCCCAGCCTCTGGGGGTGGTGACGGCGTCCGTCCTGGGCAAGCAGGCCGCGAGCGGGTCGGCCATCGCCGCGGACGAGATTATCGACCTGATCCACTCCGTGGACACTGCGTACCGCAACGACCCGTCCTTCGCCCTGATGTTTCACGACCTGATCCTCAGCGTGATCCGGAAGCTGAAGGACTCGCAGAACCGCTACCTGTTCGAGGAGGGCCAGAACGGGGCGCCCGACCGGATCAAGGGCTGCCGGTACGTGATCAACCAGAACATGGACTCCACGATCGCCAGCGGGAAGAAGACGATGCTCGCGGGCGCGTTCCGCAAGTACAAGATCCGCGACGTGAAGAAGGTCCGCTTCAGGCGGCTTGACGAGCGGTACGGCGACTACGACCAGGTCGGGTTCGTCGCCTTCACCCGCCACGACGCTCGACTCCTGGACGCCGGGACCAACCCGGTCAAGCACCTCGTCCACCCGTAGCAGACCCGCGGTTGTGACACCCCCTCCCCGCCCGACGGCCGTCGGGCGGGGAGGCTCGGCTTGTTTCGTACTTCACACACTCGCGGGGACCACATGAACGCGCTGCTCACCGAGACGTGCAAGATCCTCGTCGCCAGCGCGGCCGCGGCCGCTGCGACGACGGACCTCGACGGGGCCGTGATCGACGTGGGCCAGGACGGCGGCTACGACGGGATCGTAGTCGTGGCCTTTACCGGCGACGTGACGGCGACGTCGGTCCTGGAACTCCAGCTCCAGGGGTCCGCACTGGCGAACGGCTCCAGCCCATCGACCGAGGCGACGACCGGCACCTTCACCGCCGGGGCCACCGACGCCGACTCCAAGCTCCTGCTCCTGGACGTGGCCCGGCCGGCCAACCGGTACGTGTTCAGTCGGCTGAAGCGAGGCACGGCCAACGCGGTCGTGAACGGCGTCTTCTACGTGCTCTACAAGGGGCACAAGGGCGTTGTGACCCAGGCCGCTGACGTCATCAAGTCGGCCCTGGCCGTCGTGAAGTAGTCCGCTCGGCGGATTTCCTGCCCCGCCCGGCCAGCCGCAAGGCACCGGCGGGGTTCTCCTCGCATTGTTTCGTACTCCACAAACCCACCGGTGAGCCGTGGCGGAAGCGAAGGCGGTCAGGCTGAGGCTGACGGTCTGCCAGAGCGGATCAAACTTCGTGCGCAACACCGGCGACGTTTACGAGGCCGACGAGGGCGAAGCGGAACGGATGATCGCCGCGGGCTTCGCGGTGTTGGCCGATGACGCGCCGCCTGCGGCTACGAGTCCCCCGCCGCCGACCGACCAGCCCCCGCCAAAGCCGCGCCGGGGTCGGCCGCCCGCGGCGACGACTCCCCCGCCGCCGACGGACTCCCCGGCCAGCTAACCCCGACCCGCCCGACCTGGTGAGGCCCGATCCGTGGACGCCCCGACTCACGCCGCCGGCTGGAGCCTGACGACCGCCGTCCAGCCGGCCGAGGAGCCGGTGACGCTGGCCGAGGCCAAGGAGCAGTGTCGGGTAGACCACTCGGCCGAGGACAACCTCCTCAACCGGCTCGTCAAGGCCGCGCGGGAGCTGTCCGAGGAAGAGACGGGTCGGCGGTGGGTGACCCAGACGGTGACCTGGACCGTCGCCGACTTCCCCCGCCGGTGTCGGTACGCGCTCGTCGGCGGGCGGGTGGTGCCCGGGGTGATGCATTGCCCCGTCGAGCCCGTCCAGTCGATCGCCGCCGTCCGGTACTACGACGCCGCCGGCCAGCTCCAGACCCTGGCCTCCGGCGCCGACTGGCTCGCGTGGGTGGCCCACTGCCCGCCGCTCGTGTACCCGGCCCCGGGGCGATTCTGGCCGGCGACGCAGATCGGCCGGGCCGGGGCCGTCGAGGTTGACGCGGTGGTCGGGTACGGCGCGGCCGCGGCGGTGCCGGACCGGGCGAAGCAGGCCATTCTGCTCGCCGTGGGCGATTGGTACGAGCACCGAGGGCACGACGGGTTCGATCCGGCCGACCGCGGGCTGCCGATGGGCGCGGTCCGGCTCCTCCGACACCTGTCCACCGGAGGGTATCGCTGATGGCGGCCCCGTTCGCTTCGACCGCGCCGAGCCCGACCGGCCTTGTGGTCCGCTGGCTTGTGACCGTCCACTGAGCCAGCCCGCAGCCGCCTCTCGCTCGGCTTCGGACTGGGGCTGTAACCGCCGCCGTGTCACGGCCAGGTCCGGCCACAACACGCCTTATACTTACGACCGCTCCCGCAGAGGCACGGTCCGTTGAGGCCAGCCCGGGTCATCCCGGGGATAGCCAGGTTCCTGGGAATCGGGCGCTGCGGAGGCGGAGGCGGGGGCGTGATTTTTAGGTCGAAGCCGACGCTGAAGTTGAAGGTACAGTGCGTTAATATGGCTCCGCCGATGTAGCTCGTCGTCGGCCCGAGATCGATCTTGGCCGCGGGCACCCGGAGTTGGACGACACAGACCGTGACCGGGTACTCGGCGTTATGCTGGTCCGGCCAGTAGCCGAACCGGTCGCCACCTTGTTTAGAGGTCTCGACGACGACGAACTCAACGCGGATGTAGTCCCCGTTGGGGTATTTCACGCTGACCAACCGCCCCGACGGAGGGCACTCGACATCAACGGGGTTGCCGTCTAGCATCCAGAAACTGTCCAGCATCACAAACCGCGGTTCGCCACCCCACTCGGGCATGCGGATGTTGAGCAGCAGGCGATCCTCGGCGTCGCGGGTGAACCACACGACGGGCTCGCTGTTCACCGCCAGCGCGACGTCGGTGTTGAAGTACCACGCGCCGCCCACCTTAATCGCCAGGTTCTTACGCAGCCACTCGAAGCGGCCGGCGACGGGGCCGCCCGGCTGTCCGGCGCGTTTGAACTTGCGCAGGTCGTCATCGGTGTAAGCGCCGCCGTCGGCCTGGGGGTGGTGGCGGGTGCAAAGGGCGATCATCCCAGCCGGGTTGTGGTGTTCCCGTTCCCTCCACGGCGGGTCGAAGTGGTGCCACTCCAGGTAGGGGCTCCCGCAGCCCGGGACCGGGCAGCCGAAACCGATCTCCTGGCGAAGGGCTCGCAGTGTCGCTAGCGGGGGGGTGCGGTTCATGGGCGTTGGCGGAAGTCCGGAAGGAACGGCCCCTACCTTTTACACCCCGGCTTGGGCTGGGGTTGTAGCTGTCGCCAATTCCTAATCTTCACATTTAACGCACCCGCTCCCTGCTTCGCAATCACCGTAGCGCGGCGGTGCATTTTCCACTTCGTACGCAACCTCGATCGCCAAGAACCTGGGTGTCCCCGACACCCACGAGCCGCCCGGACATGCCCGGACCCCTCGGCCGCCGCCGCGCCATCGGCCAGCTCCGGCATCGGCTGGAGCTGCAATCGGCCGTGGACGTGCCCGGCCGGTTCCGCGAAGGGAAGACGGTGGCATGGGCGACCGAGGCCACCCTCTGGGGTCAAGTGGACCTGTCGGAGGGCGGCGAGTTCCCGCGGTCGGGCGGCACCCAGGCGAACGTCACCGGCACCGTCACGATCCGCCAGCGCGACGGGTTCACGCCCCAGAAGCGGCTGGTGTGGCGGCGGGCCGCCGGCGACCTGTTGCTCAACATCACCGCGGCCCCGATCGCCGAGGGGTGTGCCAACTTCGTCGTCGTCCAGGTCAAGGCGGAGGCCGGGGTGTCGGTCCCCGCCGATTCGGTGCTCGACGGCGGACTCCCCGCCAGCGAGTACGGCGGCGGTTCGGTGGACGGCGGTGTCCCGCTCGACGGGGGTGGACCCTGATGGCCGTGCGCATCCAGATTCGTCGCGGTGCCGCCGCCGAGTGGACGGCCGCCAACCCCGTCCTGCTCGCGGGCGAACTGGGGTTGGAGACGGACACCCTCAAGGTCAAGGCCGGCGACGGCGCGGTCGCGTGGAACAGCCTCGCCTACCTGCCGTCGAGCGGCGGCGGTGGCGGCGGGGCCGTCTCCTCGGTGAACGGCCAGACCGGCGCGGTGTCCCTCGCTCCGGCCGACGTGGGCGCAGACCCCGCCGGGACGGGCGCCGCCGCCGTCGCCGGGCACGTGGCCGCCTCGAACCCGCACTCGCAATACGCGCTGGCGACGAGCCTCGCCGCGGTCGCCGCCAGCGGCGCATACGCCGACCTGACCGGCCGACCGGCGATGTCCACGGTGGCGACCTCGGGCGCGTACTCGGACCTGACCGGGCGGCCGACGCTCGGCACCGCCGCCGCACTCAACGCGCCGGCCAGCGGGGACGCCGCGACGGGCGAGGTGGTGAAGGGGAGCGATACCCGGCTGAGTGACGCCCGCACCCCGACGACGCACACGCACGCCGCGAGTCAGATCAGCGACAGCACGGCCGCCGGCCGCACGCTGCTCACGGCGGCCGACGCGGCGGCGCAGCGCACCGCGCTCGGGCTGGGCACGGCCGCGACCCAGGCGAGCACCGCGTTCGCCGCCGCAAGCCACACCCACCCCGCGAGCCAGATCAGCGACAGCACGGCGGCGGGCCGTGCGTTGCTCACGGCCACCGACGCCGCCGCCCAGCGTACCGCGATGGGCGTGCCGGCCGGGTCGGGCACGACGAGCGGAACGAACACCGGTGACCAGGACCTGAGCGGCTACGCCACCACGGCCGCGGTCGTTGCCGGCTACCAGCCGCTTGACGCCGAACTGACCGCGATCGCGGGTCTGACCAGCGCGGCGGACCGCCTGCCGTACTTCACGGGGTCGGGCGCCGCTGCCCTGGCGACATTCACCGCGGCCGGTCGCGCCCTGGTGGACGACGCGGACGCCGCCGCACAGCGGGCCACGCTCGGACTGTCCACGATCGCGCGCAGTGTCTTCGTCAACACGCCGGTCGATGGCACGCTGGTGGTTGAGGCCAAGGCCGCATTCGCGTTCACCATCGCCCAGGTCCGCGGGCTCAAGACGAGCTCGGGCAGCCTCTCCCTGGCCGTGCAGGTCAACGGGACCAACGTCACCGGCCTGAGCGGGCTCTCGGTCACGACCTCGGCGCAGGACGCCAGCGCAACGGCCGCGAACGCGGTCTCCGTGGGCGACCGGGTAACGGTCGTGATTTCGAGCAGCAGCGGACCGGCGAACCTCGAATTCACCCTCTCGGCGACGAGGTAGCCGTGCCGAACCGAAGCGACAACTTCAACCGCGCCAACGGGACGCTGCACGGCTCGACGCCGAGCGACGGCGGATCGGCGTGGGTCTGTTCCGGCGGCGGCAGCGTCAACGGCAACGCGTTCCAGCACGCGGGAGGCGGGTCAGAATACAACTCGCTGGCGGCCGGGGCGTCCGACGTGGACGTGGTGGCCACGATGTCTGCCCTCCCGGCCGCGTTCGGCCGCGGCTCCCTCATGGCGAGAGGGTCCGACTCCTCGAATTTCTGGCACGTCGGCGTTCGGTGCGGGTCATCCCCGACGACCCCCGGCGTGTGGGCGATCAACAAGCGCGTCGCCGGGACGGACACGGCGGTGGTGAGTGGCACGGGGCCGGCGCTTGGCGTGGGGTCTCGCCTTCGGCTGAACGCGGTGGGCGACCGCCTCCGCATCTACCACACCCCGAGCGGCGGGTCAGAGTCCCTGATCCTCGACACCGGCACCGGCCAGAGCTTTAACCAGTCTGCGACCGCTCACGGGATCGGCGGGGCGTTCAACGACGCATCCCTTCGGTGGGATGACCTCGCCATCACCGACCTCGGCGGCGGGAGTAGCCCTGTCACGGTCGTAGTCGGCGACTGGTGGTAAACGGAGGCGAGAACATGCCGATCCCGATTGACGACCCCGTTGCCTACACCGTGCCGCCGTCCGACGGCTTTGTGCCGGACCGCCTCGGCGTGCGGCGGGTGGTGATCGACGTGGACCGCGCGACGAACGCCTACCGCGCGTCCTTCACGCCCTGCCCGGCGAACGCAGCGGCGTGGGGGCCGCAGGACGCGCCGGACGTGTCGTCGTTCGACCTGGTCGCCGAGCTGCTCGCCGCGCCCGACTCGGCCGACAAGGTCGCCGCGCTGCAAGCCGTCCAGCGCGTCGCGGACGACCTCCTGACCGTCGGCGGGTTCCTCCTGTCGCTCCACGCCCAGGCGGAGGCGTAGGGGTGGCCAACATCGTCCGCGTCCGCATGAAGGTCGCCGATGCGGCCATTCAGTCGTTGCGCGCGAAGCTGGACGCGATCGGCAAGAATGCCGGCACACAGGCGGTGCGGAAGGGGATCGAGGAACTCACCAAGACGGTCCTGGCCGAGGCCAAGGCCAACGTCCCCGAGCGGACCGGCCAGCTGCGGAAGGCGCTCGGGCGGCGGGTGCGGACCTACCGCCAGTCGAAGGTGGTCGTCGGGATCGTCGGGCCGCGGAAGGGGTTCCGCATCCTGATCAACGGCACCCCGATCGACCCCTCGAACTACGCGCACCTGGTGGAGTACGGCCGCGCCGCGGTCAAGGCGGGCTCGAAGAAGACCCGCCAGGGCAAGCAGGTGGACACCGCCATCATCTCCGCGTCGCCGAAGTGGTCCGCCGCGCCGCACGATTCCATCACCGGCGCGGTGGGGTACGTGTTCGTGGTGTACTGCGACGGAACCCGCATGCGGGCCGGGCTGTGGTTCCTCCTGGAGCCGAGCGCGACGGGCGGGGTGCTGAATGACCCGGTGGTCGATGCTATCTACGGGACTGGTACCTATCGGGCGGTCGTCCCGAACATGATCCTTCTGGGCACGGACGCCGACTGCGGCGAAGAAGACGTGCTGGCCGCCGACGGGCTGCCATTGTGGGGCGGGAATCACCTCCTCACGCCGGCAGGTACGACCTACTCCTACCCGTGCCACAACACCTGGTCCGGCGGCGGCGGCGCGGAGGGGCGCATCAAGTTCCGGCTCGGCAAGGGCTCCTGCGGAGCCTCCGCGCCGATGATGATGATGGCGATGGCGGAAGCCCCGGAGGCGGAGGGCCTCGCCGCCGCCAAGGCTCCGCCGCCGCCCCGCCGCTCGCTCCCGTGCGTCCACGAGGGGAACATCGTGGAGGCGTGCAAGACCTGCGGCCCGAAGGAGGGTCGCCACGTCCGTCAGTGTCTCCACCCGACCGCGGACCGGGACCTCTGTACGCGCGACCGGATCGGCCCACTGGTCCAGGCGTGCGCGGACTGCCCGGATTACGAGCCCGCCCAGCCGTAGCCCGACCCACAAGAATCGGCGTGCCCAACCCTCCGGTGCACGCCATGTCCCTCGCCGCCTTCATCGCCGTCGCCGGCATCGCCATTGCCGTCCCGCCCCCCGCGCACGTCAACCGGGCGGAGATGCTCATCCGCTTCCCGGAGATCGACGCGACCGACCTCACCGAGGCGGACCGGCCGGCCCTGCTCGCGGCCGCCTCGCGGCTCGAACTGGTCGGGCCGTTCGATGTGGTCGAACTCTCCGCCGGCGATGCGTGCGATGCGATGGCGCTCGACGTCCCGGCCCTGCTCGAACTGCTCCGGAAACTCTTCTCGGCGTCTCACGACGCGCCGCCGCTGGCGGACGCGCTTCGGCTGCCGAGCTCCGCGGCGTGCCACGCGGCCCGCGACTTCTGCCGAGGGCTCGCCCGGGGTTGGTCGCTACGGGCCGATTGGGAAGCGGACCGCGCCGGGTCGCTCCGGGCCGCGGCCGCGGAGGCCGACCGGTACGCCGACTTCTGGGACGCGGCGGGGTACGCCGCGTCCGAGGGAGGCCCGTGGCACAACCGCCGGGTTTCTCTGGCCGCCTGCCGTGACCTCATCGGCCGGGAGGCGTGGGCCGCCGGTCAACTCCCGGACCTCGCCCCGTTCGACCTGCTCACGTCCCGCTCCCGTTAAGCCGTCCCGACCACCCACGAGGTATCACCGATGCGGTTCTTCGCGCGCGGCCTGGCCGCGCTCCTGCTCCTGCACGCCTGCGCCGTGGTCGCCGGCGCCCAGCAGTTCAGCCCGACCCCCTCGCCGACCGGGCCGACCGGGGTCAAGGCGACCGTGGACCTGCCGCCGACGCAGCACATGCGGAACACCGGCGGGAGTGACGGGCCGCGCGGCCCCGGCTCCGGCTCCGGGCTGTGCGTGTTCACGTCCGTCGAGCACATCGCGCGGTGGCAGGGCGTGACCACGCTCGCCGGCTTCCAGCAGTGGATGACCCGCCGACCCGGGGGCGGCTACCCGCAGAAGCTGGACGCCATGATCGCCCAGTACTGCCGAGAGAAGGGCGTCCCGGTCCCGGATTACGTGCAGCACACCGGGGGCGACGAGACGTTCCTCGCCCTGGCGCTGCGGACGGACCGGATGCCGGCCGTGACCTACTGCGGCCCCGACGACTTCTACCGCCGGCCGGTCGCGCACATGGTCAACCTGGCCCACATGGACTCCGCCACCGCGGCGATCATCGACAACAACCGGCCGGGCCTCTGGCTGTGGATGAGCCGCGCGGACTTCTTGGCCCGGTGGCGCGGCAACCGCGGCGGGTGGGCGGTCGTGCTGCTCGCCCCGCCGCCGCCCCCGCACCCGACGGACGCCCCGGTGCGGCACGAGTGGGCCGGTAGCGGGGCGGCGCCCGACGGCTTCACGCCGGCCGCCGGTTGCGGGTGCGGCGGGGCCGGCGGGTGCAAGTGGGCGACGACTGCCGGTGTGAGCCGCCGATGGTGTTCGGGCAGTGCTCCGGCGGGAGCTGCCGGATCGTCCCGTACTCCCCCGCGCCGATCGAACCCGCCCCGATCGATCCCTTCACGCCGGAGGCCGGTGGGCGGTGGGTGGCCTCCCAGGGCGGCGGTGAATGGGGCTACTGGGCCGGCCGGCGGTGCCTCTACCGCTGCTACCAGGACGGGCGGATCTACGCGGCCGACGCCCACGGCTTCGCCACCGGCGGGACGATCGAGCTGCCGACCGGACTGGCGCTCCCCGCCGGCGTGCAATCGCCCGCCGCGCGGCCCCAGGGTGACGACGTGCCGACCGGCGTCGTGCCCGAGCGGATCAGCGAGGCGCCGGGCTACTCCTTGACCGGCCGCCCCTGCACGCGGGAGGAGGCGCACCGGGCCATCGGGGCGGGCGTCCTGAGCGACGACAGCGACCGATGGCACCTGACGGCGGTCGGCGGCCCGACCCTCTTCACCAAGGTGCGGGCGGAGGTGGCCAACCTGCCCGAGGCCGTCCGGGCGAAGCTGCTCGTGCAGTGCTACGGAGAGGCGGACTGGCCGGTCGCCCAGTTCAAGCTCCCCGCCGGGGTGAGCCTCCGCCGGCCGAGTCCGGGCCGCGAGTCCCCAGAAGTGGGAGTGATCCCGGCCGCCGACTTCGCGGCCGGGACGAAGACGCTGGCGGACCTGCTCTCGCTGCCCGACGGGCCGACCCCGCGCCCGGCGCCGCCGCCGAAGCCGCCCGAGCCGAAGCAACCCGACCGGCCCGGGCCGGGGCCGAACACCCCGCCCGCGCCGAGCCGGACGCCGTTCCCGATTCCCGACTCCCCGCCCTGGTGGGCGGGGGCGATCGGCCTGCTCCTGTATCTCACCCGGAGGTAGCCCGTGCTGGACCTGAACGCGACCCTGGCCCCGATCCTCGCCGGCGGCAACCCGTGGCTGATCCTCGCGGGCGCGGCGGCCGTGATCCTGTACAACCGGTTCGGCCCCAAGCCGCCGGCGAACCCGACGCCGGGGCCGAACGCCCCGCCCGCTCCGCAGCCGTCCCCCGAAGTGCCAGGCCGCCCGGTTCTCACGCTGCTCGCCCGCGTCCTGACCCGGATGGCGCCGCTGATCCCGGTCCAGGCCGCGGCGGTGGCCACGCCGCCGGCCGACCCGCCGCCGAGTCTGGGTGAGGTGTCCGTGGGCGAGCTGGTCAAGGCGAAAGAGGCGGTCGAGGCCGAGCTCGTTGCCCGCTCCGAACAGGCCCGGCAGAACCTGGCCGCGCTCGGGCTGCAAGTGCTGAGCGTGCCGCCGGCGAGCGCGGCGAAGTAGCGACGGCGGGGCGATCCTGAATTCACGCTGGCCCCTTCTGCGGAGGAGATAGCCGTGTCCGACCCCTGTCAGAACTGCGGGATGCCCAAGGAACTCCACGAGGGCGGCGGCAACCGATGCCGCGCCCACAACGTTTCCTGTTTCACCCCGCCGCCGCAGCCCGAACCGATCGGGAAGGCCAAGACCGAGGAGCCGGCGAAAAAGGTCAGCAGAGACAGCCGGGGATAGTGAGTCGTCACCAACGCGAGCGGCCCCGGGCTCATCACCCGGGGCCGCTTCATTTCTGCTCGTCGTCACTGCGCCGGCGTTTCGCCCCGCCGGATTGCTTCGGCCCGTCGCTCGTAGATGGGGAGGCACTCGCGGATCATCATCCGCAGGAAGTTTGTCCGAGCCGACCGCGGAGCGCGATCAGCGCCACGCTTATCCCTCGGCGAGCACCGGGGGATTTCCGTTTACCGCTAGCGGCTCGGATGATATACAAGCCGTCTGCCAAATTCTCGTGGTACGTGTCGAACCCCTTGCGGGACGTGGGCAGCGGCATCAGCCGCTACCCACGTCCGCGTGTAGCAGCTTCGCGTCCGGCAACGAGACCGGTGCGGTCCGACTGGGCTGTAACTGCGGAGGCTTCCCTTGAGCGACGACTTGCGGGCTATCCTGCTTTACGTAATCCCGGCGGTGGTGGTCGCGATGATCGCGGCACTCTCGCCGATACTCCTGCGTCGATTAAAGATTCGCTGGTTCTACACCTGCTTGTACAACACGAGTTATGTCGAAGTGCTCAACCGAGACCTGAACAGGATTAGTATCGGCCGTTTCCAGTTCGCATTGTACGGGCACCTGATCTACCGCGGAAGAAACTTCAACGATGTACCGCAGATAACTGAGCGATGGTCATCTGTTGTATTGCGAGCTTTAGAAAACACTATTTACTATATTTATAACAGTCGTAGCGATATAGAGTCCCACAATACGACTCACGGATTCGGCCTGATCCACTGCTCGGAAGATTGCTCGGGCAAGTTGCTGCCGGCTCACGGCTATTTTCGTTCTGCGGACGAGAGCGAAAAGGTCACCCAGTTGTGCCTCATCCCGCTGGAAGTGGTCGAAGAGAAAATCGGCGCGAACCTCAAGGATTATTCCGACGCATCTACGATAGAATTCGTCGCCCAGATCCACAAGTTTACAGCGACCGGTGGGAAACTTTGTTGATTGGCGACCCCGTGATCAGGGAGCTGAGCGGCGTGGCGGCGAGCTACCGCCGGGCCGTCGCCGCCGCGATCCGGGCCGCGACCCCCGCCAGCCTGCGCGTGCGGCGCGTGCGGCCGACGGAGACCGTGGTCGTCTACTGCGCTGCCGACCAGCCCGCGGCGCGCGTCGTGTACTGGGTGCCGGTCTGCGTTCCCGGCGCTGACCCAGTGGCCGCATGAACACCGGTGTAACGCTTACGCGCGACCTCGCGCCAGCCACGGAATAGCCTAGGAAAACGAGAAAAATGCCCGGAAAGATCGCGAGCGGCCCGAGTCTACGCAAGAGGCTTCTGCGAAGGCACTTGCCACAATAGTGGACTCATGTCCAGGTTTTATGGCATTCAAGAGGTCAGGGGTTCAACTCCCCTCACCTCCACCTCAGCAAAGCCCGGGGAAACCCGGGCTTTGTGCTTTTTGCGTATGGCGAACTGTGCCCTATGAGAGGCCGCCCCGGGTTCCACCTGGGCAACGCGTAGGCATATTCCCGCAGGCGAACCCTGCCGGTCGTGCCCCCGACGAAGGGCCGGCCTCGGCCGGCTGGTCGTTGCCCGGACACCTGACGACGGGAGAATGACTTGACGAGCCAGACGGGCTGGGAGCGGAGTTCACACGAGTGGCAATCGGAAGGCTCGCCGGCAGATCCTCGGCGGTATCGCTCGGCGGAACACTGATTCCGGGTTCACGCACCCACATCAACAACCAGTCGGCCGAGGCCGGCCCTTCGTCGGGGGCACGACCGGCTGGGGTTCGCATGCGGGAATATGCCTACGCGTTGCCCGGGTGGAACCCGGGGCAGTTTGTTGCGGAGTTTTGGAGGGAGTGAGAAGATTTACCACCCGAACTGGGGAGGCGGGGCTGTTTGGGCGGCCTCGACCCGGTTCGGATGGGGCTCCGAAGGCGAATCGGAACCGGTGTCTCAAGAGTCCCGGCCGATGGGCGGCGGCCGGGATGAATCACCAGCGGGCGACTTGGGCGGTTTTGGGCGAATGGGCGATTAGCTGGCGACGCACCACATTAAGCAGGGCTAGTGCCACCTGGGAATCAAACCTCCTATTTTCCCTAAGCAATTTTCGAATAATATCTTGCGACAACGGATCATTTCCGACCATTGTGAGTGTCGGAAATCACTGTCGGAAATGCCGACAGATAATCCGACACCGTCGGGGAATTCGACACGATCTGGTTTGCCTTCGGAGCGGGTCGAGTCTACTATCTCTTTGGGCCGGCCGCGGCTTTCTGACTGAATGGGCGACAGTCAGGGGGCGCGGCCGGTCCTTTTTCTTGCGCGCAGCGACAATCACGGCTTCACCTCTCCGAATCTCCTCCCGGCGTTTGCCGGCCCGGTTCCCCGTAGATTGGCACCGGTCCCGTCCCGACAGGAGTGCCCCATGACTCGCTTCGCGCTCGCCGCGGCGTTGCTCGCCGCGCCGGTCGGTGCCGCCCGCGCCGACCTCCCGCCGCTCATCCCGCGCGACGTACTCTTCGGTAACCCGGAGAAGGCCGGCGTGCAGGTCAGCCCCGACGGCAAACAGCTCGCTTACCTGGCGCCGGACGAGAAGAACGTCCTCCAGGTGTGGGTCCGCCCGGTCGCCGGCGGCGACGCCAAGCGCGTCACCAGCGACGAGAAGCGCGGCGTCCGCCAGTACTACTGGGCCTACGACGGCAAGCACCTCCTCTACCTGCAAGACTCCGGCGGCGACGAGAACTTCCACCTCTACGCCGCCGAGCTCGCCACCGGCAAGACGCGCGACCTCACGCCCCACGCCGGCGTGCGCGTGCAGGGCGTGGACCTCGACGAGAAGTTCCCCGACACCGTCGTCGTCGGCATGAACAAGCGCACGAAGGCGGCGTTCGACGCCCACCGCATCACCATCAGCACCGGCGAGGACAAACTCGACACCGAGAACCCCGGCCTCGTGCTGAGCTGGACGACGGACAAGGACTTCGTCGTCCGCGCCGCGACGGCGGTTAACCCGAAGACCGGCGGGTACGACGTGATGGTCCGGGCGAAGCCCGGCGCCGAGTGGAAGACGGTGAAGACGTACACGAACGAGGAGCAGGGCCAGGCCGCCGGGTTCGGCGCCGACGCGGACACGCTCTACGTCATCGGCAACGACAAGTCGAACACCATGCGGCTGACGAAGCTTAACCTCGCCGACGGCAAGGAAGAGGTGATCGCGGAGGACAAGGAGTACGACCTCAGCGGCGCGATGATCGACAACCGCAAGCGCGTCCCGCTGGCGGTGTCGGTCACCCGGGCGCGGACCGAGTGGACGGCGCTCGACCCCGGGGTGAAGGCCGACTTCGAGGTGCTGGCGAAGGTCCGCCGCGGCGACTTCGGCGTGAACAGCCAGACCGCCGACGGGTCGAAGTGGGTGGTCGCGTTCACCACGGACGACGGCCCGGTGTCGTACTACCTCTACGACCGGGGCACGAAGAAGGCGGACTTCCTGTTCGTGAACAACTCGAAGCTGGAGAAGGCGCAGCTCGCCCGTACCGAGCCGGTCAGCTACGCGGCGAAGGACGGGCTGACGATCCACGGCTACCTGACGACGCCGGTCGGCGTGCCGGCGAAGAACCTGCCGACGGTCCTGCTCGTCCACGGCGGGCCGTGGGCGCGGGACAACTGGGGCTACAACCCGCAGGTGCAGTTCCTCGCCAACCGCGGGTACGCGGTGATGCAGGTGAACTTCCGCGGCAGCACCGGGTACGGGAAGACGTTCCTGAACGCCGGCAACAAGGAGTGGGCCGGCAAGATGCACCAGGACCTGGTCGACGGCAAGGCCTGGCTGGTGGGCAAGGGCGTCGCCGACCCGAAGAAGGTGGCGATCATGGGCGGGAGCTACGGCGGGTACGCGACGCTCGTCGGCCTGACGTTCACGCCCGACGAGTTCGCGTGCGGGGTGGACATCGTCGGCCCGAGCAACATCGTGACGCTGTTGAAGACGATCCCCGCGTACTGGGCGCCGGCGAAGGCGCTGTTCGCCAAGCGTGTCGGCAACCTGGAAACCGAGGAGGAGTTCCTGAAGGACCGCTCGCCGCTGTTCAAGGTGAACTACATCACCAAGCCCCTGCTGATCGGGCAGGGGAAGAACGACCCGCGGGTGAAGGTGGCGGAGAGCGACCAGATCGTGGAGGCGATGCGGCGGAACGGGAAGGCGGTGGAGTACGTGGTGTACCCGGACGAGGGCCACGGGTTCGCCCGGCCGGAGAACCGCCTCCACTTCAACGCGGTGACGGAGCAGTTCCTGGCGCGTCACCTCGGCGGCCGCGCCGAGCCCGTCGGCGAGATCCGCGGCCACTCGGGCGAGACGAAGTAGGCAAGGGGGTGGCGGTCAGCGCGCGACGCGCACCCGCGCCAAATAGATCGCCGACTTCCCCTCGTGCGACGAGTAGTAGCTGACCCACAGCTGCCCGTCGTGCCACACCTGCCCGGCGTAACTCGTGTCCCCGCCCGACGGTAGTACAAGCCCTTCCGTCAGCGTGCCGGCGGCCGGGTCGAGGACACCCAGGGCGGTGCGCACCCGGCCGTCGTAGAAGCGCACCACGGCCACGGTCGGCGCGCCGGGCTGGAACACGAAGTTCGGCCCGCCGACCCGCGCCGGAAGTTCCTTCCACGCCCACTCGCGGTACGGCGCCTTTGCCGTGCCCACCCACCCCTTCTGGTTCCCGCCCTCCCGCCGCACCAGCGCCACCATCTCGCCGGCCGGGGTGAACCGTACCGTCGTCTCGTTCGGGTGGCCGGGAACCGCGAGGTGCGTCATCAACTCGTACCGCTCGCCGTCCGGGCTCACCCACAGCTTGAGCTTCCAGTCGGCCGGGCCGGGCTCGACCGTGCCGGTTTTCGCCGCCTCCTTCGCCGCCGGGCTCGCCCGCTCGGCGGAGTTGTACGACACCCCGTAGCACTTCCCGTCGTGCCACGTCACCCGCCACAGCCAGTCGCCCTCGCCGAGCACCCGCTTCGGCGCCGTCCACTCGCGCCCGTCCTTCGAGAACGCCACCCGTGGCTGGCGGCCCTTGAGCGTCTTCCCCTCGTACACCGACCCGCCGGCGACGATCATCAGCCGGCCGTCGGGGGTCACCGAGAACTTCGGGTCGCGCAGGTCGATGCCGGCCTCGGTAAGCAGCGCGACCGACTCCCAGGCCGCGCCGTCGGCGGACGCCAGCACCCGCAGCTTGCCGTCGCCGCCGACGTGGGCGTCGCCCTCGCGGAACGTGCAGTACCACTTGTCGCGGAACCGGATCAGGTCGGTGAAGGCGTTGTGTCGCCCGCCGTCCCAGACCTTGCGGACCTCGCCGACGAGTTCGAGGCGCGGGGCGGCCGCGGGCGGCTGGGCGGCGAAGAGGGCGGCGACGGCCACGGACGGGAGGATCATGGGAGCTCCGGCGGTGCGGGCGACGTGCCGCCACCCTACCGCAGCCCCGGCCGGGCGACAAACCGTTTCCCGCCCCGTCCGTGATTGTGCGGTGACCTCGCGGAAGTTCTAATGGGCGTCCCCTCGCACCCCGCCGTCCCGCCTGGGAGTGGACCGACGCCACGCTGGTCCCTCGCCGCCGTCGCCCTCCTCGCCGCGTGCCGCGCCGACGCGTCGCCGGTCGACTACGCCCGCGAGGTCAAGCCGCTCCCCCGCGGGCGCTGCTACGCCTGCCACGGCGCGCTCAAGCAGAAGGCGTTCGCGAAGCTGAAGGGGTTGGCCCAGAAGGCGGCGGAGCGGACGGCCGAGGGGGTGTGGACGGTCGTCCGCTCCCTGGCCCGCAGGCTCCGCCCCACCGAATGCCGGAACTCCATCCGTCACAGTGGGTACGCCGCTACGATTACCTAAGCCGCGGATTTGCCTGACACCGCTGGGAACGCGAGAACGGGAACGCGAGGAGCGGGTGTCGCGTCGTTCCGGCGGTGGTGGATGGGCCGGCCGCCTGCTCGGCTGAGTGCCGGCTGAAGCCTGCGGCTACCAAACCGGGGCTGCCCCACCGCCGCCGAAATGACACCAGGAGGAGGTGCTCGGCGTAAGGACGCGGGGAACGACTCGGTCCGCCACGCCGGCCTCCGTGTTCAATCGTCGGACAGCACTGTTCAATTCTCCGACAGCGAGCCGCGCGGCTCTGCTCCCCCACTCGCGGGAGGACGACCCGCGGCCGGCGCTCATCACTTCTTCATGCCGATTGTACCGGCGGACGGGTACCGACCCGCCGACGCTCGAACGAACCAATTCCCCAGAAAATGAAGGGTTCCGGGCGATTCCGCGCCCGTTCGCGCGGCCGGCGAGCGAGTCGGAGGTGGAGCCGCGCTGCGCCATCGAGCGGACCGGCATCAGGTTTGCCGGTCCGACGCAACCACTGTATTGCTAGCGACTTCTCATTCTCGCGCCGCGGTTTTCATGAATCCGCGGCGCGGGTTAATTCGTCGGCAGCGAAGCGGACTCGATCGACACCCGGGAGCGTTCGACATGCTGGGATCACTCTGGCGGCAACTGGTTTGGAAGCGGATGACGCGGGCCGCGGCCCGCGGCGGGCGGCCGGTCCTGCGGGTCGAGGGGCTTGAGGACCGGACCACCCCCGCCGGCATCTTTGCCGTCCCCAGTTCCGCCGGGTTCCCGGCGTCGGTGTCGGTGTTCGACGCGGCCACCAGCGCGCCGAAGTTCGTGATCTCGCCGTTCCCGGGCTTCACCGGCGGGGTCAACGTGACGACCGCCGACGTGACCGGCGACGGCACCCCCGACGTGATCGTCGCCCCGAAGGCCGGCGGCGGGTCGGTGGTGAGCGTGTACAGCGGGGCGGACGGCACGCTCCTCAAGAGCTTCCCGGCCGGCGACGACGCCTCCCGCGCCGGGGCGAGCGTGGCCGCCGCGGACTTCGACGGCGACGGCCTCGCCGAGGTCGTGGCCGGCTCGGTCCGCAACGGCCAGCCGCTGGTGCAGGTGTACCGCTTCTCGGACCTCGCCGTACTCCACGGCTACACGCCGTTCCAGGGCGCCGCCGGCGTGAGCGTGGCCGCCGCCGACGTGACCGGCGACGGCACCCCCGACGTGATCGCCGGCGCCGGCCCCGGCGGCGGCCCGCAGGTCGTCGTCTTCGACGGCCGGACCGACGCGGTGGCGCGGAGCTTCTTCGCCTTCGAGTCCACGTTCACCGGCGGGGTCGGCGTGTCGGCCGGGGACGCGACCGGCGACGGCCGCGCCGACATCCTGGTGTCCGCCGGCCCGACCGGCGGCCCGCGGGTGTCGCTGTTCAACGGGGCGACCGGCACCGTCGTCGTCAACTTCTTCGCCTACGGCGACCAGCTCCGCGCCGGCGTCGAGGCGGTGCTCGCCGACTCCGACGGGAACGGCACGCTCGACATCATCACCACAGACGGGGCCAGCCCAAAGGCGTTCGACGCCCGCACGGTGGCGCAGCTGGCGAGCCCGCCGGGCGGCGGGCTCATGGTCGGGACGACGGACACCACCGCCCCGACGGTAGCCCTCACCACCACCGCGCCCAACCCGACTTCGACCACGCCGCTGACCTTCACCGCCACGTTCAGCGAGGGGGTGAACGGGTTCTCGGCGGCCGGCATGACGGCCGTCAACGGCACGGTCGGGAACGTCGTCCGGGTGGACGGGAAGACGTACACGTTCACCGTCACCCCGACCACCGACGGCGCCGTGACCGTGACCGTGGCCGCCGGCGCGGCGACGGACGCGGCCGGGAACGCCAGCACCGCCTCGGCGGCGGTCACGCGGACGTTCGACACGACGGGCGCGGCCGTCACCGCCGCCAACCTGACCACGAAGGACACCACGCCGACCCTGACCGGCACGGTGGCCGACTCGACCGCAACGGTCAAGGTGACGGTCGGCGGGCAGACGGTCACCGCGACCGTCTCCGGCACGAGCTGGTCGGCCACGCTACCGACCGCGCTGGCCGACGGGACGTACCCGGTCCAGGTGACCTCGACCGACGCGGTGGGGAACACGGCGACCGCGACCGCGACGCTGGTGGTCGACACGACTGCCCCGACGGCGACGGTCGGCACGACCGCGCCGGAGCCGACGGGCACCTCGCCGATCCCGTTCACGGTGACGTTCAGCGAGGACGTGACCGGCTTCTCGACCGCCGGGTTGAACGTGACGAACGGGTCGATCTCCGGGTTCACGCAGGTGGACGCGCGCACCTACACGTTCGCCGTGTCACCGCTGGCGCAGGGCACGGTGTCGGTGTCGGTCAACGCCGCGGCCGCCACGGACGTGGCGGGGAACACCAGCGCCGCCTCGGCCGCGGTCACGCGGACGTTCGACTCCGCCGGCCCGGTCGTGACCGCGGCCGAGATCGCCACGAACGACACCATGCCGACGCTGACCGGCACGGTGGACGACCCGGCGGCGCCGGTCACCGTGACGGTCGGCGGGCAGACGATCACCGCGACCGTCACCGGCACGACATGGACGGCCGACGTCCCGACCGAGCTGACGGCGGGCACGTACGACATCGTCGTGACCGCGACCGACACCCTCGGGAACACCGGGACCACGACGCTCACCGGCGGCCTCGTCGTCGACCTCACCGCCCCGACGGCAACCGTGGCGACCGACGCCACGGGCCCGACCAACGACACCGCGCTGACGTTCACCATCACCTTCAGTGAGGCCGTGACCGGGTTCACCCAGGGCGGCCTGACCGTGAGCGGCGGCACGGTCGCCAGCTTCACGGCGGACTCCGCCACGACGTACACCGTCGTCGTGACCCCGACCCCGGGCGTGGCCGGCCCGGTGAGCGTATCGGTCAACGCCGCCGCGGCGACGGACCCGGCCGGGAACGAAAACCCCGTGTCGAACACGGCGTCGGTGGACTTCGACGGCGTCGCCCCCACCGCAACCGTGGACACGGTCGCGACCGACCCGACGGCGACAAACCCGATCCCGTTCACGGTGACGTTCAGCGAGGACGTGACCGGCTTCACCGCCGCCGGCCTCGTCGTCACCGGCGGGTCGATGACGGGGTTCGCCACGACGGACGCGCGCACCTACACGTTCGCGGTGGTGCCGGACGGCCCCGGCGTGGTGAGCGTGTCGGTCGGCGCCGGCGCCGCGCAGGACGCGGCGGGCAACGCGAACCCGGCCTCGACGGCGGTCACGCGCACGTTCAACGGCACGGTGACGACGGCGACCGTCACGCCGGGCGTGACGGGACCGACCAACACGGCGCCGGTCCCGTTCACGATCACCTTCACGGACGCCGTGACCGGCTTCGACGACACGGACCTGGTGGTGACGAACGGGAGCGTCTCGAACTTCGTGCCGGTGAGCGGCACGACGTACACCTTCGACGTGACCCCGACCGCCGACGGCGACGTGACGGTGGCGATCGCCGCCGGCGCCGGGCTCGACANACCAGCAGCCCGACGGCGGCGGCCGCGGGCACGATCACCTACGACGCCACCGCCCCCACGGCGACCGTGACGGCCGGCCCGGGCGGGTCGACGAACACGAACCCGATCGCGTTCACGGTGACGTTCAGCGAGGACGTGACCGGCTTCGACCAGACCGAGGTCACGATCTCCGGCGGGACGCTGCTCGGCTTCACCCCGGTGGACGCCCGCACGTACACCGTAACCGTCACCCCCGACGGCGACGGCGTGGTGAGCGTGTCGGTCAACGCCGACGCCGCGCAGGACGCGGCCGGGAACCTCAACCCGGCGTCCGCCCCCGGTACGATCACTTTCGACGGCACCGCCCCGACGCCGACCGTCGCGCTGACCACCGCGGGCGACCCGACGCGCACGAGCCCGATCGGCTTCACGGTGACGTTCGACGAGGACGTGACCGGGTTCACCGCGTCCGGGCTTAACGTGACGAACGGGTCGGTCTCGAACTTCGTGGCGGTGGACGCGCGCACCTACACGTTCACCGTGACGCCGGACGGGGACGGGCTCGTCGGCGTCACGGTTCTTGCCGGGGCGGCGGCCGACGCCGCCGGGAACGATGCCGTCGCGTCGAACACGGCGTCCGTCACCTTCGACGGCACCGCCCCGGTCGCGGCGGCCGACACGAAGACAACGGGCGACACCACGCCGACGCTGACCGGCACGGTGGACGACCCGGCGGCGACGGTCACCGTGACGGTCGGCGGGCAGACGATCACCGCGACCGTCACCGGCACGACATGGACGGCCGACGTCCCGACCGAGCTGACGGCGGGCACGTACGACATCGTCGTGACCGCGACCGACGCCCTCGGGAACGCCGCCACCACGACGCGTACCGGCGGCCTCGTCGTCGACACGACGGCGCCGGCGGTCACGATCTCCGCGCCGTCGGCCGCGCAGACGGCCGGCGGCCCGGTCACGTTCACCATCACCTACTCCGACGCCACGCTCGTGACGGTCACGCTGTCGGACGCCGACGTGACGCTCAACACCACCGGGACGGCGACGGGGACGGTGTCGGTCAGCGGGTCCGGGCTGGTGTGGACGGTGACCGTCTCCGGTATCACCGGCGACGGCACGATCGGCATCACGGTCGCGGCCGGGACGGCGACCGACGCGGCCGGGAACGCCGCCGCGGGCGCCGGCCCGTCGGCCACGTTCGTCGCGGACAACTCCGCCCCGCTCGCCCCGGCGATCACCGGGCTGACGGCCGCCTCCGACACCGGCGACGTCACCACCG
>JAFKFQ010000303.1 GCA_017308215.1 bacterium | reverse complement strand
GATCCGGCGACTGGTCACCAGTGTTGCTCGTCCGGGCACCCGTACCAACGACCAGCCGGCTCACGCCGGCCGTTCGCCACGGACCCGCACGAGGCTCTCGAAGAACTGCCGCGTGCAGCGATCCCAGGTGTAGCCGGCGCCCTCGGCCGCGCACGCGGCCGGGTCGCCGGTCGCCAGCGCCCGGCGGACCGCAGCACCTAGGTCGTTATCCAGCGCCCCGAACTTCTCGTCCGTGATCGTGTCGATCGGGCCGGTCGCCGGGTACGCCGCCACCGGCAGCCCGCTCGCCAGCGCCTCGATCACCACGATCCCGAACGTGTCCGTGCGGCTCGGGAACACGAACACGTCCGCCGCCGCGTACACCTCACCCAGCGCCTCGCCCTTGCGGTACCCGAGGAACACCGCCGCCGGGTACTTCCGCTCCAGTTCCGCCCGCGCCGGGCCGTCGCCGACGATCAGCTTCGTGCCGTGGATGTCGAGCTTCAAAAAGTCCTCGATGTTCTTCTCGTGCGACACCCGGCCGACGTACAGCATCACCGGCCGCGCGTGCCCGCCCGCCGGCTTCGGCCGCGGGTGGAACACGCCGAGGTCCACGCCGCGGCTCCAGCGGCGGATCGGCGGGCGAAACCCGCGGCCGACGAGTTCCTTCTCCAGGCTCGGCGTCGCCACCATCATCGCGGCCGCGGCGTTGTGGAACCGCTTCAGGAAGCGGTACGTCGGCCCGACGGGCACGCCGACGAGCTCGTTCAGGTATTCGGGAAAGCGGGTGTGGTACGATGTGGTGAACCGCCACCCGCGGCGGCGGCAAAAGTGGCGAACCAAAAGGCCGATCGTCCCCTCCGTGGCGATGTGGACGTGGTCCGGGCGGAACCGGCAGACGCGGTCGTAGACGCGCCCGGGCCGCGGCAGCGCGAGGCGGATCTCCGGGTAGAACGGCACCGCCACCGACGCGAACGCCGACGGCTCGACCACCTCGACCACGTGGCCGAGGGCGCGCAGGTGGCGCGCGGTGGTGTCGAGCGAGCGGACGACGCCGTTCACCTGCGGGTGCCAGGCGTCAGTGGCGATGAGGACGCGGGCCATGCCGGCAGTGTGCGGCTCGTAGTGGGCAGTGGACAGTGGGCCGTGGGCAGAACGAGTTGCAAAGGGCGCGGCGATGCCTCCCGATCCCGACAAAAAACGGCTGCGCGACCTGAAGCGTGCGGTGAAGAAGCGCGGCAACAAGCACCGGCGCCAGGAGCTGAAGAAGACGCTGAGCGAGAACCCGGAGGACGCCGCGCACGCCGAGGAGAACCTGGGCCGCTTCCGGTCCGACGCCCTCAACGGCATGGACCGCGACGCCACGCGGCGGCGGAAAGACGAATCGTAGTGGTGCGTCGACCGATCGATGGCGGCCCGGGCGAACGGCCGGCGTGAGCCGGCTGGTAGTCGGTACAGGTGCCCGAGCGGACAACGCGCATGACCGGTTGCCGTCCCAGGTGCCTGTACCAACCACCAGCCGGCTCACGCCGGCCGTTCGCCACGTCGGGGCTTCGCACCTGACACCGACCGGCAGACACACCTCTACGCCCCCCGCGGCTGCTTCTCGGTGACGCGCCCGTGCGGCTTCAGCGCCCGCACGCGGTCGGCGTTCAGCGCCACGTACCCCGCCCACCGCTCCGGCACGTCGGTGCCCAGGTAGATCGCCTCCACCGGGCATTCGGGCGCGCACGCGCCGCAGTCGATGCAGTCGTCGGGGTCGATGTAGAGCTGCGTCGCGTCGCCGTAGAAGCACTCCATCGGGCAGACGACGACGCAGTCGGTGTACTTGCAGCCAACGCACGGCTGCGTCACAACGTGGGCCACGGGAACCGCCTTTCGGGACCGGGTGTCGGGACAACACCCGCCTCCAAAGCAGCACCCGTGCCGGCGAAAAATCACCAGGATTTTCAGAGAGTTGTGCTGCTACCGATGACGCGATGTGGTCGCGCAACGGCCCGCGGTCGTCACCCCCACGCGGCCGGGTTGCGGTCGATGCCGTGCTTCCGCATCTTGCCGTACAGCGTCGTCGGTTTCAGCCCGAGGCGGTGTGCTGCGCCGCCGGGACCGTACACCCGCCCGCCGGCCGCCCGGAGCGCGTCGAGGATGCGCGCCCGCTCCTGCGCCGACCACGTCCCCGCCCCCTCCGCCGCGGTCGCGCCGGCCAGCCACCCCGGGTCGAACGCCAGGTCCGGCCCGTCGGACAGGATCATGGCTCGCTCGATCAGGTTTTGCAGCTCGCGCACGTTCCCCGGCCACGGGTGGCGTGACAGGTCGGCCAACGTCTGTGCGCGAACCCGCGTGACGGGGCGACCGTGTTTCGCGGCGAAGAGGCGAACGAAGTGCGCGGCGAGCGCGGGAATGTCGCCGGGGCGGTCGCGCAGCGGCGGCACGGCGATCGGGAAGACGTTCAGCCGGTAGAACAGGTCCGGCCGGAACCGCCCCGCCGCCGCTTCCGCCGCCAGGTCGCGGTGCGTCGCCGCGACGAGCCGCACGTCCACCGGGACCGACTCCCCGCCGCCGACGCGCTCGACCACGCGCTCCTGCAACACGCGCAACAGCGCCGCCTGCGCCTCCGGGGGCAGCTCACCGACTTCGTCGAGGAACAGCGTCCCGCCGGCGGCAAGTTCGAAGCGGCCGGCGCGGCGCTTCACGGCGCCGGTGAACGCGCCCGCCTCGTGCCCGAACAGCTCGCTGGCGATCAGCCCCGGGGCGAGCGCCGCGCAGCTGACCGGCACGAACGGCCCGCCGCACCGCGGGCTGCGGTCGTGGACGAGCCGCGCCACCAGTTCCTTCCCGGTCCCGGTTTCGCCGAGCAGGAGCACCGTGGCGTCGGTCGGCGCGACGCGGTCCACGGCGCGACGGACGGCGGCGAGCGCCGGGCTGTCGCCGACGAGCGGCCGCGGGTCGGGGCTCATCCGGTCGGCCCGAGGAAGGTGAACCGCGGCACCGTGCGGCCGTCGTGTTCGACGGTTTCGAGAAACATGCCGACGGGCCGCACCCACAGGCCGCCGTCGCCGTAGAGCGGCCGGTAGACGACAAGCCGCTCGTCAGTCTCCGAGTGGCGTGCGACGCCGACCACCTCGTACTCGCCGCCCTTGAAGTGGCGGTAGCGGCCGTGGGCGGGGTCGGTCATGGTGAAATGCCCGGGCAAGAAAAATGGACAGGA
>JAFKFQ010000302.1 GCA_017308215.1 bacterium | reverse complement strand
CTGGTGGGCGAGGCGGCGACCGTGGCGGCCGTCCTCGCCGAGGTGGACCGGGCCGTCGCCGGCCTCCAGCGGGGCGACCTGTTCATCATGACGTTCGCCGGCCACGGCGCCTTGGTCGAGGACTACAACGGCGACCAGGCGCCGCGGAAGACGGACCAGGCGTTTTGTCTGTTCGATCGGATGCTGGTGGACGACGAGGTGGTGGTGCGGTGGGGGGCGTTCCAACCCGGGGTACGGGTGCTGATCCTGCTCGACAGCTGTCATAGCGGGACGAGCCCGACGGCGGGGGCGCAGCTCGAGACCAAGAAGCGCGGCGCCGGCGGCGCGGACGACCCACTGGCCCGGCTCGCCGCCCGATCGGTCGGCAGCCCGGCGGTGCCGCGCGTCCGCGCACTCCGCTCCGAGCAGCACACGACCGCGAACCAGGTCCAGGAGGCGGAACTGCGGGCCGCGACGTCCGCCCTCGACCCGGCCGGGGCGATCGAGAGGACGCGGGCGACCATCCTGCGGATCGCGGCGTGCCGGGCCGACCAGACGGCGCTGGAGGCCGGGCGGCACGGGCTGTTCACCCAGACGCTGATCGAGATCTGGAACAGCGGCCGGTTCACCGGCACCTACCGGGATCTCGTGACCCAGGCCGGCGAGCGGACCAGCCCGTACCAGGAGCCGACCCTCGACTACTACGGCGAGGAGGTCCAGAGCTTCCTCCGCGGCCAGTCGTTCCGCTGAAGTGTGGTGCGGCACTCCGTGCCGCCACCCGTCGGGTGCCTGTACCGTTGGTCTGATGCCGAATCGCGTGGAACGGTAGCGCGGGCTCCGACGAGCCCGCGCTACCGTTCCACGCGATTCGGTCTCATGCCTCCGTGCCCCGCCCGTCGGGTGCCTCCGGGAGGCCCGCCCGCCCGCCCGCGCCGCCGGAGCTTGACCCCGAGCCGCGCGAGGTTCTCGCGCCGCCACGCCACACTTTCCCGCACCCGGCGGCTCACCCCGCCGGGCGGACGGTGTACTCGACGGTGATGAACGGCCCGTCGGCCGGCTCGCGGACCCGGCGGAAGTCGTAGTCGTGGAAGAAGTTGATCCACAGCGCCCGCTGGAGCCGGTCGCCGCCCACCGCGGCGCTGGTCGGGTAGTGTGCCCGGAGGATGATGTCCTTCTCGGGGTACCGCTCGCGTAGAAGCCGGCGGATCTTCAGGTACAGCTTCTCGCCGCCCGGTACGCCCCCCTCCGGGTACTCGATCGCCGACCGGCCCAGGTTCAGCGAACGGTACGCCGGCCGGACCCAGAAGACGATCTCGTACCCCGGCCCCGGGCCGGGCCGCGGGGTGACGGCGAGGAGCCCGACGGGGAAGTCCTGGAGGCGGTCGATCACCGCGTCGGTCCCGTCGGGCCGCAACTCGGACAGGTACAGCAGCCACGCCAGCGGTTCGCCCGGCCACTCCCCGCGCGTGGCCCGCACGGCCGCTGTCAGGTAGCCGTCCTGCTCCGGGGCGGCCGCGAGCTGCTCCAGTAGCGGGTGGGCCGCCGCCGACCGGCCGGCCTCCTGCTCGCGCACCCGGCCGAACTGCTGGCCCCACTCGCGGAGGAACTCCGCGTCGAGTTGCCGCACCCGCTCGAGCTCGGCGTCGGACGCCACCGGCCGCGGCACGGCCCGGACCGGCGGCAGGTTCAGCGCCCGCTCGCAGAACCGGACGAAGTCCTTGCTGAACTCGCCGCGGACCACCGGCCAGACGCGGCGGAACGTCGCCGAGCTCGTCCACCGGCGGAAGGCGTTCATCCAGCCGCGGTGCATCGGGTGGGCGTGGTAGGTGCCGAGCTGGATGCCGAGCCACGCCCGCTCCATCACGTCGAGCATCTGGTTGACGGCGAGGAGTTCGTGCGGCCGGCCGAGCGCGTCCGCCGGGGCCGCGTCCGCGCCTGGGGCGCCGCCCGCCTCCGGCGGGAGCTCCGGGTAGAGGGCGTGGGCGAACCCGTCGAGGTTCGGGTCGGTGCGGATCTGACTCATCAGCCGGGCGCACTCGTGGCCGGCGTCGGCGTAGTTCTGGTCGAACGCCGGGGGCGGCGGGAACCAGCGGTTCCGCACGGCCGCGAACAGCTCGCGCACGGCCGTGCGGTGGCCGGTGTCGTCCTTCAGCTCGGCGACGTCGAACCGGGTCCGGCCGGCGACGACGGCCTCCTCGAACACGCTCACCGCGGCGTGCTCGCCGAGCATCCGGTAGCTCTCGAACTGGGCGTCGTCGAAGAACTGGTCGGCGGTCGAGGTGTGCGGGTACTCCGGGTGGGTGGCGGCGTACTGCCGCACGTCGGACGGCTCGTCCCCGGTGAGGGACGACCGGACGAACACGAGCGTCCCGGCCAGCGCGTGGTCGTCCACGTCGTCGTACCGGATGAGGCCGACGGCGACGTGCCACCGGCTCAGCCCGTCCGGCCCCTTGCGGAGCGGGGTGGTGTCGATCTCGATGCGGATGCCGAAGTCGGCCCGGACGAGCCGGACCAGCGCGGCGAGGTTCTCGGACGCGTCGTCCCGGTCCTGGGCGGCGTCCACCGCCACCACGAACCGGCACCGCCGGCGGATGAGCTCGTACACCCCGGAGTTGTCGAAGTGGCCGCCGTCGGACAGGTGGACGTACGACCCCTTCTCGTCGGTCAGCCCGAAGAACTCGCGGCCGAGCTGCTGGAGGACGCCGCCCCGCGGCGGGGCCGCGGCCCACGGGGCGGCGGCCGGGACGCGCGGGTTCTGGAGCCACCACCCGAGGCGGGCGTTGAAAACGGTCAGCAGGGCGGTGACCGGAGGCGAGTGGTGGAACGACATGTTCGGGTCCACCGCCGCCCCGGAGATGGTCATGGCCCGGCCGAGGGTCAGGTTCGCCCGGTCGCCGTCGGCCGTGGGGGTGGCGGCGAACCCGGTCTCCTCGCTCCCGCAGTACCCCGGGGACAGGACGAACGAGGCCGCCCGCCGGTCCTGCACCGCCAGCTCGTCGCCGGCGACGAGGTTGAGCGCGGCGTTGAACAGCGGGTACGGCCCCTGGTACCGCAGGGCCGTGACCCGCCCGTCGGCGCCCTCGGCCCGGAGGGCGCCGAGCGAGACGTCGTCGAACGGGTCGAACCCGGTGACCGGGTTCTCGCGCCGCACGCCCTGCCCGGCGCCGGTCGGCGCCCCGCCGGTGCCCGGCCCCCACTCCCACACCTGCG